>NZ_JBEZFS010000023.1:0-228564 GCF_040649575.1 Nonomuraea sp. NPDC048916
CATCAGCCCCTGGTCACCGGCGCCCTGCCGGTCCAGCTCGTCGCCGTCGCCGTCGACGCGGTGCTCGTAGGCGTCGTCGACCCCCTGGGCGATGTCGGGCGACTGCGCCCCGATGGACACCGACACGCCACACGAGGCGCCGTCGAAACCCTTGTGGGAGGCGTCGTAACCGATCTCCAGGATCTTCTCCCGGATGACACCCGGAATGTCGACGTAGGTCTCGGTCGTCACCTCGCCTGCGACGTGGACCTGGCCGGTAGTGATCATCGTCTCGACGGCGACCCGGCTCTTGGGATCGTCTTTGAGCATGGTGTCGAGAATCGCGTCACTGATCTGGTCGGCAATCTTGTCCGGGTGGCCCTCGGTGACCGACTCGGAGGTGAACAGGCGACGTGACAACTCAGTGGCTCCTCATGCAGCGGCTGCTGACGGATTGCGGCTCCGGCGGTCGGACAGGCCAGGGCCTCCCGAAGTCTAGCCCTACCCGGCGCCCTGTCGCGAAACTGGCCGAATCACGGCGTGCCTCACAGGTCGGGCAGCGGATCGGGCGGCAACGTCTCAGGTGCGAAGATCTCGGCGTCGGCCGCGGCGACCACCGCGGCGTACTCCTCGTCGAACTCGAACGCCAGCGATCCCAGCTCGATGACCGGCCCCGGCGCCTGCAGGATCGGCCCGAGGCGGGTATGGCGCGGGAAGATCGCGTAGATCGCGACCGGACGGTCTCTCTGGAGCATCTTGGTGGCCAGCACCGAGATGGACCGGCCGGTGACGACGATCAGGAAGTCGGCGGCTCCCCGAGGCCCCACCGACAACGCCGGAAAGACGTAGCTGATCTCTTCGTGATCGCCCAGCAGTGTCTTGCAACGGTCTCTGACAGCGGAACTCACCGGCATTCCGTCCCCCTTCGCGCCAAGTATCCGCAGGCGTACGGGGGCGTTGCAACACGTGATGTGGTAACGGACGTGTACGAACGTCAGGCGAGGCGGGCGGCCACCAGGTCCCAGACGGCGTCGGCCACATCGTCCTTGGGGCCGCGCTTCACCTGAACCGCGTCGCCGTCGGCGGCGAGCACGGTGGCGGCGTTGTCGGGGGTGCCGAACGCGAGGCCGGGGCCCACCTGGTTGACGACGAGCAGGTCGCAGCCCTTGCGGGCGAGTTTGGCCCGGCCGTTGGCCAGCACGTCGTCGGTCTCGGCGGCGAATCCGACGATCACCCGCGGGTGCCCGGCGCCCTCGGCCCGGGCGGCCCTGCGCTGCTCGCCCAGCTCGGCCAGAATGTCGGGGTTCTTCGTCAGCCGGATGGCCTCGGGCTCGCCGTCGGTCTTCTTGATCTTCGAGTCGTGCCGCGTGGCGGGCCGGAAGTCGGCGACGGCGGCGGCCATGACCACCACGTCGGCGCCGGCGGCGGCGGCCAGCACCGCCTCCCGCAGCTCGGCCGTGGACTCGGCCCGGACCACGGTGGCTCCGGCGGGGTCGGGCAGCGTGACGTTGGCGGCGACCAGGGTGACCTCGGCTCCGCGCGCGACGGCGGTGCGGGCCAGGGAGTAGCCCTGCAGCCCGGAGGAGCGGTTGCCGATGTAGCGGACGGGGTCGATGGCCTCGCGGGTGCCGCCCGCGGAGACGACGATCTTGCGGCCGGTCAGGTCGTGTGGGGCCCCGCGCAGCACGCGCAGGCAGACCTGGAAGATCTCGGCGGGGTCGGGCAGCCGGCCCGGACCGGTGTCGGCGCCGGTGAGCCGGCCGACGGCGGGGTCGATCACCAGGGCGCCGCGTTCGCGCAGCGTCGCGACGTTGGCGCGGGTCGCGGGGTGCTGCCACATCTCGGTGTGCATCGCGGGGGCGAACACCACCGGGCACCGCGCGGTCAGCAGCGTGTTGGTGAGCAGGTCACCGGCCAGCCCGTGGGCCGCCTTGGCCAGCGTGTCGGCGGTCGCGGGCGCCACCACCACGAGGTCGGCGTTCTGGCCGATCCGCACATGGGGCACCTCGTGCACGTCGTCCCAGACGTCGGTCGCCACCGGATTGCCCGACAGGGCCGCCCAGGTGGGCTCGCCCACGAACCTCAGGGCCGCACGGGTCGGGACGACCCGGACCTGATGCCCCGACTCGGTGAACAGGCGCAGGAGCTCACACGCCTTGTAGGCGGCGATGCCCCCGGTGACGCCAAGGACGACCTTCATCGAAACGGTCAGACCGCGCCTTCGATGGGCTCGGCGTTGAGCAGCCCCTCGGACACCTCGCGCAGCGCGATCGAGAGCGGCTTCTCCTGGGCGTGCGTCTCGACCAGCGGCCCGACGTATTCGAGCAGGCCCTCGCCGAGCTGGGAGTAGTAGGCGTTGATCTGGCGGGCCCGCTTGGCACCCATGATCACCAGGGAGTATTTGCTGTCGACGATGTCGAGCAGCGCGTCGATCGGCGGGTTGGTGATCCCCTCAGCGACCGGGGCAATGCCTGCCACGATTGTCAGACCTCTCGGTTGGTGGTTGTCGTGACCCCCAGAGGGTCAGTCATCAAGGCTATCAGCCGGTGGCACACGTCTTTCACATCCGTGTTGACCAGGGTGAGATCGAACTCCTTCTCGGCCGCCATCTCGATCCGGCCGGCCTCCAGGCGGCGGGCGATGACGTCCTCGGGCTCGGTGCCCCGGCCGCGCAGCCGCTTCTCCAGCTCCTGCCAGCTCGGCGGGGCCAGGAACACCAGCAGGGCCTCGGGCATGCTGCGCCGCACCTGCCGGGCGCCCTCGAGGTCGATCTCCAGCAGCGTGGGCACCCCGGCGGCGAGCCTGTCCAGCACGGCGTGCCGGGGCGTGCCGTACCGGTTGCCGGCGAACTCCGCCCACTCGAGCAGCTCACCCGACTCGACCAGCCGGTCGAACTCCTCACCGTCGACGAAGAAGTAGTGGACCCCGTGCACCTCGCCGGGCCGGGGCCGCCTGGTGGTCACCGAGACCGACAGCCACACCTCGGGGTGTGCCCGCCGGAGCTCGGCGACGACCGTGGACTTGCCTACGCCGGACGGCCCCGACAGGACCGTCAGCCGTCTGTCTCGCGAGGGGAGGAAGTCGCCGACCTGCGCTCCTGATCCGACTGCCTCATGGGCCCTTGCACTGCCGGACCTGGACCTGTCGGTCACTTCCTACCCCCCGTTGAACCCGCGTGTTCGTGTGGAACCGAGATTAGCTCTCGTTGCCACCGAACTCGCGCTCGAGGGAGGCCCTCTGGTTCGCGCCGAGACCCCGCACGCGGCGGGACTCGGCGATGGCGAGCCGCTCCATGAGCTGCTTGGCGCGGACCTTGCCCACGCCGGGGAGCGACTCCAACAAGGCCGACACCTTCATCTTGCCGATGACGTCGTCGGTCTGCCCATCCTTGAGCACCTCAGCCAGAGAAACCGCGCCATGCTTGAGCCGGTTCTTGACCTCGGCACGCTCTTTACGGGCCTTGGCAGCCTTCTCCAGGGCTGCGGCGCGCTGCTCAGGGGTCAGGGGAGGAAGAGCCACGCCGGGTCACCTCGAATTTCTGTCGATGTACTCGGACGGGAAGGGAAACTAGCTGGTCATCGCCCCCTAAGCAACGTCAAGAGCGGTTTCTCTCGCGACAAAATCTACTTCGTCGCTCTCCGTATAGGTAAAACTACGGCCTGCTGATCAAAACGCCCTCACTTCCCGCTTCGCTCCGGGCGATCCGAAGCCGCGCCGAAGTGGACGAAGATCACATGCCGGCCGCGCGTCCCTGTCCGAAACCGCCCGCCGACCTGTGTCCCAAACCCCGGCCCGGCACGCTCGCACGTCGCGTTATCGCCCGGGTTGTGACATCATTCGATCTTGTACGGCGAGCGGGACGCGCCGTCAGGAAGGCGTTCCCGTGCGCCTGAGAGCGGCGGCCATGGCGGCGGCCGCGGCTCCGGGGTCGGGCGAGGCGGTGATGGGGCGGCCGATCACCAGCAGGTCGGCGCCGTCGGCGAGGGCCTGTTCGGGAGTGGCGACCCGGGCCTGGTCCTGAGCGTCGGCGCCGGCGGGACGCACTCCCGGCGTGATGAGGCTGATGCCCGGGCCGACCTCCGAGCGCACCGCCGCGACCTCGTTGGGGCTGCAGACCAGGGCCGTCGCGCCCGCGTCGACCGACATGGCGGCCAGGCGGCGCACCGCGTCGTCGGCGGGGCCGATCAGGCCGATGGCGGCCAGGTCGTCCTCGCTGAGGGAGGTCAGCACCGTGACGGCGGCGATCTGCGTGTGGGGGGCGGCGTCCACGGCCGCCCTGATCATCGCGGGCCCGCCGGTGGCGTGCACGGTGAGGATGGCCGGCCGCAGCCGGGAGACGGCCCGGGCCGCGCCGGCCACCGTGTTGGGGATGTCGTGCAGCTTGAGGTCGAGGAAGACGCTGACGCCGCTGGCTCCCCGCACGGAGGCGATCACGTCGGGGCCGTAGCGCAGATAGAGCTCCAGGCCCACCTTCACGGTGCTGACGTGGGGTGTCACCAGAGCGGCCCACCTGGCGGCGGTCTCCAGGTCGGGAGCGTCGAGGGCGACGGCGATGGGTGCGGGGGTCACGGGGAGCTCTCCTCGGTGTCGACGAGCAGGTGCCGGGGGGCGCCGCCCGGTGGACGGTGGGCCAGGCCGACGGCGTCGGCCAGCCGCTGGAAGCCGCGGGCCCGCAGGAGGTCCTCGAGCTCGCGCTCGATCCGCAGGCACGCGTAGGGGTCGTGGAACAGTGCGGTGCCCACCCCGACCGCGCAGGCGCCCGCCAGGATGAGCTGGAAGGCGTCTCTGCCGGTCAGCACGCCGCCGACGCCGATCAGCGGCACTCCGGGGAGCGCCGCGTGCACCTGCCACACACACCGTACGGCCAGCGGCAGGATGGCCGGGCCGGACAGTCCGCCGGTCACGGCGGCCAGCGACGGCCGCAGCGTCTCGGTGTCGATGGCCATGCCGAGCGGATTGTTGATCATCGACAGGGCGTCGGCGCCCGCGTCGGCGCAGGCGCGGGCGACGGCGACGATGTCGGCCACGTCGGGCGCGAGCTTGGCGACGACCGGCACGTCGTAGCGCATGATGGACCGCACGGCGGCGATGACCTCGGCGGCGGCGCTGCCCTCGCGGGCGAAGACCCGGCCGCGGTCCTCCATGTTGGGGCACGAGAGGTTGACCTCGAGCGCGGTCACCCCGGGCGCGTCGGCGAGCCTGCGGGCCAGCTCCGAGTATTCGGCGACGGTGCCGCCGCCGATCGAGACGATGGTCCGGATGCCGCGCTGTGCCAGCCAGGGCAGCTCGCGTTCGAGGAAGGCGTCGATGCCGGGCCCCTGGAGACCGACGGCGTTGAGCATGCCGGACGGGGTCTCGGCCATGCGCGGCGTCGGGCGCCCGGCGCGCGGGGCCATGGTGATGGACCGGGTGGCCAGCGCCCCCAGCCGGTGGAGGTCGAAGAACTGGGCGAGCTCGCGGCCGGAGGCGGCGCATCCGGCCGCGGTGGTGATCGGGTTCGCCAGCTCCACGTGCGCCAGGAACGTACGCATATCTACTGACATGTCACGTCACCACTCAGCCCGCATGGCGAGCACCGCCCCCGGGAGCGCCGAGGGCGTCGAACGGGATCGTTCCCACGTCCTCGAACCGCACCCGCTCCCCCCGGAACACCGGGCCCTCGGCGCAGGCGCGCAGCATCCTGGTCACCCCGTCGTCTCCGATGACCGGCAGCACGCACGTCATGCACACCCCGATGCCGCACGCCATCGACTCCTCCACCGCCACCTGCACCGGGATGTCGAACTCGATCGCCACGGCGGTGACCGCCCGCAGGGTCTCCATCGGCCCGCACGCGTAGACGACGTCGGCGCGGGTGTCGGCGATCACCGACGGCAGCGCGTCCGTCACCTTGCCGCGCAGCCCCAGCGAGCCGTCCTCGGTGGTGAGCGTGGTGGTGGCGGCCATCCGCCGGGCCCGCATCGCGCCGAACACCCGGTCGGCCCCGGCCCCGCCGAGCACGAAGTCGACCCGGCAACCCCGCTCCATCAGGGCGTCGGCCACCGGGAACAGCACCGCCGAGCCGTACTCGGAGCCGACCAGCACGCAGTGGACCGGATCGCGCGGCAGCGGGAAGGGCCGCCCGAGGGGCCCGACCAGGTCGAGGGTGTCGCGGGCCCGGCGCTCGGCGAGCCAGGCGGTGCCGGGCCCGCGCACGGTGAAGACGAGCTCCACCGTGCCGCCGTAGTCGGACTTGACGTCGTGGACGGTGAGGGCCCGGCGGGTCACCATCGACGTGTGCGCCCCGCCGACCGCGACGGACACGAAGTGACCGGGGCGGTAGCGCTCGGCGATGCCGGGCGCCACCACCGTCAGCGCATGGTAGGCGTCGACCCGGCGCGTCGTCAGCACCGTGCCCGTCACCTGCACCGGTGTGCCGGCCAGTCTCCTTCACCTCCCGTGGGAGCTATCCCCGAAGCGCCTGCGCGTGCTCCTGGAGGGACCGTACGCCGACATCGCCCCGCACGATGGCCTGGATGCCCGCGGCCGCCGCCGCCAGCCCCGCGACCGTGGTGATGCACGGGATGCCGCGCAGCACCGCGGCGGTGCGGATGTCGTAACCGTCGAGCCGCGGGCCGGACTGCCCCGGGCTGCCGAACGGCGTGTTGACGATCAGGTCGACCTCGCCGTCCAGGATGGCTTGCACACTCGTCGGCTCACCTCCGGGTCCGGGTCCCTCGCTGTGCTTGCGCACGATCTTGGCATGGACACCGTTGCGGCGCAGCACCTCGGCCGTGCCCTCGGTGGCCAGGATCTCGAAACCGAGGTCCGCCAGCGCCCGCACCGGGAAGATCATCGCACGCTTGTCGCGGTTGGCCACGGACACGAACGCGCGTCCCTTGGTGGGCAGCTCGCCGTAGGCCGCCGCCTGGGACTTGGCGAAGGCGATGCCGAAGAACTCGTCGATGCCCATGACCTCGCCGGTGGAGCGCATCTCGGGCCCGAGCACGATGTCGACGCCGCGGAACCGGTTGAACGGCAGCACCGCCTCCTTGACCGCGATCGACGCCTCCAGCGGCAGCGTGCCCCCGTCGCCGGACGCGGGCAGCATGCCCTCCTCGCGCAACGAGGCGATCGAGCTGCCCAGCATCACGCGGGCCGCCGCCTTGGCCAGCGGCACGCCGGTCGCCTTGGACACGAACGGCACGGTGCGGCTGGCCCGCGGGTTGGCCTCCAGCACGTAGAGGACGCCGGCCGACATCGCGTACTGGACGTTCAGCAGGCCGCGCACGCCGACGCCGCGGGCGATGGCCTCGGTGGCGGCGCGGATGCGCTTGATGTCGTGGCCGCCGAGCGTGATGGGCGGCAGCGCGCACGCCGAGTCGCCGGAGTGGATGCCGGCCTCCTCGATGTGCTCCATGACGCCGCCCAGGTAGAGCTCGGAGCCGTCGTAGAGGGCGTCGACGTCGATCTCCACGGCCTCGTCGAGGAACTTGTCGACCAGCACCGGATGGCCGCCCTCCTGGGCCGTCATGTAGCGGGTCAGGGTCTCGTCGTCGTAGACGATGGCCATGCCGGCCCCGCCCAGCACGTAGGAGGGGCGCACCAGCACCGGGTAGCCGATCTCCTCGGCCACCTGCAGCGCCTCGGCGACCGTGGTCGCGGTGCCGTGCTTGGGCGCCGGCAGCCCGGCCTCGGCCAGCACGCGGCCGAAGGCGCCGCGCTCCTCGGCCAGGTGGATGGACTCGGGCGAGGTGCCCACCACCGGCACGCCCGCGTCCTTCAGCGCCTGGGCCAGCCCGAGCGGCGTCTGCCCGCCCAGCTGCACGACGACGCCCGCGACGGGCCCCGTCTGCTGCTCGGCGTGCACCACCTCCAGGACGTCCTCCAGCGTGAGCGGCTCGAAGTAGAGCCGGTCGGAGGTGTCGTAGTCGGTGGAGACCGTCTCGGGGTTGCAGTTGACCATGACGGTCTCGAACCCGGCCCTGGACAGCTCGAACGAGGCGTGCACGCACGCGTAGTCGAACTCGATGCCCTGCCCGATCCGGTTGGGCCCGGAGCCGAGGATGATCACCTTCGGCCGGTCGCCGAAGGGGACCTCGCTCTCCTCGTCGTAGGCCGAGTAGAGGTAGGGCGTCTGGGCGGCGAACTCGGCGGCGCAGGTGTCGACGGTGTTGTAGACCGGGCGCAGCCCCAGCGCGTGGCGCAGGTCGCGGACGCGGGCCTCGTCGATGCCGCGGATCTCGCCGATCTGCGCGTCGCTGAAGCCGTGGCGCTTGGCCCGCTGGAGCACCTCGGCGGTCAGCTCGGGGGCCCCGGCCAGCGTCTGGGCCTCCTCGTCGAGCAGGAGGAGCTGGTCGAGGAACCACGGGTCGATGCTGGTGGCCTCGAACAGCTCGCGCGTGGTGGCTCCCGCCCTGATGGCCTGCTGCATCGTGCGCAGCCGCCCGTCGTGAGGGGTGCGGCAGGCGTCCAGCGACTCCTGCCTGCCGGGGACCTCGCCCGCCCAGGTGAACGACGAGTCCTTCTTCTCCAGCGACCGCAGCGCCTTCTGCAGCGCCTCCGTGAAGGAGCGGCCGATGGCCATGGCCTCGCCCACCGACTTCATGTGGGTGGTCAGGGTCTGGTCGGCGCCCTTGAACTTCTCGAACGCGAACCGCGGCACCTTGACCACGATGTAGTCGAGGGTCGGCTCGAAGGACGCTGGCGTCTCGCGGGTGATGTCGTTGGGGATCTCGTCGAGGGTGTAGCCGATGGCCAGCTTGGCGGCGATCTTGGCGATCGGGAAGCCCGTCGCCTTGGACGCCAGGGCCGACGACCGCGACACCCGGGGGTTCATCTCGATGACGATCATGCGGCCGGTCCGCGGGTCGACCGCGAACTGGATGTTGCACCCGCCCGTGTCGACGCCGACCTCGCGGATGACGGCGATCGCGACGTCGCGCATGTTCTGGTATTCGCGGTCGGTCAGGGTCAGCGCGGGGGCGACGGTGACGCTGTCGCCGGTGTGGACGCCCATCGGGTCGATGTTCTCGATGGAGCAGACGATGACCACGTTGTCGACCTTGTCGCGCATGACCTCGAGTTCGTACTCCTTCCAGCCGAGGATGGACTCCTCCAGGAGCACCTCGGTGGTCGGCGAGGCGTCGAGCCCGGCGCCGGCGATGCGCCGCAGGCCGGACTCGTCGTAGGCGAACCCGGAGCCCACGCCGCCCATCGTGAACGAGGGCCGCACGACCAGCGGGTAGCCCAGCTCGCCGGCGGCGGCCAGGCACTCGGCCATGGTGTGGCAGACGACCGAGCGGGCCGACTCGGCGTTGAGCCCGTGCTCGCGGGCGACCTTGGCGACGATCTCCTTGAACCGCTCGCGGTTCTCGCCCGCCTGGATGGCGTCGAAGTCGGCGCCGATCAGCTCGACCTCGTAGCGCTCCAGCACGCCCGACTCGTGCAGCGCGACCGCGGTGTTGAGCGCGGTCTGGCCGCCCAGCGTCGGCAGCAGCGCGTGGGGCCGCTCCCTGGCGATGATCTTCTCGACGAACTCGGGGGTGATCGGCTCGACGTAGGTGGCGTCGGCGAACTCGGGATCGGTCATGATCGTCGCCGGGTTGCTGTTGACCAGGATCACCCGGAAGCCCTCGTCGCGCAGCACGCGGCAGGCCTGGGTGCCGGAGTAGTCGAACTCGCACGCCTGCCCGATCACGATCGGCCCGGAGCCGATCACCAGGACGGACCTGATGTCCTCACGCTTGGGCACGGGCCATGACCTCACAGAACTCGTCGAAGAGGTGAGCCGCGTCGTGGGGGCCCGCGGCGGCCTCAGGGTGATACTGAACACTGAACGCAGGCTGCTCCAGCAGCCGCAGGCCCTCCACGCAGCGGTCGTTGAGGTTGACGTGGCTCACCTCGGCCCGGCCGAAGGGCGTGTCGAACGGCCCGCCGAGCGGCGCCTCGACCGCGAACCCGTGGTTGTGCGCCGAGATCTCCACCTTCCCGGTGCGTACGTCCTGGACCGGCTGGTTGACCCCGCGGTGGCCATAGCGCAGCTTGTAGGTGGACAGGCCGAGCGCGCGGCCGAAGAGCTGGTTGCCGAAGCAGATGCCGAAGAACGGCACCCGCGCCTCCAGCACGCCCCGCAGCGCCGAGACGTCGGCCGTGGCCGGGTCACCCGGCCCGTTGGAGAAGAACACGCCGTCGGGCCCGACCGCCATGATCTCGTCGTGGATCGCGGTGGCGGGCAGCACGTGCACCTCGCAGCCGCGCTCGGCCATCCGGTGCGGCGTCATGCCCTTGATGCCGAGGTCGACGGCCGCCACCGTGAACCGCTTGGCGCCGATGGCCGGCACCACGTAGGGCTCGGTGGTGGCCACCTCGGCGGCCAGGTCGGAACCCTCCATGCGGGGCGCCCGGCGGACGCGCTCGACCAGGTCCTCGACCGGCTCCGAGGGGGCGGTGAAGATGCCCGCGCGCATGGCGCCGCGCTCGCGCAGGTGGCGGGTGAGGGCGCGGGTGCCGGGGATGGCGATGCCGACGACGCCCTGCTCCCTGAGGTGGTCGCCGAGCGAGCCGGTGGCCCGCCAGCTGGAGACCACGCGGGACGGCTCGCGCACGACGTATCCGGCGACCCAGACGCGGCCCGACTCGGGGTCCTCGTCGTTGACGCCGGTGTTGCCGATGTGCGGGGCGGTCATCGCGACGATCTGGCGATGGTAGGACGGGTCGGTGAGGGTCTCCTGGTAGCCGGTCATGCCGGTGTTGAAGACCATCTCGCCGAATGTCTCGCCCTCCGCGCCGTAAGGGGTCCCGCGGAAGACCCGCCCGTCTTCCAGCACGAGCAGCGCGTGGGTCACGTGAGCTTCCCTTCGAGAACGGTGGCCCTGCCGCGCAGGAACGTCGCCAGCACGCGGCCCGGCAGCGTCATCCCCTCGAAGGGGGTGTTGCGGCTCTTGGAGGCGAAGGCCGCCGGGTCCACCAGGGTGCGGGCGCCCGGATCGTAGAGGGTGAGGTTGGCCGGTGCGCCGACCTCGATCGGCCGGCCGTGGCCCGCCAGGCGGCCGATCCGCGCGGGCACGACCGACATGCGCTGGGCGACGCCCGCCCAGTCGAGCAGCCCGGTGTCCACCATGGCCTCCTGCACCACGCTGAGCGCGGTCTCCAGGCCCACCATGCCCATGGCGGCGGCCGACCACTCGGTCTCCTTGTCCTCGACCGGGTGGGGCGCGTGGTCGGTGGCGACGATGTCGATCGTGCCGTCGGCCAGGGCCGCGCGCACCGCCTCGACGTCGGCGCGGGTGCGCAGCGGCGGGTTGACCTTGTAGATCGGGTTGTAGGCGCCGACCGGCGAGTGCTCGACGAGGTCGTCGGTGAGCAGCAGGTGGTGCGGGGTGACCTCGGCGGTGATGTTCCAGCCCTTGGACTTGGCCCAGCGGATGATCTCCACCGAGCCGGCCGTGGAGACGTGGCAGATGTGCAGCCGGGAGCCGACGTGCGCGGCGAGCAGGCAGTCGCGGGCGATGATCGCCTCCTCGGCGACCGCGGGCCAGCCGGTCAGGCCGAGCCTGCCGGAGACGACGCCTTCGTTCATCTGCGCGCCCTCGGTGAGCCGGGGCTCCTGGGCGTGCTGGGCGACGACGCCGTCGAACGCCTTGACGTACTCCAGGGCGCGGCGCATGAGCACCGCGTCGTCGACGCACCTGCCGTCGTCGGAGAAGACCCGGACCCGGGCGGCGGAGTCGGCCATCGCGCCGAGCTCGGCGAGCTGCCTGCCCTCCAGGCCGACGGTGACCGCGCCGACCGGCTGCACGTCGCAGTGGCCGAACTCGAGGCCGAGCCGCCAGACCTGCTCGACCACGCCGGCGGTGTCGGCGACGGGCGAGGTGTTGGCCATGGCGTGCACGGCGGTGTAGCCGCCGCGGGCGGCGGACTGGGTGCCGGTCTGCACGGTCTCGGCGTCCTCGCGGCCCGGCTCGCGCAGGTGGGTGTGGAGGTCGACGAGGCCGGGCAGGGCGATCGCGCCGCCGCCGGCGACCGCCTGGCCGCCGGGCGGCTGCGGGCCGATCTCCGCGATCACGCCGTTCTCGACACGCAGGTCGGTGGGCTCCCCGCCGAGGATCCTGACGTCACGGATGATCAACGTGGCTCCTTCGCCGCCGGTGCGTTCGGTGTGCTCGCTCACTGTGCGATCTCTCCCCCGAGGAGCAGGTACAGGACGGCCATGCGGATGGTCACGCCGTTGGCGACCTGCTCGACGATGGTCGAGCGCGAGGAGTCGGCCACCTCGGCGGCGATCTCCATGCCGCGGTTCATCGGGCCGGGGTGCATCACGATGGCGTCGTCGGGCATCCGCGCGAAGCGGTCGCGGTCGAGGCCGTAGCGGCGCGAGTATTCGCGCTCGCTCGGGAAGAAGGCGGCGTTCATCCGCTCCTTCTGCACCCGCAGCATCATCACCACGTCGGACTTGGGCAGCACCGCGTCGAGGTCGTAGGACACCTCGCACGGCCAGCTGCCGACCGTGACGGGCAGCAGCGTGGGCGGCGCCACCAGCGTGACCTCGGCGCCGAGCGTGTGCAGCAGCAGCACGTTGGAGCGGGCGACCCGGCTGTGCAGCACGTCGCCGACGATCGTGACCTTGCGCCCGTCGAGCCCGCCCAGGCGGCGGCGCATCGAGAAGGCGTCGAGCAGCGCCTGGGTGGGGTGCTCGTGGGTGCCGTCTCCGGCGTTGACGACGCTGCCGTGCACCCAGTTGGCGAGCCGGTAGGGGGCGCCGGAGGCGCTGTGGCGGATGACGACCGCGTCGGCGCCCATGGCCTCCAGCGTCAGCGCGGTGTCTTTGAGCGACTCTCCTTTGGAGACGCTGGAGCCTTTGGCGGAGAAGTTGATCACGTCGGCGGAGAGCCGTTTGGCCGCCGCCTCGAAGGAGATGCGGGTGCGGGTGGAGTCCTCGAAGAACAGGTTGACCACCGTGCGGCCGCGCAGCGTGGGCAGCTTCTTGATGGAACGTTCCGAGACCCTCGCCAGCTCCTCGGCGGTGTCGAGGATGAGCAGGGCGTCGTCTCTGGTGAGATCTCCCGCGGAGATGAGGTGGCGGTTCACTTGGCGCCCTCCTTCATCAGCAGCACGGCGTCGCGCCCGTCGATCTCCTCGAGGTAGACCTTGACCTTCTCGCTCTTGGCGGTCGGGAGGTTCTTGCCGACGTAGTCGGCGCGGATGGGCAGCTCGCGGTGGCCCCGGTCGACCAGCGTGGCGAGCTGCACCGCGGTCGGGCGGCCGAGGTCGTTGAGCGCGTCGAGCGCGGCGCGCACGGTGCGGCCGGAGTAGAGGACGTCGTCGACCAGCACCACGGTCCTGTCGTCGATGCCGTCGGACGGCAGCTCGGTGCGGCCGAGCGGGCGGGCGGGCCGGAGCCGGAGATCGTCACGGTACATCGTGATGTCGATCGAGCCGACGGGGATCTTGACCCCTTCGAAGCGCTCTATGCGGTCGCCGAGCCGGCGGGCCAGCGTGACGCCGCGGGTGGGGATGCCGAGGAGGACGACTCCGTCGGCGCCCTTCGTGCGCTCGAGGATCTCGTGCGCGATGCGGGTCAGTGCCCGATGGATGTCCGGGCCTTCGAGAACGGCCCTGGATTCGGACATGGGGAAGCTCACCACCTTTCCCGCCTCACAGGACGGGTCTTAAAGGATTTGGTCGGGACACACAGTACCAGGGGCTACCAGCCAGAACGGGACAGGCACCCACGCGGTCCCGGCGCCCCGGCCGGCGGTGTACCACATTTGGCAAAGGGTGATTAAAAGGTATAAAACCTCTCACAAGGCTCGTTAGGGAGGTTCAACCATGGCGCTGTCGGCACGCGAGCAGCAGGCCCTGGACGCCATCGCGCGCCGGCTCAGGGCCGAGGAGCCGGCACTGGCCGAGAGCCTGACCGAGCTGGCCACGGGCCGGACGTCCGTGGAGCGCGGCCCGTCGAAGCCGGAGGGCTGGCCCATCGCGCTGATCGCGATCAGCCTGGCGGTGCTCTCGCTGGCCCTGCTGTACGCGCTCTCGGGCTCTCCCGAACCCATGGCCATGCCCGCGATCAGGTAATTTCCCGGCGGATCTCGTGTCAGCCCCGCGCCCCTAGGGCAGGTCACCGGCAGCCCCACGAAGCGTGCGGCTCGAGCGGGCGGATCGCGCCGGAGGCATGCATGGGGGATCCACGACCAGCCGAGGGCACCGCCATCCCCTGCACGGCGTGACATTTGCCGGTTCTGAGGGGATATACGAGTGATGACATTCCATGTCGCCTCCGAGGTGGGCACCCTTCGCCGGGTGCTCCTGCACGAGCCAGACCTCGCGCTCAAGCGGCTCACCCCGACCAACACCGACACATTCCTCTTCGACGACGTGCTGTGGGTGCAGCGGGCGATCGAGGAGCACGAGGAGTTCCAGCAGGTGCTGCGCGCGCGCGGCGTCGAGGTCCACCTGCTGGCCGACCTCCTGCGCGAGACCGTCGACATCCCCGAGGCGCGCAAACACATCCTGGACGCGAGCATCGACGAGCGCTTCATGGGGCCGCTGGCCGTCGACGACATCCGCAACACGCTCGACGCGATGGACTCGGCCACCCTGCAGATGTACCTGACCGGCGGCATCACCAAGCGCGAGCTGATCGCCGCCGGCTGCGATCCCAAGTCGGTCGCCTACCACACGCTCGACGACGACGACTTCGTGCTGCCGCCGCTGCCCAACCACCTGTTCACCCGCGACACCTCCTGCTGGGTGTACGACGGCGTGTCGATCAACGCGATGCGGAAGAAGGCCCGGATGCGCGAGACGGTCAACATGGAGGCCGTCTACGAGTTCCACCCCACCTTCGCGGGCGGCTTCGACCGGCCCCTGACGGGCGGCTTCCGGGTCTGGCTGCCCGGCCAGGCGATCGCGCCGGCCACGCTGGAGGGCGGCGACGTGCTGGTCATCGGCCGCGGCGCGGTGCTCATCGGGATGAGCGAGCGCACCCAGCCGCAGACGGTCGAGATGCTCGCCCAGCGGTTGTTCCAGGCCGGCTCGGCCCGGCGGATCGTCGCGCTGCACATGCCGCAGGCCCGCGCCTTCATGCACCTCGACACCGTGATGACGATGGTGGACGTGGGCGTGTTCACCAAGTACGCCGGGCTCGGCATGCTGCCCTCCTACACCATCGAACCGGGCGACACCGAAAAGGAGCTCAAGGTCACCGACCATCCCCCCGAGGACATGCACCGGGCCATCGGCCGCGCCCTGGACATGGACGAGATCACGGTGCTCACCCCCACCCAGGACGTCTACGCCGCCGAGCGCGAGCAGTGGGACGACGGCTGCAACGTGCTGGCCGTCGAGCCGGGCGTGGTCGTCGCCTACGAGCGCAACACCACCACCAACAACCACCTGCGCGACAACGGCATCGAAGTGATCACGATCCGGGGCAGCGAGCTGGGCCGGGGCCGCGGCGGTCCACGCTGCATGAGCTGCCCTCTCGAGCGGGACGGCATCTGATGGCACACCACGCACCCCTGGGAGCCTGAATGCGGGTCATCGTCGCACTCGGCGGGAACGCGGTGCTCGAGCGCGGGCAGCGACCGGACGCCGACACCCAGATCGCCCGCGTTGCCCTCTCCGCCAGGGCGCTCGCCAAGCTGGCGGACAAGCACGAGCTGATCATCACCCACGGCAACGGCCCGCAGGTCGGCATGCTGGCCCTGCAGAGCGCCGCCGACCCCGGCCTGACCAGGCCGTACCCCTTCGACACGCTCGGCGCCGCGACCCAGGGGATGATCGGCTACTGGATGCTGCAGGCCCTGCAGAACGCGCTGCCCGGCCGGCAGGTCATGGCCATGGTCACCCAGACCCTCGTCTCCGCGGTCGACCCGGCCTTCGAGCATCCCACCAAGTTCGTCGGCCACGTCTACGACCAGGCGGAGGCCGAGAAGCTGGCCCGGGAGCACGGCTGGACCGTCAAGCCCGACGGCCCGTACTGGCGGCGCGTCGTCCCCTCCCCCACGCCGCAGCGCGTGGTCGAGACCCGGCTGATCCGCAGGATGCTCCGCGAGCAGGTCGTGGTGATCTGCGCGGGCGGCGGGGGCGTCCCCGTGATCCGCGACGAGCACGGCCGCCTGTCGGGCGTGGAGGCGGTCATCGACAAGGACCTGACCGCGTCGATGCTGGCCGAGGCGCTCGACTGCGACGCGTTCCTGATCCTGACCGACGTGCCGCGGGTGGTGCGCGGCTTCGGCACGCCCCAGCAGAGCGAGATCGGCCACACCACGCCGCACGAGCTGCGCGGCCTGGACTTCCCGGCCGGCTCGATGGGGCCGAAGGTGGAGGCGGTCTGCCGGTTCGTGGAGACCACCGGCGACATGGCCGCCATCGGCAGCCTCGACGACGCGGAGCGGATCCTGGAGGGCACGGCGGGCACGATCGTGACGCCCAACGCCCGGTGGCCGTTGACCAGCACGCTCTAGGCGTGAAGGGGGTTCCCGTGGCACTGCCGCAGCGGCTCTTCCGCACCAAGCCCACCGAGCAGATCGTCGCGGAGGGCGGCCACGGCGAGGGCGGTGAGCTGCGCCGCACGATGTCGCTGTGGCAGCTCACCCTGTTCAGCGTCGGCGCCACGCTCGGCACCGGCATCTTCGTCATCCTCGGCCAGGCGGTGCCGAAGGCCGGGCCGGCGGTGGTGGTGTCCTTCGTGCTGGCCGCGATCACGGCGCTGTTCTCGGCGCTGTCCTACGCGGAGCTGGCCGGCACGATCCCGGTGTCCGGCTCGTCCTACTCCTACGCCTACGCGACGCTGGGCGAGCTCGTCGCCTGGGTCTGCGGGTGGTGCCTGATGCTGGAGTACGCCGTGTCGGTCGCCGCGGTGGCCGTCGGCTGGGGGCAGTACCTCAACTCCTTCCTGCGCAGCCTGTTCGGCTGGACGCTGCCCGCGGCGATCGTCGGCTCCCCCGGCCAGGACGGCGGCGTGATCAATCTCACCGCGATCCTCATCGTGGCCATGGCGACCTGGCTGCTGCTGCGCGGCGCCTCCGAGAGCGCGACGGCCAACGCCGTCTTCGTGCTCATCAAGATCGTCGTGCTGGCGTTCTTCTGCGTGGTGGCCTTCACGGCCTTCCAGTCGCGCAACTTCACGCCGTTCGCCCCCCTGGGCATCGCCGGCATCACCGCGGCCGCCTCGCAGGTGTTCTTCTCCTACATCGGCTTCGACGCCGCCTCCACGGCCGGCGAGGAGGCCAAGAACCCCAGGCGCGACCTGCCGCTGGCGATCCTCCTGTCGCTGGCCATCGTCACCGTCATCTACGTCCTCGTGGCCATGGCCGCAGTCGGCGCCATGCCGTGGACCGCCTTCAACCCGGAGAGCACCGAGGGCGGCCTCTCCCAGATCGTGGACGCCGCCACCGGCTCGACCTGGGCGGGCCTCATCGTCTCGTTCGGCGCGGTCATCGCGATCGCCAGCGTGGTGCTGACCGTCATCTACGGCCAGACCCGCATCCTGTTCGCGATGTCCCGCGACGGGCTCATCCCGCACGTCTTCCAGAAGGTGAACCCGCGCCACCAGGTGCCGGTCGCCAACACGCTCATCGTCGCGGTGTTCATCTCCGTGCTCGCCGGCCTGGTGCCGCTCGGCCAGTTGGCCGAGGCCACCAGCATCGGCACGTTGTTCGCGTTCGCCATCGTGAACGTCGGCGTCCTCATCCTCCGCTACCGCAGCCCCGACCTGCCGCGCAGCTTCCGCACGCCGCTGTTCCCCGCCACTCCGGTGCTCGGCACGATCTTCTGCTTCATCGTGATGGCCGGGCTGGCCGGCGTCACCTGGCTGGCGTTCGGGCTCTGGATGCTGCTCGGTCTCGTCTGCTACTTCCTGTACGGCTACCGCTTCTCGCGGCTGAACACCGAGGTCCGCCGATGATCTTCGAGAACGTGCTGAGCGGGTTCATCCCCGAGCCTCGCGGACGTGACGGGCTCACCCTGGCCATGCTGCTGGCCCGTCAGGCCGGAGCGCGTCTGGCGGTGGCGATCGTGCAACCGCCCGCGTGGTCGGCGCCCGGGCCGGCCAAGGCCGAGGAGAGCATGTGGCGCGCCTACCTCAAGGAGCAGGCCGACGCCGCGCTCGCGCAGGCGCGGAAGCTGGCCGGCGACGGCGCCGACTACGTCGTGCACACCCACAAGGGCAGCGGCCGCGGGCTGGTGGAGCTGGCACGCAGGCGCGGGGCCGACGTCGTCGTGATCGGCTCGGCGCCGCGGGGCGGCCGCGGCCGGATCTCGCTCGGCAGCACCGCCGACCAGTTGCTGCACTCCTCGTCCGTGCCGGTGCTGCTGGCGCCGCGCGGCTACGCCGACGACCCGCCCGCCGGCTTCGAACGCATCACCGTCGCCTACCGCCGGTGCCCGGGCTCCGACGCGGCGGTCCTCGGGGCCGCCAAGGTGGCCGTCTCGCTGAACGTGCCGCTCCGGCTGGTGACGATGGTGATCAGGAGCGGCCGGCGGGCCAGGATCGAGGAGGAGATGCTGGCGAGGCTGCGCGTCCAGGCGGCGGCCGACCTCAAGGCGGCGGCCCGGGGCCAGCGGCGGCGCACCCAGGTGGAGGTGGAGGTGCTGGAGGGGCGGACCGTGGCCCAGGCCCTCGCCGAGACGTCCTGGCTGCCCGGAGAGCTGCTCATCTGCGCGTCGAGTGAGAGCGGGCCACTTCGGCGGGTCTTCCTGGGCGACACCTCGCTCAAAATCGTCCGCGCCGCGACCCACCCGGTGATGATGCTCACCCGCCAGCCGTGAAGTAGCCGGTTCGCCCGGTAAACGGGGACGAAGTACTGTTACCTTCACGGGACAAGGGGGGCGTTTAACGCGAATCCTGCCGGACCGGATTCGACATCTTTTTTCCAATCAGCTTGACCTTCGGCGTCCACCCCTTTACCGTCACTGTGCGTAACCACACTGCGCGGCGTTCTGGGCCAAACCCCAGGGCCATGGCTACCGATGGTGCCGAGCCTGGCACCAGACCCCCCGGTGGCTCCGGCAAACGCCGCGGAGGAGCACAATCTACTGAGAGCGATACATACGAGAGCCGGGGGGCCACACGATGCCGTCTGAGTACGCAAAGTCGCTGGGTGCACGACTCCGCGCCATCCGCACCCAGCAGGGCCTGTCCCTGCACGGAGTCGAGGAAAAGTCGCGTGGCAGGTGGAAAGCCGTGGTCGTGGGCTCGTACGAGCGTGGCGACCGCGCGGTCACGGTGCAGAAACTTGCCGAACTTGCCGACTTCTATGGGGTGCCCGTCTCCGAGCTGCTGCCCGGTGGCGCCGCCCCCAGCCCGCTCGGCCCGACGCCCAAGCTTGTGATCGACCTGGAGCGGCTGGCCACGCTGCCGAAGGAGAAGGCGGGTGCGCTCGCCCGCTATGCCGCCACGATCCAGAGCCAGCGTGGCGACTACAACGGCAAGGTGCTGTCGATCCGCCAGGAGGATCTGCGTTCGCTGGCCGTGATCTATGACAAGTCACCCACCGAGTTGACCGAGGAACTCATCAGCTGGGGAGTGCTCGACGCCGAGGCCCGCCGGGCCGTCGAGTCCTTCTGACGAGTGCGGACGAGGGGCGCGCCGTGGTGACGGCGCGCCCTTCGCGCCGTACTGGCCCACTCTCCGGACTCGCGCCGTCTCAGGCGTGTCACCGCCCGGGCTCGCCCACGAGCAGCCGGGTCTACCGCTGGTCCGGGTCAGCCGGCCAGGGGGATGTCGACGGGAAGTTGGGGCTGGGCGGGAACGCCCAGAATGCCCTCCACTGTGCAGACGAACGTCTCCGCCTCGGCCAGCAACTCGTCGGCGTCGGCGGCCGACACGCCACGGACCATGCCCGCCTCGGCGGCCGCGCGCTTGGCGGCGCTCACCGAGAAGTAGGCGGCCCACTCGGCCAGCTGCGGCTCCGCCTCGGGAAGCAGCTCCCAGGCGCTGCGCAGCCGGCGCCTGCGGCCCTCCATGGGCCGGGGCCGGGCGGCCAGGATCGCGGCGGCCGCGCGCAGGGCCGCCAGATGCGCCGCCACATATCGGGATGCCGGGGTGCGAGCGGCCGCCGCCTCCGCCAGGCAGGAACGTGAATCCGTCAGGTGCGCCCGGACCGCGGACGACAGCCGGGGACCCTGCGGGTCTCTAGACCGTGGTGCCATGTGCACGCCTCCTTGGGGTCGTGACGGCGCCCGGCGTTGCCGCCGGTGAAGCCCACGATCGCAGACGCCACCGACATTTCCGCCGGGCCGGCCGGACGAGGAGCTTCCCCTCTCCCCGTCCGGCCAGGACGTGCCCACTCGTCTCCGCCGACGACGAGGACACGCCCTTCGCCCTCGGAGCCTGACCGCGGGCCTCGCTTGGGGGAAGCGTGACCCGCGACCAGGTCCTTCGACGTGAGCCGCGAGCCTCACGTCACTAGGTCGAACATAATTTCGATCACGCTCTGTGTCAACCTGTTCCACGAACACAGGTTCGATGAACATGTTCCCGCGTGCGGAAATCCGAAACGGCACACCCTTGTCATCTGCCGGGGACCGGCCCCCGGCGGTCCCGCGCCCGGCCCGCGCGCCGGTCCCGAGACCTCCCGGCTAGGGAACGACGGAGAGCGCGCCCGAAGGGCACAGGCCGACCGCGCGGCGGGCGGCGTCCTGCTGGTCGGCCGGCGGCGACGGCCGCAACAGCACGACCGTGCCGTCGTCCTCGCTCTGGTCGAACACCTCCGGGGCTGTCAGCACGCACATGCCCGCTCCGATGCACACCGTCGTGTCCGCTTTGATCTTCATGACGACCTACCAGGTGACGGGGAGGCGGTGCACGCCGTAGATGCTCATGTCGGAGCGCATCGGCACCTCCTCCGGTGATACGGCCAAGCGTAGATCGGGGAAGCGGCGCAACAGCGCCGGGTAGCCGATGCGCATCTCGGTCCGGGCCAGCTGCTGGCCGAGGCACTGGTGGATGCCGTGGCCGAACGTCAGGTGCCCGGCGGCCGGCCGGGTGACGTCGAGCCGGTCGGCGCCGGGGAAGCGCGACGGGTCACGGTTGGCCACGGGCAGGCTGAGCGTGACCGCCTCGCCCTCCCTGATCAGGACGCCCTCGATCTCGACGTCCTCCAGGGCGGCCCTGACCGGGCCGAGGTGGATGATCGTGAGGTAGCGCAGCAACTCCTCGACGCCGTTGTCGACCAGCTCGGGATCGTCGCGCATGGCCGCGAGCTGGCCCGGGTTGGCGAGCAGCGCGTAGGTGCCGAGGCCCAGCATGTTGGCGGTGGTCTCGTGGCCCGCCACCAGCAGCAGGAACGCGACGCCGGTGAGCTCCTCGTCGTTCAGCTCGCCGCCCGTGACGAGCCCGCTGAGCAGGTCGTCGGCCGGCTCGGCGCGCTTGCGCCGGATCAGGCCGTCGAGGTAGGCGGAGATCCTGGTCATCGCGCCGATGACGTCCTCGGCCTTGCTGTCGAGCCCGAAGAGCACCTTGGAGTCCGCCTGGAACTGCCCGCGGTCGTCGTACGGCACCCCGAGCAGCTCGCAGATCACCAGCGACGGGATGGGCAGCGCGAAGTGCTCGACCAGATCGGCCGGCCTGCCCGCGGCCTCCATCCGGTCCAGGCACGCCCCGGCGATCTCCTCGACCCTGGACTCCAGCAGCTTCATCCTGCGCACGGTGAACTGGCCGGTCAGCAGCTTGCGGTAGCGCGTGTGCTCGGGCGCGTCCATGCGCAGGAAAAACCCCGGCGGGACCCGGAACTCGTGCTCGCGTATCTCCTTGTTGAGCTCCATCCGGGCCGGGATCGGCGGGTGCATGAGCTCGGGCCGGTTGCTGAAGCGCGGGTCGGCGAGCACCGCGCGGGCGGCGGCGTAGCCGGTCACCAGCCAGCCCCGGTGGCCGTCGGCGTAGGCCATGCGGTGGATCGGACCCTGTTTTCGCAGGTCCGTGAGCTCATCCGGCGGATCGAACGGGCGCTGGCGAGCGGTGGTCAGGGTCACGTCGGTCATCTGATGACTCCCTTCGGGTCACCATCCACAAGACAACATCCACTGCAAAATTTCAATGAATGTAAATCATTATTTAGTGCAGTACAGTTCACGACATGGTGGGAATTCGGGAGCGCAAGAAGCAGCGCACGCGCCGGGCGCTCATCCAGGCCGCGCTCCGGCTGTTCGACGAGAAGGGTTACGAGGAGACCACCCTGGCGGAGATCGCCGCCGCGGCCGACGTGTCGACCCGCACGTTCTTCAGCTACTTCGCCAGCAAGGAGGACGTGCTCTTCTTCGACGCGGCCGCCCGCATCGAAACCACGCTCGCCCTGGTGGCGACCAGGCGACCGGACGAGGCGCCGCCGGAGCTGCTCATGCGGATCGTGCGCGCCGGTCTCGCCTGGACGGTCGAGGACCAGGACTTCCGGCCGGAGGACGTACGGCTGCGGATGCGGCTCGTCATGACCGTCCCCGCGCTGCAGGCCCGCGCCCTGCACCTGCTGTTCGACAACCAGCTGCGGCTCACGCGGGCGCTGCGCGAGGCCTATCCGGGCGAGCTCGGCCCGGTGGAGGCCGCCGCGGCGGTGGGCGCGCTGGCGGGCGCCACGAAGCTGGCCGTCGTGGCCAGCCTCAACCGCGACGGCTCCTTGGAGCAGGCCGCCGAGGCTGCTCTGCAGGCCGCCGAGATCACCGTCCGCGGCCTCGCCTCCCTCGGCCGGCCCGCCGCCCGCTAGCTACCCCCTGCGGAAGGCGCCCCGCACGTGCACCGGCACGCCCTTGCCGAGCATCCCGGGCAGCACCTCGGCCACGTTCATCGGCATCCGGACACAGCCATGCGAAGCCGGATAGAGCGGCACCGAGAGCGCCCCGTGGAAGGCGATGCCGCCGTTGAAGAAGATCGGGTTGTAGAGCCGGCCCAGGTAGGACTTGTGCCATCCCGAGGCGCGCCAGGTCGTCCGGTAGTCGCCCGTGGGGGTGCGGGCCGAGCCGCAGAAGCGCTGGCTCTTGCCCTGCCAGACGGCGGTCTCGCAGTAGGGGACGCCGCTGCCCGAGGAGATGTGGGTGATCAGCCGGGGCCGGCCGTCCACGTACAGGACCATGATCTGCTTGGACAGGTTGACCTCGGCGCGGGTCGGCCGGCCGTTCGCGACCAGCACCTTCGGGGCCTTGGGCCGCTCCAGCGCGGCCCACGTGCGCTTGCCCACGGTGCTGCTCGGCGTGATGCCGTTGACCTTCTGGAACGCCCAGACGGCCGCCAGGGTGGTGCCGCCGTAGCGCCCGTCAGCCCTGCCCGGGCGGTAGCCCAGCCCGGCGAGGCGCTTCTGCAGCCAGACGACCGCCTCGCCCTTGGCGCCGAGCCTCAGCCTCTTGCCGGGCGCGGTGACGGGCTCGGCGACGGGCGTGGTCACCGGCACCGTGATGGGCGCGGTGATGGGCGCGGTGATGGGCGCCGTGATGGGCGCCGTGATGGGCGCCGTGATGGGCGCCGTGATGGGCGCGGTGGCGGCGGGAGTCGTGACGGAGGCGGCGAGCGGCCGGGCGTGCGCGCCGTGCGCGCCGAGTCCCGCCAGGACGAGGGTGCTCGCCGTTACGAGAGCAGCCATTCCGGGCAGGCGTCGTGCCACCACCAGTACCACCTCTCATTCCGTACTATTCAAAGCAAAGGACACTACACCACCGCCATGAGGCGGTAATGCCGTCGTCACTCGCTTTAGAGTGTCCGCATGTCTGAGAAGTTGCCTGCCAACAGCGTTCTGGTCCAGTCCGCCCTCCGGGAGCGCGGGGCGATGGGCGAGATCGTGGTGCTGCCCGAGAAGGCGCCCACCGCCGCCACCGCCGCGGCCCAGCTCGGTTGCGAGATCGGGGCGATCGCCAACAGCCTCATCTTCGAGGCCGACGGCGCGCCGCTGCTCGTGTTGACGAGCGGCGCGCACCGCGTCGACGTCGAGCTGATCGCCCGCACCGCCGGCGTCCAGCGCGTACGGCGGGCGACCCCCGAGTTCGTCCGCGAGGCGACGGGCCAGCCGATCGGCGGCGTGGCCCCCGTCGGCCATCCGGCGCCCGTGCGGACCCTGGTGGACAACTGGCTGACCAAGCACGAGGTGGTGTGGGCCGCGGGCGGACATCCGCTGACGGTCTTCCCCACCACGTTCGACGAGCTCCTGCGCATCACCGGCGGGAGCCCCGTCGAGGTCGAGTAGTGTGCGACGCGTGATCGAGTTTCGCGGCGCAGGGCCCGACGAGTTCGGCGAACGGCTGGACACGGTGATCGACATCTACACCGCCGCCATGCGCCCGCCCGCGGACCAGATCTCCGGCCGCGCCACCATCATGCGAAACCACGGGACATATCCGTATTTTCAGTGTTATTTCGCAGAATTGCGAGCGCCAGACTACGAGATCTCCGCAAGCGCCCCGGAAAGCCCTCGAGGAGCCTTCCGGGGCCGCACGACAGGAGGCGGCCCCCCCGTGCTCACCGTCGGGTTCGCGTACGGATTCCGCGGCGCACCCGGACAGTGGTGGCACGACGTGGTGTTCCGGGAGCTGGAGCAGCGGGCCGGCCCCGAGGTGGCCGACGCCTGGCTGGGCAACGCGTTCGAGCTGGCCGAGATCCACGTCCACCCCGACTACCAGGGCAAGGGCATCGGCCGGGCGATGGTCACGACCCTCTGCGCGGGCCGCAGGGAGCGCTCGGCCGTGCTCTCCACCCACGACCGGCCCACCATGGCCCGTCACCTCTACAGGAGCATGGGATTCGTCGACCTGCTGACCGGGTTCGTCTTCCCGGGCGGTCACGAAGAGTACGCGATCGCGGGCGCCCCTCTCCCCCTCCGCTGACGTCGCCGCTGGTAAAGCCTTGACCCGGGAGTTTGGCCGCCATTACTCCGGGCAATATCAGCTACGCAAGGTAATGGACGCTTTACCCTGCGTCTACCCACCCCCTACCGCCACCCGCCCGGTCCCCCTGCGGGCGGGTGGCGGCCCCCCTTTCGAAACCCGCCCACCCGAGTCGAAGCGCCCGCCCCCGGTCACGGGAGCGGGCGCTTCACCTCGCCGGGCCGTCAGGCCGACAGCGCCTCGGCGGGCGAGAGCCGCCGGAAGACCTCACGAGACGCGCTCGACCGGTTGAACGTGATGAAGTGGATGCCCGGCGCGCCCTCGTCGAGCAGCCGCTGGCACAGCTCGGCCCCGTGGTCGATGCCGAGGCGGCGCACGGCGGCCGGGTCGTCGGCCACGGCCTCGAAGCGGGCCGCCACGTCGGCCGGGAACGGCGCCCCTGACAACTGCTCCGACCGCGCGATCGTGCTCATCTGCGTCACCGGCATGATGCACGGGATGATCGGCGTGTCACACCCCTGGGCCGCCACCCGGTCGCGCAGCCGCAGGTAGTCGTCGGCCTGGAAGAACATCTGCGTGATCGCGTAGTCGGCCCCGGCCCCGCACTTGCGGACGAAGTATTCGGTGTCGGACTCGATCGACGGCGAACGCGGGTGCTTGAACGGGAACGCCGCCACCCCCACGCAGAAGTCGCCCGACTGCCGGATCAGCCGCACCAGGTCCTCGGCGTAGAGCACGCCCTCGGGGTGGCGCACCCACTCGCCCGTGGGGTCGCCGGGCGGGTCGCCGCGCACCGCCAGGATGTTGCGGACCCCGGCGTCGGCGAACCGGCCCACCAGGTGGCGCAGCTCCCGGATCGAGTGGTTGACCGCGGTGAAGTGGGCCACAGGGGTCAGCGTGGTGGAGTGGGCGAGCCGCTCCACGATGTCGACCGTGCGGTCGCGGTTGGAGCCGCCGGCGCCGTAGGTCACGGAGACGAACGTCGGCCGGAGCGACTCGAGCTCCCGGATCGCGCGCCACAGCTGACGCTCGCCCTCGTCGGTCTTCGGGGGGAAGAACTCGAACGAGAACGACCTGCCACCGGCGGCGAGCAGCTCGCGGACGGTGGGAACCCGGTCGGGCAGGACGGACGGTCGGCCAAGTGCCATGGGCTCAGGTTACCGTGACAACCCTGGGACGGGCGGTCATACCTGTCCCTGGAGATCCGTGCCGAGCCGCCCGGCCACTAGTCTCAAGGGCATGAGCACCGAGGTCGCGAGCATGGACGTCCTGCGCGAGCAGGTAGACCGTTCCCTGCGCGAATTCGTCGGACGGCGGATTCCCGCCACCGGCGCCCCTGAGTTCGAGCCCCTGCGACTGGCCGCCGAGGAGCTGCTGTCGGGGGGCAAGCGGCTGCGTCCCGCGTTCTGCTACTGGGGCTGGCGGGGCGCGGGCGGCGCCGAGCTGCCCGAGATCTTCACCGCGGCGGCGTCGCTGGAGCTGTTGCAGGCCAGCGCGCTGGTGCACGACGACGTGATGGACAAGAGCGACCTGCGCAGGGGCATGCCGTCCGCCCACCGCCGCTTCGGGTCGATGCACGAGAAGTCCGGCTGGCACGGCTCGGCGGAGCAGTTCGGCGAGGGCGCGGCGATCCTGCTGGGCAACCTGCTGCTGATCTGGTCGGGCGAGATGTGGCGCACCAGCGGCCTGCCGCCCGAGTCGCTGGCCGCGGCCCAGCCGGTCCACGACCACATGCGCACCGAGCTGATGTGCGGTCAATACCTCGACCTGCTGGAGCAGGCGGGAGGCGAGAACACCTTCGAGTCGGCCCTGCGGGTCGCCCTCTACAAGAGCGGCAAATACTCCGTCGAGCAGCCGCTCCGGCTCGGCCTGGTGCTCGCCGCGGGCGGGCCCGCGGCCTGGATGGACGAGCTGTGCACGACGTTCGGCACCCGGGTGGGCATCGCCTTCCAGCTGCGTGACGACGTCCTGGGGGTGTTCGGCGACCCGGCGCGCACCGGCAAGCCGGCCGGCGACGACCTGCGCGAGGGCAAGCGGACGATGCTGGTCGCCCGCACCCTGGCCGCCGCCTCCCCCGGGCAGGCGGAGACGGTGCGCCGCCTGCTGGGCGACCCCGACCTCGACGCGCGGGGCGTTTCGACGCTGCGCGGCATCATCGAGGACACAGGCGCGCTGCGGGAGTGCGAGGACCTGATCGGCGACTACCTCTCCGAGGCGCTCGCCTCCCTGGACAAGGCGCCGATCACGGCGGAGGCGCGGGCGGCCCTCGCGGCGCTGGCCGTCGCCGCCACCTCCCGCCGCACCTGAGCGCGCCGCCCGGCGACGGCGGTCAGGGCGCCAGGCGCTTGGCGAACTCGGCCGCCGCCGCGCCCGGGTCGTCGGCCTCGGTGATGGCCCGCACCACGACGACCCGGGTGACGCCGTGGGACATGACCTCGTCGAGGTTGGCCAGGTCGATGCCGCCGATGCCGAACCACGGCCGGTCGGTGCCGAGCGCGGCCGCGTGCCTGAGCAGCGGCGGGCCCGGCGCGTGGCGTCCGGGCTTGGTCGGCGTGGGCCAGATCGGGCCGCAGCAGAAGTAGTCGACGCCCTCCTCCACCGCGGCGGCGGACGCCTCGGCGGTGGAGTGGGTGGACCTTCCGATGAGGACGTCGTCGCCGAGTATCTCTCGCGCGACCCTCACCGGCAGGTCGTCCTGCCCCAGGTGGAGCACGTCGGAACGGGCGGCGTAGGCGACGTCCGCCCGGTCGTTGACCGCCAGCAGCCTGCCGTGCCGGTCGCAGGCGTCGCGGAAGACCTCGAGCAGTGCGAGCTCCTCGCGCGCCTCCAGCCCCTTCTCCCGCAGCTGGACGATGTCCACGCCGCCCGCGAGCACGGCGTCGAGGAAGTCCGCCAGGTCACCGCGGTCGCGGCGGCCGTCGGTGCAGAGGTAGAGGCGGGCGTCAGAAACCGAGGGCCTGGGCACGCCGCTTGACCTCCGTGTGGCGACCGGCCCTGATCGCCTGGACGGGCGAGCCTGGCAGGGAGTCGTCGGGTGTGAAGAGCCAGCGCAGTGCCTCGACGTCGTCGTAGCCGGCGTCGCGCAGCACGGTCAGGGTGCCTGGCAGGCCCTTCATCACGTCCTTTCCGTCGAGGAACACCGCGGGCACCTGCGGCCCGCCTCCTCCCCGGCGTACGCCGAGCAGTTTGTGGTCCTTGAGGAGTTGTTTGGCCCGGCCGATCGAAAGGTCGAGGCGCTCGGCCACTTGGGGGAGAGTGAGCCACTCGTCAACGAGCTGGTCGGTCTCCCGGTCGATCTGTGCAACAGAAAGCGTCACGAAACCACAACTACCACATGCCGTGCTTGCTCAAACAACACAATCCCGTAGAGAGACATCGGGATCTACCAGGCGTTCCGTGTCAAGCCGGCGGCCGTCGGCGATGATCCGGCGCCCCTGGACGAGGTCGCGGGGCCGGTCGACGGCGAGCACCGCGGCCAGGGCGCCGTCGGCGGTGAGCCAGCAGGCCGACCACTTTCCCGCAGGTCCGCCCCGGTAGAGCAGGCGGGTCCCGGCCTGGTGGTGACCGGCGTACTGCAGCATGTGGCCGAACTGCTCGGACCAGAAGTAGGGCACCGGGTCGTACACCGCCTCCTCCCCCAGCAGGGTCGCCGCGGCGACGTCGGGGGCGCTGAGCGCGGTGTCCCAGTGCTCGACCCGGAGCCGGACGCCGAAGCGGCGCGACCACCAGGCGGCGCAGTCGCCGACCGCCACCACGCCGGGCAGCGAGGTGCGCAGGCGCTCGTCGGTGACGACGCCGTTGTGCAGGTCGATGTCGGCGTCGGCGAGCCACTCGACGGCCGGGCGGACGCCGATGCCGGTGACGACCACGTCCGCCCGGACGAACTCGCCGCCGGCCAGCCGCACCCCGCCCTCGTCCACCGAGCCCACCATGGTGTTCAGCCGCAGGTCGATGCCGTCGTACCAGTGCAGGGTGCGGGCGCCGATCTCGGCGCCGACGGCCTGCGCGAGCGGGGCGGGACCCGCTTCGATCACGGTGACCGCGCATCCGGCCCGGCGCGCGGCGCTGGCCACCTCGGCGCCGATCCAGCCGGCCCCGATGACGGCCACGCGGGCGCCCCGCACCAGCAGGGCGCGCAGCTCCAGCGCGTCGTCGAGGGTGCGCAGCACGTGTTGCGGGCCGTCTCCGGGGAGCATGACAGGCTCGGCCCCGGTGGCGATGACCAGGCCGTCGTAGCCGAGCTCGCCCTCGCTGGTCACCACGGCGCCCGGCCGCAGCGAGGTGGCCGTCACGCCGGGCCGGAAGTCGACCTCCAGCGCGGCGAGGTCGGAGTCGACGAAGCTGGAGTCGGCGTCGCCGAGCAGCACCGCCTTGGACAGCGGCGGCCGGTCGTACGGCCGGTGCCGCTCCTGACCGACGAGCGTGATCGCGCCGCCGAAACCTCGCCCGCGCAGGGCCTCGACGCTGCGCACGCCGGCCAGGCCCGCTCCCACCACCACGACATGCCTCACGTTCATGACCATAACGGGGGCGGTGCCGGGCCGGCGCACCGAGGCCTTAGGGTGGAGGCGCATGACGCGCGGGAGTCCGGCCGTGACCGGGCTGAGAGGAAGGCTTCACCGGGCCTTCGACCGCAAGACACCTGATCCGGATCATGCCGGCGAAGGGAGCGCGAATGGACGTGATCGTGGGTGGCGGCGTCGTCGGGTTGTCGGCCGCCTGGCGGCTGAGCCGCGCCGGCCGGGCCGTGACCGTGGTCGATCCGGCCCCGGCGATGGGAGCCTCACACGCCGCGGCGGGCATGCTGGCGCCGGTCAGCGAGGTCGCCTACACCGAGCGGCCGCTGCTCCGGCTGGGCGCGGCCTCGCTGCGCAGGTGGCCGTCGTTCGCCGCCGAGCTGGCCGCCGACGCCGGTCTCGCCCCGGCCGGCGACCCGGCCGAGGCCGCCCGGGCCGGGCTCGACCTGCGCGCCGACGGCACACTCGACGTGGCGTTCGGGGCCGACGACCTGGCCGCGCTGGACGAGCTCGCCGCGTACATGGAGAAGCTGGCGCTGCCGGTCGAGCGGCTGACCGGGCGCGAGTGCCGCCGCCTGGAGCCGATGCTCGCGCCGTCGGTGCGCGGCGGGCTGCTCGCGCCGGGCGACGCCTGGGTGGATCCGCGCCGCGTCACCGCGGCGCTGCTCGCCGCCCTGGAGCGGCGTGGCGTGCCGCTGGTGCGGGCCCGGGCCGGCGAGCTGCTGCGCGACGGCGGCACGGTCGTGGGCGTACGACTGGAGCCGCCCGGCGGGCCTCCGGAGATCCGGGCCGAACGGGTCGTCCTGGCGGCCGGGGCGTGGAGCGCCGGGCTGGCCGACGTCCCGGTGCGCCCGGTCAAGGGCCAGATCATGCGGCTGCGGTCCGCCGAGCCGCTGCTGGGCCGGTGCGTGCGGGGCACGGTGCACGGGGCGCCCGTCTACCTGGTGCCGCGGGGCGACGGCGAGCTGGTGGTCGGCGCCACCCAGGAGGAGCTCGGGTTCGACACCCGGGTGACCGCGGGCGGGCTCTACGAGCTGCTGCGCGACGCCAGGGAGCTGGTGCCGGGGGTGACGGAGCTGGAGGTGGCCGACGTGGTGGCCGGGCTGCGGCCGGGCACCCCGGACAACGTCCCGATCATCGGCCCGAGCGCCACCCCCGGCCTCGTGCTGGCCACCGGTCACCACCGGGGCGGGGTGCTGCTGGCGCCGCTGACGGCGGCCATCCTGCTGGGCGAGGAGACCGAGCTGGCCGGGCTGTGCTCGCCGGCGCGATTCGACGACACAGGGGCCCCGCGGCCGGTGACCCCCGGCCGGGCCGCGACCGCACACATGGAGGAACCATGAAGGTGACGATCAACGGCAGCGCTCGCGAGGTGCCCCACGGCACCACGGTCGCGCAGGCCGTACGAACCCTGACGAGCGCCACCACCGGCGTGGCGGTGGCCGTCAACGACGAGGTGGTGACGCGCGGCACGTGGGAGACCACGGCGCTGAGCGACAGCGACCGCGTCGAGGTGCTGACGGCGGTGCAAGGTGGATGACCTCGTCATCGCCGGGGAGAAGTTCTCCTCGCGGCTCATCATGGGCACCGGCGGCGCCCCCTCGCTCGAGGTGCTCGACCAGGCGCTCGTCGCCTCCGGCACGGGCCTGACGACGGTCGCGATGCGGCGGCTCGACCCGGCCGCGCGCGGCTCGGTGCTCGACGTGCTGCGCCGGCGCGACATCAAGGTGCTGCCCAACACGGCGGGCTGCTTCACCGCGGGCGACGCGGTGCTGACCGCCCGGCTGGCCCGGGAGGCGCTCGGCACCGACTGGGTCAAGCTGGAGGTCATCGCCGACGAGCGGACCCTGCTGCCCGACCCGATCGAGACGTTCGACGCGGCGGAGCGGCTGGTGGCCGACGGGTTCACGGTGCTGCCGTACATCGGCGACGATCCCGCGCTGGCGCGGCGGCTGGAGCAGGCGGGCTGCGCGGCGGTGATGCCGCTCGGCGCGCCCATCGGCTCGGGCCTGGGCATCCGCAACCCGCACAGCATCGAGCTCATCGTGGAGGCGGCAGGGGTGCCGGTGATCCTCGACGCGGGCATCGGCACGGCGAGCGACGCCGCGCTGGCGATGGAGCTCGGCTGCGACGCCGTGCTGCTCGCCACGGCGGTCACCCGGGCGCAGCGGCCCGACCTGATGGCGGCGGCGATGAAGGGCGCCGTCGAGGCGGGCCGGCTCGCCCGCCAGGCGGGCCGCATCCCGCGCCGCCGCTACGCGGAGGCGTCGTCGCCGGTGGGCCCGTGAACGGGCGGTAACGGAGGGGCACGTCTCGGCATCGGTTTCGGGTGGTCAGGCCCTACGGGTGGCAAATCGCCCGTAAACTCAGCGGGGTGGACACGACGACTGCGGACCCCCTGGTCGGGCGGCTGCTCGATGGGCGCTATCGGATCGAGTCCCGCATCGCGCGGGGCGGCATGGCCACCGTCTACCTGGCGCTGGACGTCCGGCTGGACCGTACGGTCGCGCTGAAGGTCATGCACCGCTCGCTCGCCGAGGATCCGGCGTTCGTGCGGCGGTTCATCGGCGAGGCCAAGTCCGTGGCCAGCCTCTCGCACCCCAATGTGGTGCACGTCTTCGACCAGGGCACCGACGGTGACGTGGTCTACCTCTCGATGGAGTACGTCCCGGGCAGGACACTCCGCGACACCCTGCGCGACCGGGGCCGGTTACCCGCGCGGGAGGCGCTGGAGATCATGATCCCGGTGCTCGCGGCGCTGGGGGCGGCCCATCAGGCCGGGATGGTCCACCGCGACGTGAAGCCCGAGAACGTCCTGCTGACCGACGACGGCCGGATCAAGGTCGTGGACTTCGGGCTGGCCCGGGCGATCGAGGCGACCAACCAGACCCGCACCGGCGTGATGATCGGCACGATCGGCTACATGTCGCCGGAGCAGGTGATGACCGGCGGCGCCGACGTGCGCAGCGACGTCTACGCGGCGGGCATCATGCTGTTCGAGCTGGTGACCGGGCAGCAGCCCTATGACGGCGAGACGCCGATGTCGGTGGCCTACCGGCACGTTCACGACAGGGTCCCGGCGCCGTCGTCGCTGGTGCCCGACGTGCCGCCGCTGATCGACACGCTGGTGGCGCACGCCACGGCGCGCGAGCCGGCCGACCGCCCGGCCGACGCCACCGCCATGCTGGTGGCGGCCGTCGACGCGCACCGGATGCTGCCCCGGCTGACCAACCCGCCGGTGCCGCAGCCGGGGGCGCACTCGCAGGCCCATTCGCAGGCCCACTCGATGCCGCAGGCCGCGCCCGCCCACACACTCATCCAGCCGCGCGTCGAGGTGCCGCCGGAGCAGCCGCCGTCCGGCCACCGGCGAGCCGGGTTCCGGCCCAACTGGTTCCTGGTCACGCTGGCCGCCGTCATGGTGGTGGCGATCGCGCTGACCGGCTGGTACGTCTCGCAGACCAAGCTCGTCACCGTGCCCGGCAACCTGGTGGGCAAGAACATCTCGGTGGCCGAGAGCAACCTCATCGCGCGCGGTTTCAAGGTGCGGAGGGCGCCGGGCCAGCATGACGAGAAGATGGCCGAGGGCCTGGTGCTGAGCACCGACCCGGCCTCCAATCAGGAGGTCGAGGGCGGCGCGACGATCACGCTGGTGCCCTCGCTCGGTCCCAAGCGGGTGCTGGTGCCCAAGGTCGCGGGCATGACCGAGGGCGACGCCCGCACCGCCATCGCCAGCGCCGGGCTCGAGGTCGGCACGGTCAGGCGACTGCCCAGCCATCAGGTCGAGCGCGACAAGGTGATCCGCACCTCGCCGCAGGTGGGCGAGAAGGTCAAGGAGGGCTCGAAGGTCGCCGTCTACGTGAGCGCGGGCTTGGTGATGCCCGACGTGGGCGGCATGCCCAAGGACCAGGCCGCCGCCTACCTGCAGCAGCAGGGCTTCCAGGTGCAGGTCAACGAGGTCGACGACGACGCCGAGCCGTGCACCGTCATCGCGCAGTCGCCCAAGGTCAACGCGGAGGTCGACCCGGGCTCGCCGGCGATGATCACCGTGGCGCGCTGCCAGACCGACTTCTGGGACTGGTTCCGGGGCGACAACGAGGCGAGGGACGACCAGGAGTTCCGGATCGTCCCCCAGGTGATGGGCAAGAACGTCCGCGACGCCAAGTCCGAGCTGGAGCAGCTCGGCTTCAAGGTCAAGGTGCGCCGGCTCGGCAACGGCGGTGTCGTGCAGTACCAGCGGCCGCTCCCCAACAGCGAGCGGCCGCCGGGCTCTCTGGTCTACCTCTGGCAGTGACCGCGCCGGGTGGGCGAGGCTCACATGAGGTGGCCGTGCAGCCGCACCCGGGCCAGGCCGCCGTCGGGGTGGATGTCGACGCGCACATGGGTGACCGGGGCGGTGTGGTCGATCCGGAAGCGGTGCGGGGTGTCGGGTTGCAGCCGGGTCCTGGGCAGCAGCCCGATCTCGCGGTCGCCGTCGAGCCCGGTCAGTGACACCGCGCCGGGGGCGTTGAACAGCAGGTTGGTGGTGTCGATCTCGGCCAGCCGGATGACGCCCCGCCCGGCCAGCCTGATGACCAGCCAGTCGTTGCCGCCGTCGCGGCGGCGGGCGGTCTCCCAGCCCTCGGCCTGGTGGCGGGCCAGGCCGGGGGCGATGGCGTTGTTCGGCGAGGAGTAGAACTCATCGGAGCAGGCGGTGACCAGGGCGCCGTTCTGGAGCGCGGCCAGGTCGAGGCCGAGGCCGTCGTAGACGGACAGGTCGGGGCGGGCCTCGCCGTGCACGCGCAGCCGGGCGATGCCGCCGTCGGGGTACATGTTCAGCCGCACATGCGTGTAGCGGCGCTCGTCAGCCACCTCGAAGGGGTGCTCGGCATCGCCCTTGAGCCCGGACCTGGGCACCAGCTCCGTCCAGCGGGCGGCCTGGAGCTCGGCGGGTGACGGGTGGCCGCCGGCCTCCGTGCCCTCCACGGAGGCGTACGGCGGGTAGTTGCCCTTGAACCAGGCGGTGTCGATCACCACGCCGCGGATCACGCCGGGCAGGCCGAGCCGGACGATCGCCCAGTCGTGGCCCGGCTCGCGGCGGCGGCGGGTCTCCCAGCCGTCGTAGATCTGGCCCTTGCCACCGAACGTGGCCGGCTGGAAGCCGGGCCGCCCGGGGCGGATCAGGCTCTCCTTCTCGGCGAACGACTCGTCGCTGGCGGCCACGACCGAGCCGCCGAGCGTGCGCAGGGCCAGGTCGGGGAGTGCGGTGAAGCCGGCCATCTATCGCTCTCCCAGGAGCAGCGTTCCGTACGGCTCTCCGTCGACGGGCCTGCCGCGGAGCCAGGTGGTCAGGACGGCGCCCTTGAGGGTGCGGCCGTGGTAGGGCGTGACGGGGTTGCGGTGGTGCAGCCGGTGGGCGTCCACGGGGGTGGTGCCCCTGGGGTCGAAGGCGACCAGGTCCGCATCATTGCCAGGCTTTATCCCGCCTTTTCCCGAAATTTCGGCTATTGCGGCGGGATTGGCGGACATCCAGCGGACCACGTCGTCCAGCCCGTGGCCCCGCCGGGACGCCTCGGTCCAGACGGCGGGCAGGCCCACCTGCAGGGAGGCGACGCCGCCCCACGCGGCGGCGAAGTCGGGCACCTTCAGGTCGGCGGTCGAGGGCGAGTGGTCGGACACGACGCAGCTCAGCACGCCCCTCACCAGGCCGTCCCAGAGCCGGTCGCGGTTGGCCGCCGGGCGGATCGGCGGGCAGCACTTGAAGCTGGTGTCGCCCTCGGGCACCTGCTCGGCGGTCAGCGTCAGGTAGTGGGGGCAGGTCTCGGCGGTGATCGCCACCCCCGCGGCCTGGGCGGCCTCCAGGGGTTCCAGGCAGTCGGCGCTGGATACGTGCAGGATGTGCACCCGCGCGCCGGTCTGCCCGGCCAGGCGGATCACCCGTTCGACGGCGCTGCGCTCGGACGCGCCGGGCCGCGAGTCGAGGAACTCCCGGTAGGTCGGGCCGCCGGGGTCGGCCAGCAGCGCCGGGTCCTCGGCGTGCACCACCATGAGCCCGCCGAACCCGGCGATCTCCTCCAGCGCCCGCCGCAGCCCCGCCTGGTCCAGCGGCGGGAACTCCTCCACCCCGGACGGCGACAGGAAGCACTTGAAGCCGCGGACCCCGCGGTCGTGCAGCGGCCGGAGGTCCTTGAGGTTGCCGGGGACCGCGCCGCCCCAGAAGGCGGTGTCGACGTGGCACTGGCCCTCGGCGGCGCGCAGCTTGGCCTCCAGGGCCGCGACGTCCACGGTGGGCGGAAGCGAGTTGAGCGGCATGTCGACGATCGTGGTGACGCCGCCGGCGGCCGCCGCCCTGGTGGCCGACGCGAACCCCTCCCAGTGGGTACGGCCCGGCTCGTTCACGTGCACGTGGGTGTCGACCAGCCCGGGGAGCAGGGCGACACCGCGCAGGTCGATGTCCTCGCCCGCCTCCAGCTCCGCGCCGTACTCGTGCAGGGCGGCGATCCGCCCATCCCGTACGCCCACCGCCGCGGCCCGTTCTCCCCTGGGCACCACGGCCCGCCGGGATCGTACGACCAGGTCGTAGCGGGTCATCGCACCGCCTCCGTCGACAGGCGGTCGGCGGCCAGCCGGGCGGCGAGCCGTTCGAGGAGCTCGCCCGCCTCGGCCATGCTGCGGGCCGGGTCGGGCTCCAGGTCGCTGAGCGCGTAGACGGCCTCGATGCCCGCCGCCCGGAGCTCGGCGGCGGGCAGGGTGCACCGGCCGCAGACGGCGACCACGGGGACACCCGCCTTGGCGGCGGCCTGGGCGACCCCGACGGGGGCCTTGCCGCGCAGGGACTGCTCGTCCAGGGATCCCTCGCCGGTGATCACCAGCCGGGCTCCCTGGACGAGCTCGCCGAAGCCCAGCAGGTCGAGGAGGTACTCGATGCCGGGGCGGATGTCGGCGCGCAGGAAGGCCAGGGCGGCGAAGCCGACGCCGCCGGCCGCCCCCGCGCCCGGGGCGCCGGCCACGCCCATGGGCCGGGGCCGGTCGTCGTGCTCGACGGCGCCCACCAGGCCGTGGGTCCGGGTGGCGACGGCGGCCAGCCTGCCGAGCGCGGCCTCCAGGGTCGCGACGTCGCCGGGGGTCGCCCCCTTCTGGGGGCCGTAGACGGCCGCCGCGCCGTGGGGCCCCAGGAGCGGGTTGTCCACGTCGCCGGCCACCACGAACTCGATCCCGTCGATGTCGGCGAAGTTCGTCAGGTCGATGCGGTCCAGCCTGGCGAGCGCCGCCCCTCCGTGGGGGAGCTCGGCGCCGTCGGAGTCGAGCAGGCGGGCTCCGAGGGCCCGCACCATGCCCGCGCCCCCGTCGGTGCAGGCGCTGCCGCCGAGGCCGAGCACGATGCGCCGGGCGCCCCGGGCGATGGCGTCGGCGATCAGCTCGCCGGTGCCGTAGCTGGTGGCGGTGAGCGGCTCCCGGTCTCCCGGCAACCGGCGCAGGCCGGACGCCTCCGCGAGCTCGACCACGGCGGTCGGCCGGGCCTCGCGCGGGGCCGGCGCCGTGGAGCCGGCGGCCGGGACGCGGACGGGGGCGCCGGTGGGGTGCCAGGCGTAGTCGGCCTGGACCGGCAGGCCGGTGGGGCCCGTCACCTCGCGTGTGATCCGGGTGAATCCGCAGGCCACGACCGCGTCCACGGTGCCGTCGCCGCCGTCGGCGACCGGTAGCTCGATCGCCGGGACGCCGAGCCCGGCCGACACCCTGGCGGCCACCTCGGCCGCCGTCAGCGACCCCTTGAACTTGTCCGGGGCGACAAGCACATGATCAACCACTACGTACTCCCACGCGTTGGGCGGACAGCGGGCCGGCGCTCCCCGGTGCGAACGGGCAGGGCGTGCCGGTGCTGACTCATCATCACATTCCGGCCTCCGCCGCCTCCGGCCGGTCGGACGTGGGCTCCGCCGCGGCGCCGAGCCCCCGCTCCCCCGCCAGGCGCATCAGGCGGCGGTGCGCCCGGGCGCCCGCGCGTCCGACGGTGTCCTGGGCGACGGTCCTCAGCTCGTCGTCCTCGACGAGCGTCTCGCCGCCGACCAGCAGGCGGGCCAGGGGCGGCTGCCTCGTCGCGAACACCAGCGCGCAGACGGGATCGGTCACCGCGCTCGCGAACGGCTCGTCGACCCGCCACAGCGCGATGTCGGCCAGCTTGCCCGGTTCGAGCGAGCCGAGCTCGTCCTGGCGGCCGAGGTTGCGCGCCCCGCCGAGCGTGGCCAGCTCCAGCGCCTGCCGGGCGTTGAGCGCGGTGGGACCGTAGCTGGCCCGCTGGAACAGCAGCGCCTGCCGCATCTCGCCGGACAGCGTGGTCAGCTCGGAGGAGGCGGCGCCGTCGACGCCGAGGCCGACGTTCGCGCCGCGGCGCAGCATCTCCGACACCCTGGCGATGCCCGCGCCGAGCCGCCCGTTGGAGCTCGGGCAGTGCGCCGAACCGGTGCCGGTGGCGGCGAACCGGTCGATGTCGGAGTCGCTCAGGTGCACCGTGTGCGCGAACCACACGTCAGGACCGAGCCAGCCGAGCTTCTCCATGTAGTCCACCGGCCGCATCCCCTCCTGCTCCAGGCAGAGCTCCTCCTCGTCCATGGTCTCGGCCAGGTGCGTGTGCAGGCGTACGCCCTTGTCCCTGGCCAGCTCGGCGGCCTTGGTCATCAGGCCCGCGCTGACCGAGAACGGTGAGCAGGGCGCGACCGCCACCCGCAGCTTCGAGGAGAACGACGGGTCGTGGTAGGCGTCGATCGCCTCGGCGGTGGCGTCGAGGATCTCGTCCAGGCGCTCGACCACGACGTCGGGCGGCAGCCCGCCCCGCGACGTGCCCCGGTCCATCGAGCCGCGCGCCGGCTGGAAGCGGACGCCCAGCTCGCGGGCGGCCTCGATGCCGGCCGCGAACAGGTCGCCCCGGCCCTTGGGGAAGAGGTAGTGATGGTCGCTGGAGGTCGTGCAGCCGGACAACACCAGGTGGCCGAGGCCCGCGCTCGCGGCGTCCCTGACGACTTCGGCGTCCATGGCGGCCCACACCTCGTAGGACGCCACCAGCCATTCGAACAGGGTCGCGTTCTGGGCCAGGCCCTGCGAGGCCCACTGGTAGAGGTGGTGGTGGGTGTTGACCAGGCCGGGCGTGGCCAGGCAGCCGGTGCCGTCGATCCGCACCACTCCGCCCGGACCAGCCGCTCCGCCCGCGCCGGGCCGGGCCGCCCGATCCGACTGGTCCGACGGGTCCGACGGGTCCGACCGTTTCTGACCGAGCGCGCCCGTCGGGTCCCTCCGGTCCGTCCGGTCTGCCAGGTCCGTCATCGGGCCGACGGCGGTGATTCGGTCACCCTGGATCCGGATGTATCCGGACTCGATCTCGGGGCCCACGACCGGCGCGACGTACACGTTCTCGATCAGGACGCCCCCGCCGGGCACGGCGGTCACCGCGTTCACCTGGCCGCCGCCTTCCGCGCCGCCGCCAGCCGTACCGCGTCGAGGATCTTCTCGTAGCCCGTGCAGCGGCACAGGTTGCCCGCCAGGGCCTCGCGGATGTCGGCGTCGGAGGGCAGCCCGACCCGTTCGATGAGGTCATGCGCCTGCACGATGAGGCCGGGCGTGCAGAAGCCGCACTGCACGGCCCCGCACTCCGCGAACGCCTCCTGCACCGGGTCGAGCCGGTCGCCCTCGGCGAGCCCCTCGACGGTGCGCACCCGGCGGCCCTCGGCCTGCCCGGCGGCGACCAGGCAGGCGTGCCGTCCAGGTAGACCGTGCAGGATCCGCACTCGCCCTGCTCGCAGGCGTTCTTCGAGCCGGGGAGCCCGAGGCGCTCGCGGAGCACGTACAGCAGGCTCTCGCCCTCCCAGACGTCGTCGGCGCTCAGCTCGCGGCCGTTGACGGTGAACGTGACGCGCATCAGGCGGCCCTCCTTCCTCGGTGGTCGTTCCAGGCCCAGGTGAGCGTGCGGCGGGCGAGCACGGCGATGGCGTGCCTGCGGTAGGCGGCGGTGCCGCGCACGTCGTCGATCGGCGAGGCGGCCCGCGCGCACAGCTCGCCGAACCTGCCGAGCAGCGTGGGGTCGAGGCGGGAGTCCCAGTCGAGCTCCCGGCTCAGGAAGTCCTCGGCCTCCAGCGCCCTGCGCGGGGTGGGCGCGGCCGAGCCGAGGCCGGTGCCGACCCGCCGCTCCTCCGGGTGCAGCGCGAGGGCGAACGAGCACACCGCGATGACCATGGCGTTGCGGGTGCCGACCTTGGAGAAGTACTGGGGGCCGGTGGCGGGCTTCAGGTGGAAGGCCCGGATCAGCTCGTCGGGCCGCAGCGCCGACCGTTTGACGCCCAGGTAGAACTCGTCCGCGGGGATCATCCTGACGCCCCCGTCGCGCGACTCCACCTCGACGACGGCGCCGGCGGCCAGCAGCGGCGGGTGGCTGTCGCCCGCGGGCGAGGCGGCGCCGAGGTTGCCGCCGACCGAGCCGCGGTTGCGGATCTGCGGCGAGCCCACCGTCCGCGACGCCTGCGCGAGCCCCGGCAACGCCTCGCCGAGCTCCTCGATGATCCTGGTGTACGGCACTGCGGCGCCCACCCGGCAGGTGCCGTCCTCCATGGTCCAGGTCCGCAGCTCGGCCACGGTGCCGAGGTCCAGCAGCGCCACGGGCCGGCGCACGTCGAAGTTGATCTCGACCATCACGTCGGTGCCGCCCTGGATGGGCACCGCCTCGGGCTGGTCCGCCTTGGCGGCCAGCGCCTCCTGCCACGTCGTGGGGCGCAAGAAGTCCATCGCTACTCCCAGGCGAATCCGGCGTCGGGAGCGTCCTCGCGCAGCACGCCGCCCTCGATCAGGCCATAGGGGCGGTCGGCCGCGTAGAACACCTCGTTCTCGTTGTCCAGGCCGAACGGCGACAGGTCGACCGCGAAGTGGTGCCTGTTGGGCATCGTCAGCCGGACCTCGCAGACCCCCTCACAGGTGTCCAGTACCCGCTTGCCCATGGCGTACAGCGTCTGCTGGAGCGAAAGGCTGTGCGTCCCGGCGAACGCCTCCAGCAGGCACCGCCGCACCTCGTCGTAGGACTCACCGAAGGAGGGCGGGTCGCTCGCGTGCCGCCACCGGGCGGTCACGGCGGTGGCCAGGACGCGGTCGGTGGCCGGCTGGAGGGTGGTGTACTCGTCGACGGCGAAGCCGTGGAACTCCGACCCGGTCGAGTTGAGCAGCACGAGATCCTTGAGCCCGGACACCACGCTGGTGCGGCCGTCGCCGTCGTGGTGGACGACGCAGGTGCGCACCTCGGCGCCGTTGCGCACGAACGAGTGCCCCGAGACGGGCACACGGTCCCAGGCGTACTCGTCGATCTCCACCCGGGCGTGCCGGATCGACGGCTGCGAGTCCACGAAGTGCCCGGCCAGCAGGCGCGCGAAGTCCTCGATCTGGTCCACGCCGTGCTTCCTGGCGAAGGCGTACGCGGTGTTCTTCTGCGTGTCGGTCGGCAGCACGGCGGTGTTGTCGCCGGTCAGGTGGACGGCCTCCATGTCGCCGGAGAGCGACGAGCTGATGTTGACGTCCTTGAGGTGGTGCACCGCCCCGTCCCTGACGACGCGGACGAGCCTGGTCTCCGCCTTGCCGTAGCGGTTGGGCCCCAGGATGATCGGCATCTAGCTCCCTCGGTAGGTGGAGTAGGCGTACGGGCTGAGCAGCAACGGCACGTGATAGTGCTGGTCGGGGTCGGTCACGGTGAAGGTGACGACCACCTCGGGGTAGAAGGTGTCGTCGAGGTAGGCCCCGGTGTCGAAGACGACACGGTGGACACCGGCTTCCGGGTTCCAGCCCTTGAGGCGGCCGTCCGCGTCGGTGCGGCCCTCGGCCACGACCTGCCCGCCCCGCTCCAGCCGTACGGGCACACCGGCGGCGGGGCGGCCGGTGACGGCGTTCAGCACGTGGGTCGAGAAGCTCACCGGGCCTCCCCGAGCAGCTTGGCCAGCCGCAGCGCGGTGATCGCGGCGAGCTCGTCGCGGACCGTGCGGCGCTCGGTCTCCTCGTCGTGGCCGAGGCGCTCGCGGAGCCGGTCCAGCATCTGGCCGCCGGTCAGCCCGGTGGCGCAGATCAGGTAGACGTGGCCGAAGCGGTCCTCGTAGGCGCGGTTGCCCTCGGCGAGCGCCTCCCGCAGCCCGTCCTCCACGCCCGACTGCTCCTGGCGCGACCAGGCCGACTCCCGGCCGGCGCCGGCCGGGCGCTCCCCGATCCGCGGGTGCGCGGCGAGCGCCTCCAGCACGTCGGGCCAGGCCAGGTCGTGCACGGCGGTGCCGGCGGCGGCCAGCAGGCCATCCGGGTCGCGGTAGGGGCGGCCGGCCGCGACGGTCCGGGCGAAGGCGCGGGAGGCGCAGCAGGTCAGCAGCTCCTCCTCCGCGCCGGCCGGTTCGCGGGCGTTGAGGGCGGCCAGGCCGGTGAGCGTGTTGGGCATGCCAGCAGTACACACATGCCCGCCGTCCCCGGTCCATCCGCAAGAGCTCTGAAGTGCGCAACCGGTCGGCCAGGACTTTTCGTGTCATGCTCCAACCGCCGCGCCGCCGGCGGCGGCCGTGTCAGGCCGGACCGGGCCTGTGACCGGCCTAAACTATGAGGCATCATGATCCCAAGCTCTCTCATCGGCGGGCATGTCCTCGTCACCGGCGGCCTGGCGACGGGCGGCCTGAGATACATGGCCGACATCGGCGCCGAGATGATCCAGGTGTTCGTCACCAACCCGCGCGCCTGGGCGCTCACCGAGGGGCGGCCCGACGAGGACGCGAAGCTGATCGAGTCGGGCGTCGACACCTTCATCCACGTCCCCTATCTCGCCAACTTCGGCTCGCCGAGCCCCGCGACCCTGGCCGGCTCGATCGCGCTCGTCCGCCACACGCTGCGGCGCGGCGTCGAGACCGGGGCCAAGGGGGTGGTGGTCCACACGGGCTCGGCGGTCACGCAGCCGCGCGACGACGCGATGCGCCAGGTGCGCGAGCACCTGCTGCCGCTGCTCGACGAGATCCCAGGCAACGGGCCCGACCTGCTGCTGGAGCCGATGGCGGGGCAGGGCGCGATGCTCTGCGCCACGATCCAGGACCTCGAGCCCTACCTCGCGACGCTCGACTGGCATCCGCGGGTGGGCGTCTGCCTCGACACCTGCCACGCCTTCGCCGCGGGTCACGACCTGGCGGCCGAGAACGGCGTGCGAAAGACGTTCGACGCCCTGCACGAGATCGCGCCGGGGCGGCTGAAGCTGATCCACGCCAACGACTCCAAGGACGTGTGCGGGTCGAGGAAGGACCGCCACGAGAACATCGGCGCCGGCCACATCGGCAGCGCGCCGTTCGCCGCGCTGATGCGCCATCCGGCCGTGGCGGGGGTGCCGATCTGCATCGAGACGCCGGGCAAGGCCGAGATGCATCGTGCCGACATCGCGTTGCTCAAGTCGCTGCGCGACGGCTGATCCGCCGTCGTGTTGGGACGCCCGCGCTGGCGATCCGACCGCCCCCGGAAGGCCGGATCGCCGCCGAGTCTCCGCGGCCGCTGCGGGCGCCCCTTCACGTACCCGGCAGGCGGGCCCTACCCCCCGGTCAAGGGCCCGACAACCGTGGTGACCCGCGTGGTCACCAGTGGAACCGGAGCATCAGGTCGGTGGCGGGCCTCGCGGCCCTGTCCCCGATGCGCCGGGTGGCTTCCGATGCCGAAACACTACGGTTGCGATCTTGAAGGCGAAACCCCGTTGGGTGACAGCTCGCTGAACGGTCTGTAGTCATCGGCATACGGAGCGTGCATGCACGATGAGCGGTCACTCCGCTTCGACGAGCGGTCGATTACGGGGCTCGCGAGCGCCTCGCGCACGGGCGTCCAGGCGGTTACCCGATTCATCACATGAAGGGTCCGCCCCGACGTGACCAGGGAAATCACAACCATCACGGCAAAGGCCACGGGCTCGGCGACAGAGACACCGCGCCACCCGGTTCACGCCCGCCCGGGCGCCGGCCGGGCCTCTAGGAGATCACGCTCCGGTGCTGGCGGACCAGCAGCTCGCGCACCTCGCGGCTGTGTCTCCGGCTGACCTGAAGCGTCTCGGTGCCCACGGTCAGCGTCACCCTGCCGCCCTCGAACCTGAGCTCGTTGACGTGCCGGACGGAGACCAGGGTGCTCCGGTGGACCCTGATGAAGCCAGCCTCGGCCCAGCGCCGCTCCAGGGCCGCCAGCGACATGCGCAGGAGATAGCTGCCGTCGACCGTGTGCAGCCGCACGTAGTCGCCCTTGGCCTCGACGAACAGGACGGACTGCTGCGGCACGAACCTGGTGCGCCCGCCCAGCTCGACCGGGATCACGTCGTCCTGGCCGGGCTCGGCCGACGGCGCGGCGGCCGCCTCCAGCCTGCGCACGGCCTCGGCCAGACGTTCGGCCCGGACCGGTTTGAGGAGGTAGTCGACCGCCTCCAGCTCGAACGCCTGCACCGCGCACTCCTCGTGCGCCGTGACGAACACCAGCCGCGGCGGGCTGGGGAAACCGCCGACGAGCCTGGCCAGGTCGAGCCCGTCGAGCCCGGGCATCCGGATGTCGAGGAACACCCCGTCGAGCCGCTCGCCGGTGCCGATCATCTGGACCATGTCCTGCAACGCCCGGACACCGTCGGACGCGGTCGCGACGTGCTCGACCCGGCCGTCCTGACGCAGGAGGTATGCCAACTCCTCCAGTGCGGGCACTTCATCGTCAACGGCCAGCAGACGCAGCATGACTCCTACGCTGCCGCATGAACCCCAAGGTCACAAGAGACATGCCAACGTCGCGTAAAGATTTGGCTACAAAGAGCTAAATTGAGTCTTGGGAACGCGCAGCCGCACCTTCGTGCCCGCGCCCAGCGCCGTCTCCACGACGAGGCCGTAGCCCTCGCCGTAGATCTGCCGCATCCGCACGTCCACGTTGGCCAGCCCGATGCCGTTGCCCTCGCGCCTGGGGTCGTCGTCGAGCACCCGCCGGGCGTGCTCGGGGTCCATGCCGGCGCCGTCGTCCTCGACCGAGATGTGTGCCTCCGGGCCCGCGTCCCGCGCCACGACCCGCACCTCGCCGCTGCCGCCCCGGCTGCCCATGCCGTGCTTGATGGCGTTCTCCACCAGCGGCTGCAGGCACAGGAACGGCACCGGCACCGGCAGCACCTCCGGCGCCACCTGCAGGCTGAACCGCAGCCGGTCGCCGAACCTGGCACGTTCCAACAGCAGGTAGCGGTCGACGCAGGTGAGCTCGTCGGCCAGGGTGGTGAAGTCGTGGGCCCTGCGCAACGCGTAGCGGGCGAAGTCGGCGAAGTCGAGCAGCAGCGCGCGGGCGCGCACCGGGTCCGTGCGGACGAACGAGGCGATCGTGGTCAGCGCGTTGTAGACGAAGTGCGGCGAGATCTGGGCCCGCAGCGCCCGCATCTCCGCCTCCAGCGCGCGGCGGCGCGAGGAGTCGAGCTCGGCCAGCTCCAGTTGCCCCGACACCCAGCGGGCCACCTCGGTGACGGTGCGGACCAGGCCCGCGCTCAGCTCGTCGTCGAACGCCGCCAGCGCCCCGACGATCTTGCCGTCCACGGTCAGCGGCACCACGACGGCTCCGTACGGCTCCCCGGCGAACACCTGCGCCCGGCCGGCCGCCAGCGCCGTGCGGGCGTAGGTGAGCACCTCGTCGGTGCACGGCCCGTCCCACGCGAGCGCGGCGTCGGTGGAGGTGATCGCGACGGCGTAGGTGCCGAGCAGGGCGTGCAGGTGGCGTACGGCCTTACGGGCCGAGTCGCGGTGCAGCCCCGTGCGCAGCGCCGGGGCCGCCATCGCGGCGATGTGCAGCGTGGTGAACGTCGCCTCGTCCTTGCATCGGCGCTCGGGCACCCGGGGGCCGCGCCGCGGCGCGCGGGCGAGACGGGCAAGGCCGTAGCCGAGGACGAAGGTCAGGGAGGAGAGCACCACGCATGCGGTGGTCAGCATGCGGGCAACCGTAGCGGGCCACGGACTGTGTTCGGGCGGAAACCCTACGGAGGGCCCTCACCGGGTTCCTCCTGGTAGGAGTAGCGCTGCTCTCGCCACGGGTCGGCCACGTTGTGGTAGCCGCGCTCCTCCCAGAAACCCCTGCGATCCTCCAGCAGGTATTCGATGCCGCGCACCCATTTGACGCTCTTCCAGGCGTAGAGGTGGGGCACCACGACGCGCAGCGGGAAACCGCGGTCGAGGCTGATCGGCTTGTCGTCGACCTCCATGGCGAACAGTGTGCCAGGTGCGGTGAAGTCGGACATCCTGAGGTTGGCGCTGTAGCCGTACTCGGCCCAGATCATCACGTGCCGGACCCCCGCGTCGGGCGGCGCGGCCGCGAGGATGGTGGCCGGGGTCACACCGCGCCACTCGATGCCCATGAGCGAGAACTTGGTGACGCAGTGGAAGTCGGCCACCACGTTCGTGCGGGGCAACCGCTCGAAGTCGTGCCAGGTGAAGCGGTGTTCGTCGCCGGAGGCGGTGGCCCCGAAGACGCGGAAGTCCCAGCTGTCGGGCCTGAACTGGGGCACTCTGCCGTAGTGGATCACCGGACGGCCGCGCGGGACGTACTGGCCTGGGGGCAGGCGCGGCTCCTGCACGATCACTCCTATCGCACGCTCTCGTGGTCGTGAGCCATCCTGCCACCGGACCGCCTCCGGCTCGCGGGCGGGTTGGGTGCGCTATTGTTGGCCTCTATGCGCAAGGCGTTCCTGTTTTGGTATGGCGACGGACCCGAGTCCGTTCGCCATCTGACGCTGCGCTAGCAGACAGGCGAACAGAAGGCCCCGGGTCCAGAGGACCCGGGGCCTTCTCGTGTTTCCGGAGGAGAAAAGAACAGATGGTTATCGTGATGGGCCCGGAGGCCACCCAGGGCGACGTCGAGTCGATCGTCACGGTCGTCCAGGCGGCCGGCGTGGAGGCGTTCGTGAGCAGGGGCGTGCGGCGCACGATCGTGGGGCTGGTGGGCGACGTCACCCAGCTGGACGCGGCCGGCCTGCGGGGCATGCGCGGGGTGCGCGACGTGATGCGCGTGTCGACGCCGTACAAACTGGTGAGCCGCGAGAACCATCCCGAGCGTTCGACCGTCCACGTGGGCGGGGTGCCGATCGGTCCCGACACCGTGACACTGATCGCGGGACCGTGCGCGGTGGAGACGCCGGGGCAGACGCTGGACGCGGCCCTGATGGCCAAGGCGGCGGGCGCGACGCTGCTGCGCGGCGGGGCGTTCAAGCCGCGCACGTCGCCCTACGCCTTCCAGGGGCTGGGCGAGCGGGGGCTGCGCATCCTGGCCGACGTGCGCGAGGAGACCGGCCTGCCGATCGTCACCGAGGTGGTCGACGCGCAGGACGTCGAGCTGGTCGCCTCCTACGCCGACATGCTCCAGGTCGGCACCCGCAACGCGCAGAACTTCGCGCTGCTGCAGGCGGTCGGCGCCGCGGGCAGGCCGGTCATGCTCAAGCGCGGCATGAACGCCACCATCGAGGAGTGGCTGATGGCGGCCGAGTACATCGCGCAGCGCGGCAACCTCGACATCGTGCTCTGCGAGCGGGGCATCCGCACGTTCGAGACCGCCACCCGCAACACCCTCGACGTCTCGGCGGTGCCGGTCGCCCAGCGCCTGTCGCACCTGCCGGTGATCGTGGACCCGTCGCACTCGGGCGGCCGGCGCGACCTGGTGCTGCCGCTGACCCGGGCGGCCATCGCCGTCGGGGCCGACGGCGTGATCATCGACGTGCACCCGCAGCCCGAGCTGGCCCTGTGCGACGGCCCGCAGGCGCTGATCGACGGCGACCTCGAGGAGCTGGCCGTGGTCATGCGCGACCTGCCCGCGCTGCTCGGCAAGTCGGCCGCGGTCGCGCAGCCCGCCTGACCCGTGGGCAAGCCTGACGCCCGGCGCCGGGTCAGCCCGGCGCCGGGTCAGAGGGTGTATTCCTGGATCGAGTCGGCCAGCTGGACGGCCAGCTCCTCGGCGTCGAGCCGCTTCTCGATCTGCTTCAGGTCTTCGATCTTGGCCCGGGTCTCGGCCCGCTTGGGAGCCAGGAGGCTGCAGCAGTCCTCGTCGGGCAGCTCGGAGATCTCCAGGGTGCCGATGCGCCGCGCCTCGGCCATGATCTCGGTCTTGTCCCAGCCGACCAGGGGCCGCAGGATCGGCAGCTCCACCGCGTGGTCCTGGGCCGTGATGTTGGCCAGGGTCTGCGAGGAGACCTGGCCGAGCGCGTCGCCCGTGATCAGCGCCGCGGCGCGGATGCGGTGGGCGACCTCCTCGGCCGTCTTGAGCATGAGCCGCCGCTGGGCGATCACCGCGAGACGGTCCTGGCCCGAGCTGCGGATCGACTGCTGCGCCTTGCCGAACGGCACCACCCAGAGCCGCGACCTGCCCTGGAACCGGTCGAGCTTCCTGACCAGCGCGTAGGCCTTGTAGATCGACTCGGACGTGGTGAAGGGGATGCCCGAGAAGTGCAGGAAGTCGACGTGCAGGCCGCGCCGCATCATGCGGTAGGCCGCCACCGGCGAGTCGATGCCGCCCGACATGAGCACCAGGGCCCGGCCGCTGCTGCCGACCGGCAGCCCGCCCTGCCCGGGGATGCCGCCGGTGAAGACGAACACCTCGTCGCGGTCGACCTCGATGAACAGGGTCAGCTCGGGGTTTCGCAGGTTGACCGGCAGGCCGTACTCGTCGTTGATGGCGCCGCCGACGAACCGGTCGAGCTCGTTGGAGCGCAGCGGGAAGCGCTTGTCACGGCGGCGCGAGCGGACCGCGAACGCCGCGCCGCGCTTGACCTCCTCGCGGTCGCGGAAGAGCTCGATCCCGGCCTTGAGCACCGAGTCGGGGTCCTTGGCGACCCGCCAGGCGGGGTGGATCCAGACCAGCCCCGGCACGTCGGCGACCCGCCGGGCCACGGCCTCGGACTGCTCGGGGGTGGCGCCCTGGGGCAGGAAGATCGCGATGACTCCGTGGCGCCCGCGGACGTCGGCCTTGAAGCCGAGATCCTTGAGCGCGTCGCGGATGTTGCCGATCAGGCGGCGCTCGAACAGCTCGCGGTTCTTGCCTTTGAGGACGATCTCGCCCAGCTTGAGCAGAACGCACGGCTCGCCCAGGGCGGACATCGTCGTCATGGCTGAACCTCCGGAGAAGACGGGGATACGGGCGCGTAGGAGCAACGCCGCGACCCACCGAGTTTAGTCCGCATTCAGTCCGCCCCCGAGCCCTCACTCGCCCGGTCACCCGCGAACATTCCTCGCGTTTCCGACAGAGCAAGTTGACAGATAGTCGAGATATCCATGCGAATCGGACAGGACGGCTGACAGAATTCCGGAGACCTCTACGGCAAGGAACCTTTGACGAATGTCCGTTGTGAATCACTTCACCCATGGCCTGCTCACGCCGGCACTCGCCTACGTGATGTCGTGCATGGGGTCCATGCTCGGACTGCGGCTCACCGCCCAGGCCCACGCCTCGCGGGGTGGTTCGCGGGTGCGCTGGCTGCTCGGCGCCGCCATCTCGATCGGCGGCACGGGCATCTGGACGATGCACTTCGTCGCCATGATGGGCTTCGCGGTCGAGGGCACCCAGATCAGATACGACGTGCCGCTGACCGCCGCCTCCGTGGTCGTCGCGGTCGTGGTCGTCGGCACCGGCCTGTTCCTGGTCTCCTACGGCGGGGGCCGGCCGCTCGCCCTGCTCGGCGGCGGCGTGCTCACCGGCCTGGGCGTGGCCAGCATGCACTACCTGGGCATGTACGCGATGAACCTGTCGGCGCACGTCTCCTACGACCGCGGGATCGTGGCCGCCTCCGTGGCGATCGCCGTGGTGGCCGCGACCGTCGCGCTCTGGTTCGCCGTGCGGGTCAAGAAGCCCATCTGGATCACCGGGGCGGCGCTCGTCATGGGCGTGGCCGTGTCCGGGATGCACTACACGGGGATGCACGCGATGGTCGTCACACCCCACGCGGAGCCGGGGGTCGTGCCGGGCGCCGACGCGCTCGACTTCCTCGTGCCCCTGATGACCGTGATCTCCCTCATCACGCTGACCATGCTGCTCATGGTCATCCTGGCGCCGTCGGCGAAGGAGCTGCACGAGGACGCCGAGCTGGCGGCCCGGCTGGAGCTGCGCAGGCGCGTCGCCCGGCAGTCGTCGCTCGCCGTCGAGCCCGTCCGGCGGCCACCGGCGCTCGCCGCGCCGGTGCCGGAGCACGCCCGCGACAGCGGGCACTCCGCGCATCCCGCCTCCTCCCGCGACGTCCCATCTACCTCTAGGTCACGATCCCGACACAGGTAGTTGTATTTTCACCGACTTGACGCTCATACTCCGTTAATTGCCGAGGGGGGCTCATGTCGCCGATCGATCATTTCTCCTACGGGCTCGTGACGCCCGTCCTGGCCTACGTCATGTCCAGCGTGGGCTCCATGCTCGGCCTGCTGCTGACCTCGCGGGCCCGCCTCGTCACCGGCAAGGAGCGAGGGTTCTGGCTGGTCGGAGCGGCCATCGCGATCGGCGGCACGGGCATCTGGACGATGCACTTCATCGCCATGATGGGCTTCGGGGTGCGGGGCACGATGATCCGCTACGACGTGCCGCTGACCGCCGCCTCCGCGTTCATCGCGGTCGTGGTCGTGGGCGCCGGGCTGTTCCTCGTCTCCTTCCAGGGGGAGCGACTGTCCTACCTGCTCGGCGGCGGCCTGCTGACGGGAGTCGGCGTGGCGGGCATGCACTACCTGGGCATGATCGCGATGAACATGTCCGGCCACATCAGCTACGACCCGCTGATCGTCACGCTCTCCGTGGTCATCGCGATCGCCGCCTCGACCGTGGCGCTCTGGTTCACGCTGCGGGTCACGGGCGCCCTCAAGCGGGCCGGCGCGGCGCTGATCATGGGCTTCGCGGTGACGGGCATGCACTACACCGGCATGTTCGCGATGGCCGTCGAGGTGCACGGGTCGACGGCGCCGCTCACCGGGTCCAGGGGGATCGACTTCCTGCTGCCGCTGATCGTCGGCATCAGCCTGGTCACCTTGGGCCTGCTGCTGGCCGTCATGCTGTCGCCGTCGGAACGCGAGCTGCGCGGCGAGGAGGAGTTTCTGGCCCGCCTGGAGAAGAGGCGAAACGACGAGGGCGCGCCGCAGGTTAATCTCTTCGGCACGCCCCGCGGTTGAGCTATCTCCTAGGTACGGCTTGCGACGCGTAGTGGGCCGCCGACTCGCCGCGGCGCAAGCCGTACCCTGAGGGGGGTTGTAGCGGTAACCCCGCTGACTCAGAAGGTACGGCCCGCCGCTTGCAAGCCGCTTACAGTCAGCCGAAGAAGACCTCGGCCTCCGCGTAGCGCGACACGGGCACCGTCTTGAGCTCGGCCGTCGCCTCGTCGAGGCCGACGCGCACGATGTCGGTGCCGCGCAGCGCGACCATCTTCCCGAAGTCGCCCTCGTGGGCCGCGTCGATCGCCTGCAGGCCGAACCTGGTGGCCAGCACCCGGTCGAACGCGGTCGGGGTGCCGCCGCGCTGGATGTGGCCGAGCACGGTGGTGCGGGCCTCCTTGCCGGTGCGCTTCTCGATCTCCCTGGCCAGTACCTCGCCGATGCCGCCGAGCCGCACGTGGCCGAACGCGTCGAGCTCGCCGGCCTGCAGCTCCATCTGGCCCTCGATCGGGTGCGCGCCCTCGGCGACCACGAGTATCGGCGAGTAGCGGGTGCGGAAGCGGGACTCGACGTACTCGCAGACCCGGTCGATGTCGAACGGCTTCTCCGGGATGAGGATGACGTTGGCGCCGCCCGCCATCCCGGCGTGCAGCGCTATCCAGCCCGCGTGCCGGCCCATCACCTCGCAGATCAGCGCCCGGTGGTGCGACTCGGCCGTGGTGTGCAGCCGGTCGATGGCCTCCGTCGCGATGTTGACGGCGGTGTCGAAGCCGAAGGTGTAGTCGGTGCCGGACAGGTCGTTGTCGATCGTCTTGGGCACGCCGACGACCCTGACGTCGCGGTCGTAGAGCTGTTTGGCCACCCCGAGGGTGTCCTCGCCGCCGATGGCGATGAGCGCGTCGACGCCCGTCGCCGCCAGGTTGTCCTTGATCCGGTCGACACCCCCCTCGATCTTCATGGGGTTGGTGCGCGACGAGCCCAGGATCGTGCCCCCACGGGGCAGGATCCCGCGCACGGCCTGGATGTCCAGCGGCATGGTCTCGCCCTCGAGGGGGCCGCGCCAGCCGTCGCGGAAGCCGACGAACTCGTGACCGTAGGCGCTCACTCCCTTCCTGACGACAGCCCTGATCACCGCGTTGAGACCGGGGCAGTCGCCACCCCCGGTGAGCACTCCAATACGCATAGCGGGTTCCTCCCGATGAGCTTCACGACCAGAATCGCATTGTGCCCGCCTGCGCGGGCATTGGTCTAGACCAAATGTGAGCGTACCGAGCAAAACGTCTTCCGGGAGGAGAATCCGTGAGCGTGTTGGCCATAGACGCGGGCACGACGGGGGTCACGGCGCTGGTGGTGACCGAAGACGGCCGAATCGAGTCAAAGGGTTACCAGGAGTTCGCCCAGCATTTCCCCCGTCCCGGTTGGGTGGAGCACAACCCCGAGGAGATCTGGCAGGCCGCGCTGGCCGCCTGCGCCGCCGCGCTGCGCGGGGCCGCCGGCACGCCGGCCTGCGTCGGCATCACCAACCAGCGGGAGACCGCGGTGCTGTGGGACCGGCGCACCCTGGCCGCGCCGCGCCGGGCGATCGTCTGGCAGGACCGCCGCACCGCGGACATCTGCGCGCGGATGCGGGAGCAGGGGCACGAGCCGCGCGTCTCGGAGCTGACCGGGCTGCGGCTCGACCCTTACTTCACCGGCTCCAAGCTGGCCTGGCTGGCCGAGCACGATCCGCGCGCCTGGGCGGGCGTCACCGCCGGGAACGTGGTGGCCGGCACCGTCGACTCCTACCTCATCGCCCGGCTCACCGCCGGCGCGCGGCACGTGACCGATCCGTCCAACGCCTCCCGCACCCTGCTGTACGGCCTGGCCTCGGGCGGATGGGAGCCGGAGCTGTGCGAGCTGTTCGGGGTGCCCGAGGCGGCCCTGCCGGAGATCGTGCCCAACTACGGCGACCTCGGCCGCACCGACCCGGAGGCCTTCCTCGGGCTCGACCTGCCCATCTCGGGCGTCGCGGGCGACCAGCAGGCGGCGCTGTTCGGGCAGACCTGCTTCGCCGTCGGCGACGTCAAGTGCACCTACGGCACGGGGTCGTTCGTCCTGACCAACACGGGCGGCGAGATCGTCCGCTCGGCGGCCGGGCTGCTCACCACGGTCGCCTGGCAGACGCCCTCGGGCGAGCTGACGTACGCGCTGGAGGGGTCGATCTTCGTGACCGGGGCCGCCATCCAGTGGCTGCGCGACGGGCTGGGCCTGATCGGCAGCGCCCCGGAGTCGGAGGCCCTGGCACGCACGGTGCCCGACAGCGGGGGCGTGGTGTTCGTGCCGGCGCTGACCGGGCTCGGCGCGCCGCACTGGGACCCGGAGGCGCGCGGCCTGATCACCGGCGTCACCCGCGGCACGACCAGGGCCCACCTGGTCAGGGCGACGCTGGAGGCGATCGCCTTCGAGGTGCGCGACGTGGTCGAGGTGATGACCGGCGGCTCGGCGCCGGTGCTCAAGGCCGACGGCGGGGCCAGCGCCAACGACCTGCTCATGCAACTGCAGGCCGACCAGCTCGGCGCGGTCGTCGAACGGCCGGTGATCCAGGAGACCACCGCGCTCGGGGCCGCCTTCCTGGCCGGGCTCGGCGCCGGCGTGTGGGGCTCCGCCGACGAGCTGCGCAAGACGTGGCAGCTCGACCGCCGGTTCGAGCCCGGCGAGCGCGACGACGCCGGCTACCGGCGCTGGCTGGCGGCCGTCCGGCTGGCCTCCACGCACGACTGAGACGATCGTCAACGTAAGGTTGACGACCTGGGCATCGTCAACCTATGGTTGACGCATGGAGCAGACCGTTCGCCTCGACGACCTCATCAACGCGATCAAGAGCCGTCACCCCGACGGCGATCCCCTGAGCGAGCTGTCCGACGCGGTGACGCTGGGCGAGCACCTCGGCGAGGTGGCCGATCACCTGATCGGCCATTTCGTGGACCGGGCCAGGCACTCCGGAGCCTCCTGGACCGACATCGGCCGCAGCATGGGCGTCAGCAAGCAGGCGGCGCAGAAGCGGTTCGTGCCCAGGGAGGGCACCTCGCTGGCCGAGGAGCTGGGCGCCTACACCCGCTTCACCGGCCGGGCCCGCAGCGTCATCGTGCAGGCGCAGGAGGAGGCCCGCGGGGCCGGCCACGACCACATCGACGTCGGCCACATCATCCTCGGCCTGCTGCACGAGCCCGAGGCGATCGCCGCCGGGGCCATGGAGGCGCTCGGCGTCACACTCGGCGCGGTCAGGGAGGCGGTGGAACCCACGCTCGGTCCCGCCGCCGAGTCGCCGGCCGGCCCGCCGGCGTTCAGCGCTCAGGGCAGGAAGGTGCTGGAGCTGACGGTCCGCGAGGCGCTGCGGCTCGGCCACAACTACGTGGGCACCGAGCACCTGCTGCTCGCCGCCCTCACGATGGACGACAACCCGGCGGTCACGGCCCTCGCCGGGCTCGGCGTGACCAAGGAGCCGGCCGAGCGGGAGATCGGGCGGATGCTCGACGCCATCACGCGGCCCAGAGGCGAGCAGTCGTGACCAGCCCTCACGAAGCCCGGCGCGGGACACCGGCCGGCCCGGCCGGTCCCTTGGCGAACCTGGTCAGCAGGTTGAGTGTGGCGCGGCGGGTGAAGGCGGAGGCCGCCCGCGTCACGCCGTGGCCGCACGCCTCACCCTTCAGGCCGCACACCCAGCGCATCGTGCCGGAGGCGAACACCCCGGCGCCGCTGGGGGCGACGTAGTAGGTGCTGTTGCTGACGGTGGCCCGGCCGCCGCAGTCGACCGGCGACTCGGCCAGCACCTGGATGTTGTCCGGCGAGCCGGACGACACCTTGTCGGTCTCGACCCCGGCGAGCCCGGGGAAGCTCGTGCCCCGGGTCCCCTCGAAGATCCAGTGGCCCGGCCTGGTCACCCGGTAGGTCGCCTCGGCCGGGAAGCAGTCGTACATCTGCCCGACCAGCCCGCTCTCCGGCTTCGACTGCCGCCAGAGCGGGCACTGGGTCTCCTTGTCACACATGATCATCCTGCCGTACAGCCCGATCCGCCAGTAGACGGCGTTGGCCCCGAGGAAGGCCAGGTTCACGCCCCGGTCGCGGGCCCGGGTGACGGCCTCCCGCATCGCCGGCGACCAGTACTCGTCGTGCCCCAGCGACACCACGGCGCGGGCGCCGCGCAACGCGCCGGGCCGCAGGTCGAGGCTCGTCAGGTAGGCCAGCGGCACCCCGCTCCGCTCGGCCACCTGGATGGCGTTCCGCTCGAAGTCGAGGAAGTGCCGGGCGCCCGAATCGTCGTAGGGACGGTCGAAGGTGACCTTGCGTGACCGGTCGTCATAGCCGCCGGGCCCGGTGTACAGGCTGCGGCCGCCCCACAGGTTGTACGCCTGCCAGGTGGTGACCGCGTTGACGATCACCACCCGGCCCTCCGCCGAGGCCGAGCGCACGGTGATCGGGACGTAGCGCTGGCCGCCGGTGGAGGCGTCCAGCCGCACCAGGTAGGCGCCCTCGGCCCAGCCGGTGGTGTCGACGGTGAGCGAGGGCTTCCAGTGGGCGGCGGTCACCATGCCCTCGACGATCCGCGGCGGCGGCTGCCGTGTCCCGCCGGTCCGCGCGGAGCGCCAGACCCTCACCGGCACGGCGCCCATCCGGAACGCCGACGCGGTGAAACGCGGCGCGGTGGTGGAGACGAGCAGCCGGAACCGCTCCCCCGGCAGCACGCTGACGCGGTCGGCGTAGCCCTCGATCTCGTGCTCGCCACCGCGTTCGGTGATGCGCCACGGCGCGGGCTCGGCGGGCGGCGCCTGCGCGGGCGCGGCGCGTTCGGAAGCGGAGACGGACGCCGAGGCCGGCCCGGGGGCGGCGGGCGCGGAGGCGGCGCCGCAACCGGCGGCCAGCAGGACCAGGACGGCGAGAACATGACGCACGATCACCCATGCTCACGCCCGTCCCGGCTGGGCGCCCGCCCTTGGCGAAGTCCTTACCCGTTCCGGGTCGAACCCCGGCTCAGCAGGGCAGCACGCAGGACGGGCTCCTGACCTCGTACGCCTGCCCGGTCGGCTCGGGGACGCCGTCCTTCAGCGCGAACACCGTGACGGCGTCGGAGTGCTGGTTGGCCACGTACATGCGGTCGCCGTCGATCGCGAAGTGCCGCGGCCAGTCGCCGCCCGACGAGACCTCGGCGACCGGCGAGAGGTCGTCGGCCCGCAGCACCGAGATCGTGTTGGGGCCGCGGTTGCCCACGTAGACGAGGCCGTCCGCCACGGCGAGGTGCGAGGGCTGGTTGACGCCCTCTCGCCGGGAGGCGGGCGCGCCCTGCCTGCTCTCCCCGTCGATGACCGTGACGATGCCGTCGAGCTCGCCCACCACGTAGAGGCGCGAGCCGGCGAAGGCCATGTGCCGCGGACCGGTGCCGGGGGCCAGCCGCAAAGGCTCCAGCGGCGTGCCGTCGAGCGTGTAGCGGCGGATCTCGTCGGCGCCCAGGTCGCTGACGTGCAGGAGGTCCTCGTGGAAGACGCACTGATGGGCGTGTGAGCCCTCCTGCCGGTCGCGCACCGGGCCCGACCCCTCGTGGCGCAGCACGATCGGCTTCCCGGTGAACGCCCCTTCGGGACCGAGGTGGTGCAGGCCGGCGGTGCCGTCGCCGTAGTTGGCGACCGCGAGAAGCGTGCCCGACGGGTGTACGGCGACGTGGCAGGGGCTGTCGCCGTCGCTGGAGCGCTCGTCCAGCGGTTTGAGGCCGCCTTCGGTGGTGAGCGCCGTCAGCCAGCCCTGCGCCAGCTCCCCGGCCGCGTACAGCACCGGCAGCGTGGGGTGCGCGGCGAGGAACGACGGCGAGGCGAGGCGGGTCAGCCCGTCGCCGATCGTCAGGATGCCGGGGCCATAGCCGCCGATGTACAGGCACTTCACAGGCAGGGTCCTCTCATGCTTGACTGAGGCAATGAATTCGTTGACAAAAGCAAGGGTTTCTGAGATCAGGGCCTTCAACCGGTTCTATACGAAGGTGATGGGGATCCTCCAGGCGGGCATGCTCGGCTCGCCCTACTCGCTGACCGAGATCAGGGTGCTGTTCGAGCTCGCGCACGCGGGCCGGCTGGAGACCGGTGAGCTGCGCGCCCTGCTCGACCTGGACGCGGGCTATCTCAGCAGGATCCTCGGCCGGTTCGAGGCCGACGGCCTGATCTCCAGGGAACGTTCGGCCGGCGACGCGCGCAAGCAGGTGGTGTGGCTGACCGAGGCGGGCACGGCCACGTTCGGCGGGCTCGACGAGCGCTCCAGCGAGCGGATCGAGCAGTTGCTGGCCGGGCTGCCCGACGAGCGGCAGCAGCGGCTGGTGTCAAGCATGGCGACGATCCGGGAGCTGCTCGGCGCGCGCCCCGAGCGCGAGCCGTACCTGATCAGGCCGCCGCGCACGGGCGACCTGGGCTGGGTCGCCTACCGGCACGGCGAGCTCTACAGCGCGGAGTGGGGCTGGGGCATGGAGTTCGAGCGGCTCGTGGCCCGGATCGTCGGCGCCTACGACCCGGCGCGCGACGCGGGGTGGATCGCCGAGGTCGGCGGCGAGCGCGCGGGGTGCGTGTTCTGCGTGCACAAGGACGACACGACCGCTCAGCTGCGGATGCTGCTCGTCGAGCCGTCCGCGCGCGGCCTGGGCCTCGGACGCGGGCTCGTCGAGGAGTGCGTGCGCCACGCGCGCGAACGCGGCTACGAGCGCATCACGCTATGGACCCGCGACTGCCTGACCGGCGCCCGGCGCATCTACGAGGCGGCCGGGTTCGAGCTGGAATCGCAGGAGCGGGGGACGGAGAACGGGATCGAGGTCAACGAGCAGATGTGGACCCTCGACCTGCGCCGCCCGTCCTAGCGCGCGTGGGTGAGCCTGGCGGCCGCCGGTCGTCCCGTGCCCGGGGCAGGGGACGTTCGAGCTGATCCGACCGGCCCGCGAGAGTGGGCCCGTCGGCCCGTCCCGCACATTCGCATATCGGTGTAGTAGCGAAAACATTAACGCCTGGGAAATACAAGTGATCTAGATTACGATTCGCGAATTGATCACCTTTATCCGCCGAGGGGGCGACGATGTCGCACACCGACCACGAAAGTATGGAGAACAGCGGCAGACACATCCGTGACGAAGGCGGCCGGCTCGGTTCGGCCGTCGCCCAGCACCGTAAGGACCTGAACTCCCTCGTCGCCTACTTCGGCAATCCGGCGACCGACGAGGCGGCACAGATCTTCCGCAAGGGCCAGGACGGTCATCCCGGCTTCGACAGCGCCGATGACGACCTGGAAAGAGCCGTGAAAAACGTCGAGGCGGCCTACGAGGCCATCGGCCGGGCGCTCCTGGCGATGAGCGAGAACATCAAGATCGCGGACTGGGCCAGCATGGTCGACAACACCCCGGTGAAAGCGGTCATCGAATTCGCCGAGCGCAAGAACGACAAGGTCGGCGTGCCGACCACCCTGGCCGAAAGCCGCTGAGCCGAGGAGGTCATCGTGCCCATCGGGCTGGCAACGAAGGTCGCGCTGGGGGGCATGGCCGGCGCCGGCCTGGCCGGCGCGTTAGCGCCTGAGTTCCTGTTCGGCATCCATTACCTGGAAGGTGATCCTGACCGGATCCGCGAGGCGGCCGACAAACTCGACGCCATCGCCGACAAGCTCGACGAACACCATCGAGAGGCGCACGCCGCCGCCGAAGAGGTATGGAAGAAGAGCTCCGGAGAAGCGGTCGACGATTTCAAGAAGTTCTGGGAGGAGACGTACGGTCCGGCCGTCTTCCAGATCTCCCTCAAACACCGCCAGGCGGCGATGGCGTGCCGTGCCTATGCCCATGTCATCGAGCAGGTGAACCACGCGCTGAAAGTGCTGTGCTGGATCCTGACCGTGGACATGATGTACACCATCGGATATCAGGTGCTCACCTGGAAGTTGTTTCAGGCGATCATGAAAAGGCAGGCGATCCTGCTCAAGATCTCCGCCCATCGATTCGTCTCGTTACTCCTGCCCACTTTTCTCTACTGGGTCGCCGACAGCGCGGCCTACGCCACGGGTGAGGTGGTGCTTCCCCTGGGCCTCAACCATCTGGGCGGGATGAAGACGGACCTGTCCGGCAACGAGGTGAAGTCGGCCGGCTACAACCTCAAAGCCTTCCGCGAGCACTTCGTGGCGAACATGGCCTTCGACGGGATCATCGACGGTGGCGTGCTGCTGATGTCGAAGGTGCCCGGACTGCGGGTTCTCGGCAACAACCTCACCCTGCCGAACGGGGTGACGCTGAACACCGGCAACTTCCTCCCCCGGATGGCGGCCTCGACGACGTACTCGATGACCCTGGACGCGCAACACGGGGACAATCCCCTGCCCGGGTCGGAGAACGGCCTCACCGAGCAGGAGATGTATCAGAAGTTCCTCATCCACGGGACACGCAGTCTCATTCCTCGGATCTTCTGACCTAAGGAAGCCGGACCGCGGGCCCCGCGCCGTTCTGCCTGCACGGCCCTGCCTGCGCCGCGCCGGCCCCACCGCCCCGGGCTGTGCCGCCGTATCCGTGGCGCCTACCGGCGCCGGGGCTGATCGCCCTGTCGGTCGTCGCCGAGATAGGGCCGCGTCACGTCCATGAGGCGCCGCGCCGCGTCCTCGGTCGCGCGCCGGGCCGCGTCCATGATGGCGTCGGCGAGCTCCTGCGAGCCCAGCTTCATCGCCCTGGGGTCGATGCGCAGCGAGGTCAGCTGCCCCGAGGACGAGACCTGGACCCTGATCTTGTCGTCCGCGCTCGTGGCCTGACCGCGCACCTCGCCGACCTGCTCCATGACGTCGGAGAGCTCCCTGGAATTGGCCTTGAACTCCGCCATGAGCCGGTCGAGATCGGGGTCACCGCTTGAACCATCCCGAAGCACCATGAAGTGGGACTTTATCCGATACCGGAGTGAACGCCCAGCGACCCGCGCGTCCAGGATGTGGTCGTGTTCCAGGCGTGTTCCAGGCGCGTTCCAGGCATATTCCAGACGCATCTCCAAACATCCTTCAGGCGCATCTCAGACGCATTCCAGACGTACTCCCGGCGCGCTTCAGACGCGCGGAAGCCCGGGCGCCACGCGGGCTCCCGGGCTTCGGCGGGCTCAGCGCTGCGCCTGGAACATCCAGCGCTGCTTGTCGATGTCCTGGGCGACGCTGATGATCAGGTCCTGGCTGACCGGATCCGGCTCCTCGGTCGCCTCGACCCGCTCGCGCATCCGCTGGCCGATGCCGTCGAGGATGTCGCTCATGGTGGCGATGACCTTGCCGTCCTCGATCCAGCCCCGCTCCGGCTGGGTCAGCTTGGTGGACTTGCCGAGCGTGGTGGAGCGTCCGTCCGGATTCAGGCCGATCGCCGCGGCCCGCTCGGCGATGACGTCGGCGTGCCGCCTCGCCAGCGACGTCACCTCGTCCAACTGAAGGTGGACCGGGCGGAAGTGCGAGCCGATCACGTTCCAGTGCATCTGCTTCGTGACCAGCGAAAGGTCGATGAGATCGACCAGGGCTCCCTGCAGGGCCTCCGCGACCGTGTTCTTCGCGTCGCCCGATAGCGGGCCCGTGATCTTAGCCATGTCGTGTTCCTCCCCGTTGGTTCGACAACATGCTCACCTCTATATGAACCAAATCGGTCGTTCTAATCATCTGGTTGACACTGCAATAGTGACAGTGTCATTGTGAAGGTATGAGCGACACCTGGACCATCGGCGAGCTGGCGGAGCGCGCGGCCGACGTGCTGCGCGGCGACGCCCAGCCGGTCAACGGCCGGGTCCGCGACGTGCCGGGCGAGCGCCTGATCAGGTGGTATACGACGATCGGCCTCGTCGACCCTCCCCTGTCCAGGCGCGGCCGGATCGCCCGCTACGGCCGGCGCCACCTGCTGCAACTGGTCGCCGTCAAGCGGCTGCAGGCGGCCGGGCGGTCGATCGCGGACATCCAGACGGCCCTCGCCGGGGCGACCGACTCCATGCTCGAAGCCGCTGCCCAGCCACTCGACGACGCTCCCGTCCCGGCGCCGGAGACGGCCGGGCTCGACACCGGGGCCGCCCGGGCCCGGTTCTGGACTCGGCCGCCGGACTCCGCGCACGGTCCAGGCGACACCCGAGCGCCAGGCGACGTTCACGAGACGGCCGGGCCGGACGGACGGGGCGGCGCCCGCGACTCGGACGTTCCCTTCGGGCCGGACAACGCACACGATTCGGGCGCACCTCGCGGGCCGGACGACGCGCACCGGGCGGATGGCGTACGGACCTCCGGCGACGGGGCGCGTCGTACCGAGGTGGCGGCGGGCGCGCGGGCCGGTCCCGAGCGCGACGCGACGGACGGGACGCGGCTCACGGCCGGAGGGCTGGTGCGAGGGGTCAGGCTCGCGACCGGGGTGACGCTGGTGCTCGACGACGCCGGCCGTACCCCGACTTCAGATGACATCAAGGCGGTGCTGACCGCGGCCGGGCCGCTGCTGGCGGCGCTCGAAGAGAGGAAGCTCCTATGAAGATCACTTCGCTCGAGCCGGGCCGGTGCCTTCCGGTGCCGGACGCCGGGTTCGGCGCGCTGCGCACCGAACGGGGCAACCTGCCGCTGGAGAGCGTCGACGTGACGGCCGGCATCTCCGGCCTGATCGCCGGCGTCGAGGTGGCGCAGGGCTTCCGCAACCCGTTCGACGTCACGCTGGAGGCCACGTACGTCTTCCCGCTCCCGGACAGGGCGGCGGTGACGGCGTTCAGGATGGAGGCGGACGACCGGGTCATCGAAGGCGTGCTCAAGGAACGAGGCGAGGCCAGGGCCGACTACGACCAGGCGTTGCGCGAGGGCCGCCGGGCCGCGATCGCCGAGGAGGAGCGGCCGGACGTGTTCACGATCAGGGTCGGCAACATCCTGCCCGGCGAACGCGTCACGGTCCGGCTGACGCTGAGCCAGCCGCTGCCGTACGAGGACGGCGCGGCCACGTTCCGCTTCCCGCTGGTCGTCGCGCCCCGTTACGTCCCGGGCACGCCGCTCGACGGCCCGTCCTCGGGTGACGGCACCGTGCCCGACACCGACGCGGTGCCCGACGCCTCACGCGTCACTCCCCCGGTGCTGCTGCCCGGCTTCCCCGACCCGGTGCGCCTGTCGCTCGCCGCGACCATCGACCCGGCCGGGCTGGAGCTGCGCGAGGTGGCCTCCAGCCTGCACGTGGTCGAGGAGGAGGGACGAGAGGAGGGCCACACGGTACGGCTGCGCCCTGGTGAGCGGCTCGACCGCGACTTCATCCTGCGGCTGTCGTTCGAGGCGTCCACGGCGTTGCGGCTCGACGGCGAGGGGACGTTCTCGCTGACCGTCGTGCCGCCGCCGCTGCAGGCCACCCGGACACCCCGCGACCTGGTGCTGCTCCTGGATCGTTCGGGCAGCATGGCCGGCTGGAAGATGGTCGCCGCCCGCCGGGCCGCCGCCCGCATCGTCGACACGCTCACCACGGCGGACCGCTTCGCGGTGCTGACCTTCGACTCGGTGGTGGAGCAGGCGTTCGAGGGGCTCGTGGCGGCGTCCGACCGCAACCGCTACCGGGCCGTCGAGCACCTGGCCCGCCTCGACGCCCGTGGCGGCACCGAGCTGCTGGAGCCGCTGCGCCAGGCCGTTTCCCTACTAAAGCCCGCCGAGGGCAGGGAGCGGGTCCTGGTCCTGGTCACCGACGGGCAGGTGGGCAACGAGGACCAGATCCTGGAGCGGGCGGGCGGCGCCCTTTCGGCCATGCGGGTCCACGTGGTGGGCATCGACCGGGCGGTGAACACCGGATTCCTGGGCCGGCTGGCCGGGCTGGGCGCGGGCCGGTGCGAGCTGGTCGAGTCCGAGGACCGGCTCGACGCCGCCATGGAGCAGATCCATCGGCGGATCGGCGCGCCCCTGGTGACGGACCTGTCGCTCAAGGGCCTCGACGTGGAGCCCGGCACGGTGACCCATCTGGGCTCGATGTTCCCGGGGGTGCCACTGCGGGTGTACGGCCGTCGCCGTTCCGGCGAGTCGGTGACCGTACGCGGCCTGGCCGCGGGCGCGCCGTGGGAGCAGCAGGTCACGGGCACGGTGGTGGACGACCCCGCGCTCCGCGCCGTCTGGGCCCGCGCCCATCTGCGCGAGCTGGAGGACCGCTACGCCATGGGCGAGCACGAGCTGGAGTCCGAGATCGTGCGGGTCTCGCTCGAGTACGGCGTGCTGTGCCGCTTCACGGCCTACGTGGCGGTGGACACCCGGCAGGTCGCCGAGGGCGCGCCGGAGCACAAGGTGATCCAGCCGGTGGAGCCGCCGAGCGGCTGGGAGATGCCCGCCGGCCCGCCGCCGGTGTCCGGGTTCATGGCCCAGGCGGCGGTGATGGCGGCGCCCGGCGGGTTCCGCGCGAGGTCGGCGAGCTTCGAGTCGGCTCTGGAGGACGAGGGCTTCCGCGGCGGGCCGACGGGCCGTCCGGGTGGTCCGATCGGTGGCTCGGCGCCCGGCTCCGCCGGGCCGCGCAGGCCGGTCTTCGCGCCTCCGCCCGCTCCCCGGCCGGCCCCCCGCGCGCCGCACGGCCTGGACGCGGTGCGGCCGCAGCTGACGGCCGAGCTCGACCGGCTCAAGGCACTGCCCGTGGCCGACGCGTTCTACCTGGCCGACCTGGGCTCCCGGCTCGCCGCCCTGGCCGCCTACCTGGGCGATCACGCGGAGCTCTCCGCGCTGGCCCGCGAGCTGGAGGCGGCCGAGCGGCCGGGCGCGGACCTGGAGGCGCTGCGGGCGAAGGCCGTCGAGGTGCTCACCGTGCTCACCGGCGGCGCTCCCCGGGGCGGCCCGTCCCAGGAGCCACGCCGCCCCTTCTGGAAGCGCGCCTGACCGGACGGCGGCCGATCGGGTCCGCGAAGCCGATGCCGAGCCCTCCGGACGCGCGTCATGGACCGGCCTCGTTCCCGGCGCCCCGGGACCGGGAACGAGGCCGGCGCGCGATCACATCAGCGGAGTCCATTCCTTGAGCAGCACGACCTCGTAGCCGTCCACCGCCGTGTAGGGGTCGGTGCGCAGGATGTCGCGGAGTTCCGCCTCGTCCGTCACCTCGTACACGTGCAGGGCACCGCTGTCGTCCGCCCAGGGGCCGGCGGTCACCAGCCGCCCCTCCGCCTGGAGCGCCCGCAGGTGCTCCCGGTGGGCCGGACGGGCCTCGAGCCGCCGAGGGTCGCCGTCGAAGGCCAGTTGCAACACGTATCTCGCCATGCCCGGCACGCTAGGCCCCCGGCCCGCGAGAGCTCAGCATCGCCGGGCACGCGCGTGGTGTATCACCGGACACATGACGTACGCGCTGGACGACCTGCCGATGTTCCGCGACCTGGGCGAGCGGCTCGAACCGTTGGCCCGGCGCCGCCGCTACTCCGCCGGGCAGGTGCTGTGCACCGAGGGCGACCCGGCCGACCACCTGATCGTGCTGCTCGACGGCCAGGTCAGGGCGGAGCGGGTGGGCCCGGACGGCAGGGCGGTGGTGCTCGCCGTGGAGGACGCGCCGGTGGCCTTCGACAAGACGGCGCTGCTGGTGAACGGCCCGCACCGGGCCACGCTGACCGCCGTCACCCCGGTCGGGGTGGCCTACCTGCCCGCCTCGGCCGTGCTCGGCCTGATCGCCGCCGAGCCGGCGGTGGCGGCCCGGCTCCTGCGCACGCTCGCGCGGACCGTCCGCGACCTGGACGAGCGCCTCACGGACGCGGTCGTCCTCGACGTGCCGGGACGGGTCGCCAAGTGGCTGCTCCGGCACACCCCGGCGAGCACAACCGGCGCGGGCCTTGCGGGCGGTGCGGCGGGCGCGGGCGGTGCGGTGCGGTTGTGCGCCGGGCAGGCCGGGCTCGGGGCGGAGATCGGCGCGACCCGGGTGAGCGTCAACCGGGCGCTGCGGTCGTTCGAGCGGCGCGGGCTGATCGAGATCGGCGCCGGTGAGGTGAAAGTGGTCGACGCCGGGACCCTGGCCAGAATCGCCGGTATGCCTATACTCCGGAAATGATCGCGTATGAAGGTTTCGGCGGGCGGGTGGGCAGGACGTTCGCGGGGTCGGAGTCGTGGTGGCCACCGCGGCCCACGCCCGGCCCCGGAGCTCCGAACATCGTGATCGTCCTCGTCGACGACGTGGGCTTCGGCGACCTGGGCTGCTACGGCTCCGAGATCCCCACGCCGCATCTGGACGAGCTGGCCGGGCAGGGCGTCCAGTGGACCGACTTCCACGTCACGCCGATGTGCTCGCCCACCCGGGCGGCGTTGCTGACCGGCGTCGACCCGCACCTGGCCGGGGTGGGGCATGTGGCCAACTCCGATCCCGGGTTCCCCGGTTACGCGGGCGAGCTCGCCCCGGACGCCGTCACGATGGCCGAGATCTTCCGGGCGGCCGGCTGGCAGACGATGGCCGTGGGCAAGTGGCACCTGACCAAGGATTCGGACATGTCGGACGCCGGGCCCCGGCACGCCTGGCCGTTGCGGCGGGGGTTCGACCGGTTCTACGGGTTCCTGGAGGCGTTCACCGACTTCCACCACCCGCATCGGCTCATCCGCGACAACTCCCCCGTCGAGGTGGACCGCTATCCGGACGGTTACCACCTGACCGACGACCTCACCCGGGAGGCCGTCGCGATGATCAGGCAGGCGAGCGGGTCTCAGGCGCCCTTCCTGCTGTATCTGGCGCACGGTGCCGCCCATGCCCCACTTCAAGCCCCGCCAGGCGATATTTCGTGGCACAGGGGTAGGTACGACAAGGGCTGGGACGTGATCCGCGACCGCCGCTTCGCCCGCCAGCTCGACCTGGGCCTCTTCCCGCCCGGCACACGGCTGCCACCCCGCAACCCCGAGCCCGGCGACGACGTCCCCGCCTGGAACGACCTGTCCCCCGACCGGCAACGTGTGTTCGCCCGCTACATGGAGGTCTACGCCGCCATGATCACCGGCATCGACCGCAGTGTGGGCGCCCTGCGCGAGACCCTGAGCGAGCTGGGCGAGCTGGACAACACGATCTTCGTCTTCACCTCCGACAACGGCGCGTCGAGGGAGGGCGAGGAGCACGGCACCACCCAGTACCTGCGCACCCTGCTGTCCGCCAACAGCCGCCACGACAGGGAGGACCCCGCCGCCGACCTGGCCCGCCTCGACCTGATCGGCGGCCCCCGCACGCTCTCGCACTACCCGCGCGGCTGGGCGATGGCCTCGAACACCCCCTTCCGCCTGTACAAGCGCAACACCCACGCGGGCGGCCACGCGGTGCCGTTCCTGATCTCCTGGCCGGCGGGCCTGCCCCAGCGGGGCGAGCGCCGCGGCCAGTGGGCCTACGTCACGGACGTCCTGCCCACCCTGATCGAGCTGACCGGCGTCGACGCGCCCGAGGGGCTGCCCAGGAAGGGCGCCTCGCTGGTCAGGGCCGTCCACGACGCCCAGGCCGTACACGATCACCAGGAGCAGCTCGCCGAACTGCAGGGACACCGCGGCTACCGGCGCGGGGACTGGGAGATCGTCACCCGGCACGCTCCGCTGACCCCCTTCGGCGAGCACGAGTGGGAGCTGTACCACCGGCCGAGCGACCCCACCCAGCTGCGTGACAGAGCGGCCGAACGGCCGGAGAAGGTGCGGGAGCTGGCCGCGGCGTGGGAGGAGGCGGCCCGTGCCGGGCAGGTGTATCCGCTCGACGAGGGCTCGCGCCTGCGCTACCTGCTGCGGCCGCCGTGGCATCGCGACGCCCGGCCGGTACGGCTGACGCCGCACACGCACACGCTGGAGCGGTGGCAGGCGTTGCAGCTCGTCCAGTGGCGCTCGTTCACGGTCGAGGCCCGCGTCGGCGCTCCGGGCCGGGGCGTGCTGGTGGCGCACGGCGGGCAGGGCGGCGGCTACCTGCTCTACGTCGAGGACGAGCTGGTGTTCGCGTACAACGGCTACGGCGAGCTGCGCCTGCTCCGCGCGGGCGCCCCGGGCGCGCACATCAGGCTGGAGGTCACCGCGCCGGGCGGCTGGCGGTGGGACGCGGCCGTGACCGTGGACGGCGAGCCGCGCGGCACGCTGACCGGCCTGCCGATGTTCGCGGCGTTCTGCCCCATGGAGGGGATCGACGTCGGCGTCGACCGCCGCTCCCCCGTCTCCTGGGACGTGTACGAGCGCCACGGCCCGTTCCCCTTCACCGGCGAGCTCCACGAGGTGGTCTACACGCCGGGCGACTTCGCCCCCGACGCCGGTGCGAACTTCGTCGAACTCGTCAGGGAGATCGGCCGGAAATACGAATAGCCGTCTGCCGGCGCCCGGCGGCCTGACCTCCGTGTGGGCATCGGGATATCCGGCCGCGCATTCAATCGGGTAAACGTGAGCGCCCTTTACCGGCGCACCACCCTCCCGGAGAACCCGGTGCATGATGGTCCACCCCGGCCCGGCGGGGACCATAGGCTGAATAGGTGAGCACACTTGTCCTTGACGGCGGGCTGGCCACCCACCTCGAAGCGCTCGGCGCCGACCTGAGCGACGAGCTCTGGTCCGCGCGGCTGCTGCTGGAGGATCCCGGCCTGATCCGGCGCGCCCACGCCGACTACTTCGCCGCGGGGGCTCACGTCGCCACGACCGCCAGCTACCAGGCGTCCCTGCAGGGGTTCGTGAGCAGGGGCATCGGCGTGGCGCAGGCCGAGGCGCTCATCCGGCTGTCGGTGGAGCTGGCCGGGCAGGCCCGCGACGAGGCCGGTGACGGCCTGGTGGCCGCCTCGATCGGGCCCTACGGAGCCTTCCTGGCCAACGGCGCCGAATACACCGGCGACTACGACCTCGACGAGGAGGGCCTGCTGGCCTGGCACCGGCCGCGCTGGGAGATCCTCGCCTCGGCCGGGCCCGACCTGCTGGCCTGCGAGACCATCCCGTCCTATCCGGAGGCGCGGGCGCTGGCCCGGCTGCTGTGCGAGACGCCCTCGGTCAAGGCGTGGGTGAGCTTCTCCTGCCGCGACGGCGAGCACATCAACGACGGCACCCCGATCCGCGACGCCGCCGCCCTGTTCACCGGCAGCACCCAGGTGGTGGCCGTGGGGGCCAACTGCACCGCGCCCCGCCACATCCCCGGCCTCATCGCCTCGCTCACCGGCGGGCTGCCCATCGTCGTCTACCCCAACTCGGGCGAGACGTGGGACGCCGAGCACCGTCGCTGGCTGGGTCTTTCCGACCCGGTGGAGTACGGCCAGGCCGCCAAGGAGTGGGAACGGGCCGGCGCCTCGCTGATCGGCGGCTGCTGCCGTACGGATCCCGCTTTCGTCCGGCAGATCCGCGCCAACCTGCCCTGATCCCCGGGGCCGGCTCCGGCGCGGTCAGGCCGATGGAGTGGCGGCGGGTCATCTGCCCGTCCGACGACAGCAGGGGTGCCGGCCGTGATCATCGGTGACGGGTCAGTTGTTGTGGGCGCGGGCCGCGCGTTCCATCTCGACCTTGGCGCTGGCGGCGTACTTGTCGACGTACTCCTGCTCCGACAGCTCCATGAGCGCGTACATGATCTCGTCGGTCACCGCGCGCAGCACCAGCCGGTCGTCCTCCATGCCGTAGTAGCGGGAGAAGTCGAGCGGCTTGCCGAACCTGACGCCCGGCCGGATGCCGAGCTTGGGCACCGGATGCCCGGGAGGCATCATCTCGAAGGTGTTGACCATGGCCCACGGGATGACCGGGGCGCGCGACTCCAGCGCCAGCCGGGCGACGCCGGTCTTGCCCTTGTAGAGACGGCCGTCGGGTGAGCGGGTGCCCTCGGGGTAGATACCGAGCAGGTCGCCCTCGCGCAGCACCCGCAGGCCGGTGCGCAGGGCGGCCTCGCTGGCCTTGCCGCCGGAGCGGTCGATCGGCACGGTGCCGACGCCGCTGAAGAACAACCGGGTGAGCAGGCCCTTGACGCCGCGGCCGGTGAAGTAGTCGGACTTGCCCAGCGAGATCACCTTGCGGCGCAGCTGGAGCGGCCCGAAGAAGTGGTCGGCGAAGGACAGGTGGTTTCCGGCCAGAATCGCCGGACCATGCCTGGGCACGTTCTCGACACCTTCGGCCCATGGCCGGAAGATGATGTGGAGGAACGGCCCCAAGATGGCCTTGACCACCCAGTAGAACACCCGGCCACCTCACATTCACGGCTTTCTCGGCGAGCAGAGTCATCTTCGCATCTCAGGACCGATGCTCATACACCAGCTCTCGCACAAAGACCCAGGATCGTGCAACGATCGGGCCAATCCGGGATGAAATCCCTTAGAGGAGCTGTTATGCCGCTCATGCCAGGCGCGGAACCTTACCTCCATCACTCGGGTCAGGTCGGTGTGCTGCTCTGCCACGGTTTCACCGGCACCCCGCAGTCGCTCCGGCCGTGGGGCGAGTACCTGGCCGGTCACGGCCTCAGCGTCTCGCTGCCACGCCTGCCCGGTCACGGCACCACCTGGCAGGAGATGAACCACACCCGCTGGGAGGACTGGTACGCCGAGGTGGAGAAGGCGTTCGAGGACCTCCAGGGCCGCTGCGCCGAGGTGTTCGTGGCGGGCCTGTCGCTGGGAGGCTGCCTCGCGCTGCGGCTGGCCGAGGTGCACGGTGACGCGATCAGGGGCGTGGTGGTGGTCAACCCGTCGATCGCCAACGACGTGCCGCTGCTCAGGCTGGCTCCGCTGCTCAAGTGGTTTCTGCGGTCGGTGCCCGGGGTGGCGAACGACATCAAGAAGCCCGGCGTGACCGAGCTGGGCTACGACCGCACTCCGGTCAAGGCCGCCGCCTCGCTGCCGGCGCTGTGGTCACTGGTGCAGGCGGACCTGGACAGGGTCACACAGCCGCTGCTCGTCTTCCACAGCACCGACGACCACGTGGTGAAGCCGACCGGCGTGGCGGCCATCCGCCAGAAGATCCCGCAGGCCACGATCGAGGAGCTGACCGATAGCTACCATGTTGCGACTCTGGACAACGATGCCTCCAGGATCTTTGCCGGAAGCCTCGACTTCATCAGGACACATGCCTCGGTACCCTTGCAGAGGGACTGATCGCACCCAGGGGGAAGTCGCGATCGCTGCGGAGAGGCCCATCTAGGTGACGCCCCAGAGTGACGAGGACGAGGTCTGGCGGCAGATCGTCGCGTCCTTCAACGACACGGCCGAGCGCGACTCGGCCGATCAGCCATGGCCCGACAGCGAGAACCTCCCGGCCGAGCCGGCCCGCCGGGTGGTGAGGCACCCCGAGGCCGGCGAGGCCGAAGCCGAGGATGAGGGCGACGAGGGCCGGGAGCCCGCGGAGTCCGCGACCGCCGACGATGACGACGAGGGGCACTTCCAGCCTCCACCGCCCCCTCCGCTGCCCAAGCTCGACCTGGCCACCAAACTCGCCTGGCTGGCGCTCTTCGGCGGCCCCACCTACCTGCTGGTGGCCGCGATGGCCGACTGGCGGATGGAGGGCTGGGCGCTGTTCACGGCGGTGGCGGCGTTCATCGGCGGCTTCGTGGCGCTGGTGGTGCGCATGGGCGACGGCCCGCCCAACGACTCAGGCTGGGACGACGGAGCCGTGCTCTAGGAGGCTCTAGGAGTCCTTCGGCAGCGGCTCGCTCGGCCCGAACGACTCCACGACGTCGGTGTAGCGGTCGGCGGCGTCGACGGCGTGCCCGACCGCCCACACCGCGCCCTTGCCCGCGAGGTAGGCGACCGCCTGCAGCCGCACGCTGTTCCTGTCGCGCGTGGCTCCCCCTCTGATGATCTCGCAGGCGTCCTTCTCGCAGCGCAGCATGAACGGCTTCGCCGCGTGCGACGGGTCGTAGCCGGAGATCCAGTAGCGTCCCTTGCCGTCGCCGGTCACGCCGTAGAGGCGCGAGTCGGTGCCGGGCAGCTCGACCCGCCGCCAGCGCTTGCCGTTCCACGACAGCACGAGCGGCTCGACGTCGTCGGGCCCGTGATAGACGCCGCCGACCGCCAGCGCCCGCTTGGCGCTGTCGACCTGTACGTCCCGCAGGTAGCCGCCCGGGATGTCGGGCACCCGCATGGTCTTCCACGTGTCGCCAGAGCGGTGCACGATCAACGGCCGGGTGCCGGTGTCGCCGACGGCGAACCCGGCGGACACCGCGTAGAGGGCGCCCTCGTCCTCGGTCTCCTGGATGGTCCAGCGGCCGTCCTGCCCGGTCACGATGAGCCCGGTGACGGCCTTGCCCTGGCCGGCGTCGCGGCTGGTGCCGCTGCCCACGGCCACCACCCGGCCGGGCTCGGCACTGACGCCGCCGAGCCAGTCGCCCGCCCGCAGCCCGTCGGCCCGCACCCGGTCGAAGCCTGTGATGCCGCCGTGGGCCAGATAGGGCAGGCCGTCACGGCCGTCGCCCACCGCCCACACGTCGGCCGGGGAGGAGGCGGCGACGCCGCGCAGATTGCCGGCGGTGGTGGCGTCGCGAACCGGCACCTCCGACCAGGTGGCGCCGTTCCAGTGGCGGATGGTGCCGCGGTTCTTCCAGACGTCCCAGATCTCCTGCTGGCCGACCGCCCACACGTCGTCCGAGGCGAGGGCGAGCACGTCGGAGAGCGAGCCGTCGGCGTCGAGGCGCACGCTCGTCGACTGCTGCCAGGCCTCGACCGAGTCCATCGAGGCGGGGCGTGGATCGGCATGCGCGGCGGGCGTGACCTGGGACAAGGCCACGGACGTCGCCAAGATCAAGGTGAGCGCACGCCGCCGAAAGCGACGGGTCATGACCAAATGCTACGGGTTCGCGACCTGCTCCCCTGCCGTTAGGGGTCAATTCGCAGCTCCGCCACCACCGGCAGGTGGTCGGTGGCCTCGGCCAGATCGGCCGCCGAGGCGTCGACGCCCCCGCACGAGACGACCGTCAGCCCCCCGGCGGCGAACAGCCCGTCGATGCGCGCCTGCGGACGCCTGGCGCTGAAGGTCAGCCCGTCGCCCCTGGGCGCCCTCGGGTAGCAGTCGACGAGCCGTCCGGCCAGATAGCGCCAGGCCGGCTCGTGATCACGCTCGTTGAAGTCGCCGCCCATCACGATCGCGGCCCCGAAGCGGGCCGCCGCCCGTTCCAGCAGCCCCAGCGCCTCGGTCGCGTGGTGCAGCCGGGCCGCGCCGTCGAGGTCGAGGTGGACCGAGCCGATGGCGAGCCGCGACCCGTCCACCTCCACGACCGCGATCGCCAGGCCGCGGATCTCCAGGCCCACGAACACCCGCAGCACGTGGCTCTCGGCGTGCAGCACCCTGACGCGGGGGCCGGCGAGCACCGCCACGCCGCCGAGCCTGCCGCCGGCCACCACCCTCAGCCCGGCCGCCTCGGCCAGCGCCCGCCTTCTGCCGCGCCAGCCGAGCAGCCGGGGGGCCTCCTGGAGGCACAGGACGTCGGCCCGCATCGCGGTGATCACACGCACCAGCGCGGGAACGCTGTCTCTCAGCCCTCGTACGTTGTAGGTGCCCACCCTCACAGTCACGGACGGAATGTAGCCCCGTCAGCGCCGCCTGGCGAGGTCTGCCGCTCCCACCACTCCGGCGGAGGCGCCCAGCTCGGCCAGGCGGATGTCGGCGAGCGGCCGGTGCCCGTTGCCGGTCAGCCGCTCGGCGAACGTCTTGCGGGCCCGGTCGATGAAGAGGTCGGCCGCGCGCGACACCCCGCCCCCCACGATGAAACAGCCCGGGTCGAGGATCGCGGCCAGGTCGGCCATGCCCTGACCGAGCCAGTCGGCGAGGCTGTCGAACGCGGCCAGCGAGACCTCGTCACCGCGCCGCGCGGCCTCGGTGACCTCCTCGCCCTCGATCTTGCCGCCGGCCAGGGCGAGCAGGATCCGGGCCCCTTCGGGCCGCTCCCTGGCGAGCTCCCTGGCCTCGATCACCAGCGCGTTGCCACTGGCGTACTGCTCCCAGCAGCCCTTCTGGCCGCACCCGCACGGCCGGCCGCCGGGCTGCACCTGCATGTGGCCGAGCTCGGCGCCCATGCCCCAGCGCCCCCGGTAGAGGTTTCCGTCGAACACCAGGCCGCCGCCGATGCCGGTGCCGAGCGTGACGCAGACGACGTGGGACTGCCCCCGGCCGGCGCCGAACTTGGTCTCGCCCCAGGCCATGGCGTTGGCGTCGTTCTCCACCACCACGGGCAGCCCGACCAGCCCGCTGATCTTCTTGCGCAGGGGCTCCTCGCGCCAGGCGAGGTTGGGGGCGAAGCGCACCATCGAACGGGTCTCGTCGACGAACCCGGCGGCGCCGACGCCGACGGCCTCGATCTCCCTGCCCGCGGCCAGCTCCCGGACGACGTCGGCCACCGTCTCGGCCACCAGATCGGGCCGGTCGGCGGGAGTCGGCCGCAACGCCTCCTGGACGATCCGACCGCCGTCGTCGACGATCCCCGCCCCGACTTTGGTGCCGCCGATGTCCACACCGATCGTGAGCATGTCGGATGTTCCCCTATCCCAGGTCTATGTGTTCGACGTGGTCGCGACCGTGGTCGTCGTCTCCGCGACCTCGGTCGTCGCGAGGCCTGCGGGGGGCCGGCCTGCTCAGTGTGTCGAGGGTCTGCCGGAAGGCGGCGAACAGCTCGCCACCCGCGGCCACCAGATGCCCGGCCACGTCGCCACCGGATTCGCGCTGCGCCGCCATGGCCCGGCAGACCGGGCAGGCGCGGCAGATGTACTCCTCGTGGGGCTCGGTCACCGCCTCGCTCCACACGTCTCTGTCTCTGCGCCCACCGCCCCCGGTGAACGAGTTGAGCACGGTCTTGCCGACCTGGCGGGTCGCTCGCCCCTGGATCGTGTCGAACAGCTTACGCGCCTCGTCGGCGACGGTCCCGATCGGATCCCGGTCGTTGCTCTCGGTCATCTGACCCTCCCTGACTATGGGTCCCTCACCCTCCTCACTCACGTCGCGTCCGATCCCGGATCGTCGGCTCCGCTCGCTATGTCGGATTCGGCTCCTGAGCTGAACCGTACCCGGAGGAGGCCGTCGCGGAGCACCGCGCCGGCGATCCTCCGGCGGGCCAGCACCGACGGCAGCGCCAGGATCCGGCGGTAGGGGCCCGCGGTGACGATCAGCTCGTCACCTTTGCGCGCCAGGTCGACGTCGGCCCGGTCGGCGCCGGGCAGGGCCAGGGTCAGCTCGTCGGCCGACAGCCGCAGCGGCGGCTCGACCGCGGGGACGGCGAACGGGTCGGTGTCGCCGTAGATCGCCTCGCCGACCGCGGCCAGCGCGCTCCTGCCCACGGGCTCCGCGGGCAGGTAGGGGACGACGTGGACGGGCAGCGGCGCGAACGACTCGCCGGCCTCGGCGAGCAGCCTGGACTGGGCCGCCACCCACTGGCCGCGCCACTCGTCGGCGCCCTCCGCGGGGAAGACCCGGTTGGCGATCACCGCGTCGACGCGGTAGCCGTACAGGCTGAGGGAGGTGAGGGTGCGCCTGGCCTCGGCGAGCACCACGGCCTCGGGCGTGAGCACGAGGCGCACGGAGGCGTGGTCGCCGGTGAGCAGCTCGCGCACCTCGAGCAGGCCGCGGTGGAGACGCTCGCCCGCGCTCATGACCTCCTCGCCGGGCGCGGTGACGTGGGCCACGCTGCGCACGAGCGGGGAGACGAACTTCATGATCCGGCGGCCGACCGGCATCAGCCGGGTCACATGCCAGTCGAGCGCCTCGGGCAGGGCCAGCAGCCGCAGCGTCTCGGCGGTGGGGGCGCAGTCGACGACGATGACGTCCCAGGCGCCCGCCTGGGCGTGCTCGCGCAGCTCCAGCAGGGCGATGACCTCCTCGGCGCCCGGCAGGACGGTGATCTCCTCGGAGGTGATCTCGTCGAGGCCCAGCTCGGCCAGCAGCCCTTTGGCGTAGTCCTGCAGGTCGCCCCAGTGGCGCTCCATCGTCTTCTGCGTGTCGACCTGGTGCAGGTGCAGGCCCGGCGCGATCTCGCCGGGACCGACGCCGAGCGCGTCGGCCAGCGAATGGGCGGTGTCGGTGGAGACGATCAGGGTCTTGAGGCCGCGCGCGGCGGCGAGCGTGGCCGTCGCCGCGGCGGCGGTGGTCTTGCCGACGCCGCCCTTCCCGGTGAAGAGCAGGACCCGGGGACTCACCTCAGCGGCCTTCGACGCGCTTCTTGAGGCCCTTGAGCGCGGTGTCCACGATCACCTTCTCCGCCTTGCGCTTGATCATGCCGATCATCGGCACCTTGAGGTCGACCGAGAGCTCGTACGTCACGTCGGTGCCCCTGCCCGCGCTCGTCAGCAGGTAACTCCCGGCGAGCTCGGAGATCATCTTGCCCGGCTCGACCACCCGCCAGCTGACGCCCTCGTCGTCGCGCCAGGTGTAGCCGAGGGTGTAGGCGTCGCTGATCACTCCGGCGTCGAGGACGAACCGCACCGTCTCGGCCCGGCCGTCGGCTCCGGCGCTGAGGACCTCGGCGCTCTTCACCTGACCGGCCCACTCGGGGTAGGCCGGGAAGTCCGCGATGACCGCCATCACGCCCGCTCGATCGGCGTCGACGGTGATGCTCGAAGTGGTGCGATCAGCCATGCGACCACCGTAGTGCAGAATCCGCTCCTCGCGGTGGACCGCTGGACCAGGCCCACCGTCCCGGTCGGGTCACCATTCGAGGACGTACGGAACGCCCTTTCCGCGGAAGTGGCCGACGTTCACGCACTCCGTGCGGCCGATGCGGGTGCGCCGCGCGAGCGGCTGGTGAACATGGCCGAACAGGGCGTAGCGCGGCTGCGTCCGGCGGATCGCCTCCAGCGTGGCCTCGCTGCCCCGCTCCAGCCGCCGGGCGACCACGTCGTACAGCAGCTCCGGCACCGCGGGCGGGATGTGGCAGCACAGCACGTCGACCTCGCCGACCGCCTCCACCTTCGCGGCGTACTCCTCGTCGCTGATCTCGTACGGCGTGCGGTATTCGGTCTTGAGACCGCCGCCGACGAACCCGAACCGCAGGCCGCCGATCTCCACGCTCTGGCCGTCGAACACCTGGTGGCCCTCGCGGAGGTAGTCGCCCCACAGCCGCGGGATGTCCACGTTGCCGTAGGTCAGGTAGGCGGGCTCGGGCATGGCGGCGAACAGCCTGGCGTACTGGGCCCGCACGTTGCGTTCGATGTGCTCGCGCGGATCGCCGTCGAGGGTGGCCCACAGCCGGGCCGACATGGCCCTGGCCTCGTCGAACCTCTTGGCCGTGCGCAGCCCGATGAACTCCGCTGCCCGCTCGGCCCCGAACAGGTCGGCGAAGATGCCCTGCGCGTGGTCGTCGTAGTCGATGAAGAGGATCAGGTCGCCCAGGCAGACCAGCGCGTCGGCGCCGTCTCCGGCCCTGGCCAGCGCCTCGGCGCTGCCGTGGACATCGCTGACGACATGGACCCTCATGCGGGGAATCCTACGAGTAACGGCTGCTAGCGTGATGAACGGCCTTGATAACGCCTGGATGACGAAGCTACCGGCGCGTAACTTATCCCGGTAACGTCCTGGCCGTCCCCGATGCGTGCACCCGGAGGAGCTGATCCGTGCGCGAGTACAACGTCCCCGTGCTGGTGGATGTGCCTGCCACCGCGAGCCTGCCCGACACGATCTTCGAGCGTGGCGAGCGGGATCCCGGCGCCGTGGTCATGCGCCGCAAGGTCGGCGACGCCTGGCCGGCCGTCACCGCCGGCGAGCTGCGCGACCAGGTCGCCGCGCTGGCCAAGGGGCTCATCGCGGCGGGCGTCGAGCACGGCGACCGGGTCGCGCTGATGTCGCGCACCCGCTACGAGTGGACGCTGATCGACTACGCGATCTGGTCGGTCGGCGCGGTCACCGTGCCGATCTACGAGACCTCCGCCGTCGAGCAGGTCGCCTGGATCCTGTCCGACAGCGGCGCCAAGGCGGTGTTCGTCGAGCTCGACACGCACGAGGCGACCGTGCGCGAGGCGGCGCCCGGCCTCAAGGGCGTCTGGCGGGTCGAGGCCGCGCTGGACGGCTCGCTCGGCGGCGCCGAGGTGGACGAGCAGGTCCTGGCCGGGCGCAGGCAGGGGGTGGGCGGGGCCGACCTGGCCACGATCGTCTACACCTCGGGCACCACCGGCAGGCCCAAGGGGTGCCGCATCACCCACGACAACCTGTTGTTCACCGCCCGCAACGTGGTGAAAGGGCCCCTGGAGCCGCTGTTCGGCGGCCCGGCCCCCGCGGCGCTGTTGTTCCTGCCGCTGGCGCACATCTTCGCCCGGATGATCCAGGTCGCGCTCGTCGAGGCGGGCGCGATCCTGGCGCACACCCCCAACATGAAGAACGTCGCCCCCGACCTGGCCGACTTCAAGCCGACGTTCCTGCTGGGCGTGCCGAGGGTCTTCGAGAAGGTCTACAACGGCGCCGAGCAGAAGGCCGTCGCGGGCGGCAAGGGCAAGATCTTCGCCCGGGCCGTGGAGGTGGCCATCGCCTACAGCAGGGCCGAGGGCTCCGGCGGCGCCGGTCTCGGGCTGCGCCTGCGCCGCGCGCTGTTCGACAGGCTCGTGTACGGCAAGATCCGCGCGGCCACCGGCGGCCGCCTCAGCGCGGCGGTCTGCGGCGGCTCGGCCCTCGGCGAGCGGCTCGGCCACTTCTTCAGGGGCATCGGGATCGAGGTCTTCGAGGGGTACGGCCTGACGGAGACCTCCGCCCCCTGCACGGTCAACATGCCCGGCGCGAACAAGATCGGCACCGTGGGCAAGCCGCTGCCCGGCGTCACCATCCGGATCGGCGACGACGGCGAGATCCTCGCCAAGGGCCGGCACGTCTTCCACGGCTACTGGAACAACGACCAGGCCACGGCCGACGTCTCCGACGCCGACGGCTGGTACCACACGGGCGACGTCGGCGAGCTGGACTCCGACGGCTACCTGCGGATCACCGGCCGCAAGAAGGAGATCCTGGTCACCGCGGCGGGCAAGAACGTCGCGCCGGGCCCGCTGGAGGACACGCTGCGGGCCCACCCGCTGATCTCCCAGGCCATGGTCGTCGGCGACGACCGGCCATTCGTCGCCTCCCTGATCACGCTGGACCCCGAGGCGCTGGAGCAGTGGAAGTCGGCCAACGGCCGGACCGGGGCCTCGCTCGCCGACCTGCGCACCGACCCGCTCATCCAGGCCGAGGTACGAAGCGCGGTGGACCGGGCCAACGCCTCGGTGTCGAAGGCGGAGCAGATCAAGAAGTTCGCGATCCTGGACACGGACATCACCGAGGAGAGCGGTCATCTGACGCCCACCCTCAAGATCAAGCGCAATGTCGTCCTGCGCGACTTCGCCGCCGACATCGAGGCCCTCTACGCCTGAGCCCACCCACCACCTCGCCGGACGCAGAGCCGACACCCACGACCGCGACCCCGACTCGGGCGGGGGCGAGATGCGCCGGTCGGCGGCGGCGGCGGGAGCGACCGGCGACCTACTCCCCTGCTGGGCGGAATCCGGGTTCTCACCCTCGTGCTGCACGGGGAGCGGGACCCGATGATCCGGCCCCGGGCCGCGCGGGAGATCGCGGACGCCGTTCCGGGGTGGGCGTCCGATTTTTTCCCTAACGTTCCTTTCTTCCCTTTCTGGAAATGAGGAGGGGTGAGGTGATGGAGGGAGTGGTGGGATGCGGATCGTTGTGGACCTCACCCGCTGCCAGGGCTATGCGCAGTGCGTGTTCCTTGCGCCGGAGGTGTTCCAGCTGCACGGGGAGGAGGCGCTGCTGTACGCCCCGGCCGTCCCCGACGACCAGCTGGAACGGGTGCCAGGCCGCGGCGGCTTGTCCGGTCCAGGCCATCCTCCTCGGTGAGGAGGTGAGCCCCGGTGGCCGGTGACCTGCGGGAGGGGCGGATCGTCATCATCGGCGCGTCGCTGGCCGGGCTGCGGGCCGCCGAGACGCTGCGCGAGGAGGGTTTCTCTGGCTCGCTGACCCTGGTGGGAGATGAGCCCCATCCGCCCTACGACAGGCCGCCGCTGTCCAAGCAGGTGCTGCTCGGCCAAGCGGCGGCGGACGCCACCGGGCTGCCGATGCGCCGGGACCCGGACGCCGACTGGCGGCTCGGGGTTCCGGCCACCGGTCTGGACCCTCTCGGAAAACGCGTGGTGCTGGCCGACGGCGAGTCGCTGCCCTTCGACCGGCTGCTGATCGCAACCGGGACCCGGGCGCGGCCCTGGCCCAACCCAGAGGAGGCCACCCTGGACGGGGTGTTCACCCTGCGCACCTGCGATGACGCTGGACGGCTGGCCGAGAGGCTGGCCGCCGGACCGCAGCGGGTGCTGGTGATCGGCGGCGGCTTCACCGGCTCGGAGATCGCCTCGGCCTGCCGGGAACGGGGACTGGAGGTCACGGTCGCCGAACGCGGCCCCGCACCCCTGGTGGGCGCTCTCGGCGGCACCCTGTCGAAGCTTGCCGCCAGACTGCAGCGGGCCCACGGCGTGGACCTGCGCTGCGGGGCGATGGTCACCGCCCTGCACGGGGACGGGAACTGCCGTTTCACCGGTGCGGACCTGTCCGACGGCAGCCACGTCGACGCGGACGTGTGCGTCGTCGCGTTGGGAGCGGTCCGCAACGTCGAATGGCTGGCGGACTCCGGGCTGGCAGCGGGCCCGCGCGGAATCGCCTGCGACGCCGGGTGCCGGGCCTTCAACATGTACGGGATCGTCACCGACGACGTCTTCGTCGCCGGTGACGTCTCCCGCTTCCCCCACCCGCTGTTCGAGTACCAGATGCTCTCCTTGGAGCACTGGGGCAACGCGGTCGCACAGGCCGAGGTGGCGGCCTGCAACATGGTCAATCCGGGGCCGCTGCGGCGTCCCCACCTTGCGCTCCCGACGTTCTGGTCGAGCCAGTTCGGGCTCAACATCAAATCGGTGGGCGTCCCCACCTTCTCCGACCAGGTCGTCATAGCGCAGGGCTCGCTGGAGGAGCGCCGTCTGGCGATGGTGTACGGCTACCGGGGCCGGGTCACCGCCGCGGTCACCGTCAACATGGCCAAGTCGCTCGAGTACTACCAGCACCTGATCGAGACCGCCGCCCCATTCCCGCCCGCGCTCGGCGCGGCGGACCGTCCGGTCGCGGCCGACATCCCGCTTCCCTCCGATGTGCCGGATCCGAAGAGGCTTTCCCACAGCCCTACCGTCGCGCTCACCGGTCATCTGCCGGACCGCCGGCTGACCGTGGTGCGGCCTGGCTGACCCTTCCGCTCGTCCACGAGGAGCCGAACCATGACCGCCGACACTCTGCTGGAACGGATCACCGACTACGCCAACCGCCCCAACCCCTACCCCCTGTACGCGGAACTCCGCGAAGCCGGTCCCGTGGTGCGGCAGGCAGACGGCAGCTACCTGGTCGGCACCTACCACGAGATCACCGCCCTGCTCCACGACCCGCGGATCAGTGCCGATCCCCGTAGCCGTGCGGCCCCAGCCCCCGGCCTGTCCGAGGAGGCGCCGCAGCCGCCCTTCCTGCGGCTCGACGACCCCGAGCACCACAGGCTGCGCACCCTGGCCATGCGACCGTTCGGCCCGCCGCACAGCCCCGGCCGGATCGACGCCATGCGCGGCCAGATCACCGAACTCACCGAGGAACTGATCGAGGCGCTCCGGGACCGCCCCCGGATCGACATCGTCGACGACTTCGCCTACCCGCTGCCCGTCACGGTCATCTGCCGGCTGCTCGGCGTCCCGCGCGAGGACGAACCGCTATTTCGGCAATGGTCCGACGCAGTCGTCGCGTCCGCCGACGTCAGGCCGGGAGAGGACACCACCGAGCGGGACCGGGCGGGCCAACAGGCCCGGATCGAGATGGGCCGGTACCTGATTGATCTCGCCGAGCAGCACCGCGGCCAGCACGGTGACGACATGCTCTCCGCCTTCATCAACGAACCGGACCCGGCCATGCGGCTCACCCGCGGAGAACTGGCGGAAACCGCCGTGCTGCTGCTCATCGCCGGACACGAGACCACGGTCAACCTGATCACCAACGGGGCACTCACCCTGCTGCGCTACCCCGACCAGCTCGACCGGCTGCGCCGTGACCCCGGCCTGCTGCCCAGCGCGGTGGAGGAACTGCTGCGCTACGAGCCCCCGGTGCACATGCGCGAGCGCATCCCTCTCGCCGACATCGAGATCGCCGGCTTTACGATCCCCAAAGGCGCGTCCCTGGTACTCGTGCTCGCCTCAGGCAACCGCGACCCCAAACGGTTCCATGAGCCCGACCGGTTCGACCCCACCCGCCCGGACAACCAGCACCTCGGCTTCGGCAGCGGCATCCATCTGTGCTACGGCGCACCGCTCGCCCGGATCGAAGCCCACATCGCACTCGGCGCGCTGATCCCCCGCCTCGGCACCGCAACTCTGGCCCAGGATCCGCCGCCCTACCGGCACAACGCCATGCTGCGCGGACCCCGCCACCTCCCCATCGAGGTGCAACAGCCTGCCTGACACCCGCGCGAGCCGGCCCCGAACCCAGACGTGTCCCTGGCGGCGCCATCGCAGCGCCCCTCAGGGCGGGCGACACGGCGCACCGCGCCGGTGTCGCGGGCCGGCACCGCGTCCCAGTCGAGCAGACGCCTACGTGGCTTTTGCTGCCGCCAGGCCGCCAACCGAGATGGAGATAGATCGTTTTGGACCCTAACGACGGACGGCGGTTGCAGGCGAAGTGCGTCCGCCTCCCGGGGAGGTCCGGTCAGGCGATGACCAGCTCGCCCACGTGCTCGGCCAGCACGCTTCTGGCCGGATCGGGCAGGCCCGCGTCGGAGACGAGCACGTCGGCCTCGCCGAGCCGGGCGATGGTGCTGATCCCGACCGTGCCCCACTTGGTGTGGTCGGCCAGCACGACGAGCCTGCTCGCCGCCTCGACCAGGGCGCGGTCGGTCTCGGCCTCCATCATGTTCGGCGTGGTGAACCCGGCCCGGACCGTCATCCCGTGCACGCCGAGAAACAGGACGTCCACGTTGAGCAGGCGGATCGCGGCCACGGCGACGGGGCCGACGAGCGCGTCGGACGGGGTGCGCACGCCGCCGGTGAGCACGACCGTCTGGTCCGGCCGGCCGGCGTGCTGGAAGACGTCGCCGATCCGCACCGAGTTGGTCACGACGGTCAGGCCGGGCATGTTGACCAGCCGGTGGGCGAGCGTGTAGGTCGTGGTGCCGGCCGAGAGCGCCACCGCGGTGCCGGGCCGCACCATGCTCGTCGCGCGGCGCGCGATGGCCTGTTTCTCGTCCTCCTGCTGCACCGACTTCGCGGCGAAGCCGGGCTCGTCGGTGGAGCCGGTGCCGATGACCGTGGCGCCGCCGTGCACCTTGGCCAGCAGCCCGCGCTCGGCGAGCGCCTCGAGGTCGCGGCGGATGGTGATGTCGGAGACGCCGAACTCGCGCACGAGGTCGACGACCCTGACACCCCCGTTCAGACGGACGAGCTCCAGAATGGCCTGCTGCCGCTGCGGGGCGAGCATCGCATCACCAGATCCCAACACTTTCCGACAGCCGTTGGGGGAATCATGACACGCCCTCGCCGCAGGGCAAGGCTGAGCTTGGGGAACGGGTCCGTGGCGATGGTGAATCCTGAACGGTTGTGGCGGGTTGTGCAGGGCCTTGGCGGCGGCTGCCAGTGATTCGTCATGAAATCGTGCGTTGACAGTGCGAAATGTTGGCTTTTCGATGAATGAAGGTGAGCGAACTCGGGGGAACTTGAGGGTCCGGGCAAGGAGGAACCACCGTGAACCAACGCATGCCCCTCTCCCGCCGCAACTTACTCCTCGGCGCGGCCGCCACGTTCGGCGTGCCCGCCGTCCTGGCCGGCTGCGGCTCCGGCCAGCCCGCCACACCGGGCCAAGCCTCCGGCAGCAGCCTGGGGACCGTCACGATCGGCTCCAACGCCTCCGACGAGGTGCCGAAGAAGTCTCTCGCCACGGTGCTGGAGAGCTTCACCTCCGCCCAGGTGAAGATCAACACCGTGGACCACAACACGTTCCAGGAGAACATCAACCGCTACCTCAGAGGCACCCCGGAGGACGTGTTCACCTGGTTCGCGGGCTACCGGATGCAGTTCTTCGCCGAACAGGGGCTGACGACCGACATCTCGGACGTGTGGCGGGAGATCGGCGGCGACTACACCCCCGCCTTCAAGGCCGCCTCCACCGGCAGCGACGGCAAGCAGTACTTCGTGCCGTTCACCTACTACCCATGGGCGGTCTTCTACCGCAAGAGCCTCTGGGCGGAGAAGGGCTACGAACCACCCGCGACGCTGGACGAGTTCACCGCGCTGGCCAGGAAGATGAAGGCAGACGGGCTGATCCCGATCGCGTTCGCCGACAAGGACGGCTGGCCCGCCATGGGCACGTTCGACATCATCAACATGCGGACCAACGGCTACGACTTCCACATCTCGCTCATGGCCGGCAAGGAGACGTGGACCGACCCCCGGGTCAGGCAGGTCTTCGACACCTGGCGGGGGCTGATGGAGTTCCACCAGCCGGCGGCGCTGGGACGCACCTGGCAGGAGGCCGCGCAGTCGCTGCAGCAGAAGAAGACCGGCATGTACCTGCTCGGGATGTTCGTCGCCCAGCAGTTCCCGGAGAGCGAGCGTGACGACATCGACTTCTTCACCTTCCCCGAGATCAACCCCGCCCACGGCACCGACTCGATCGACGCCCCCATCGACGGCTACATGATCTCGGCCAAGGCCAAGAACGTCGAGGGAGCCAAGGCGCTGCTCACACACCTCGCCCAGGCCTCGTCGCAGAACATCGCCACCAAGCTGGACCCGGGCACGCTGGCCGCCAGCTCCAAGGCCGACACCTCCGGCTACAGCGCCCTGCAGAAGCGCGGAGCCGAGCTGGTGTCCAAGGCGTCGCACATCGCGCAGTTCCTCGACCGCGACACGCGGCCGGACTTCGCCTCCACCGTGATGATCCCGTCACTGCAGTCGTTCGTCGGCAAACCCAACGAGATCGACTCGCTGCTCTCCAGCATCGAGAAGCAGAAGGTCAACATCTTCCGCTGATGGCAGTCAAGACCCGCCGCTACTCCGGCCGCGACGTGACCATCCTGGTCATCGGGCTGGGGGTGGCCATCGTCGTCAACGTGGGCCTCATCTGGGGGCCCACGCTGGCCAGCGTGGGCCTGTCCGGCACCGACTGGAACGGCATCGGGCCCCTCGAGTGGATCGGCGGGCAGAACTACGCCGATCTGGCCGACGAATACCCGCCGTTCTGGTCGGCCGTCCGCAACAACCTGCTCTGGCTGGGCTTCCTCGGGCTGATCGCGACGCCGTTCGGATTGTTCTGCGCGGTGCTCCTGGACCGGCGGCTGCGGCTGTCGCGGGTCTACCAGAGCGCGCTGTACATGCCGGTCGTGCTGTCGCTCGCGGTCGTGGGGTTCATCGCGCAGCTCGTCTACTCCTCCGACTACGGCGTGCTCAACGCCGTCACCGGGCTCACCGTCGACTGGCTGGGCGACCGGTCGATCAACATCTGGGTGGTCATGGTGGCCGCCGGGTGGCGGCACGTCGGCTACGTGATGATCATCTATCTGGCCGGGCTGAAGGCGGTCGATCCCGCGCTGAAGGAGGCCGCGGCCATCGACGGGGCCGGCGAGTCGCAGACGTTCTTCCGGGTGGTGTTCCCGACACTGCGGCCGATCAACGTGATCGTGCTGGTCATCACGGTGATCGAGGCGCTGCGCGCGTTCGACATCGTCTACGCCATCAACCGGGGCAGGAACGGGCTGGAGCTGCTGTCCGTGCTGGTCACCGAGAACATCGTGGGCGAGGCCAGCAGGATCGGGTTCGGCTCGGCCATCGCGGTGATCCTGCTCGCCATCTCGCTCGGGTTCATCGTGACCTACCTGTCGCAGCTGTTCAGGGAGGAACGTTGACGCTCACCGCGCCCGTCCCGGCCAGGACGTCGCAGCAGCCGCCCGCGCCGGCGCGGCACCCGGTGCGGCCGCTGCGGATCCTGCTGCACGTCTTCCTCGTCATGGTGGCGCTGGGCTGGCTGATGCCACTCGCGCTGGCGGTCTACGCCTCGCTGCGCCCGTACGACGAGACGGCCCGGCTGGGCTACTTCTCGCTGCCCGAGCACCTGACCCTCGACTACTACGGGCAGGCGTGGAGCCAGGCGGAGCTGCCCCGCTACTACCTCAACACGCTCATCATCGTGGTGCCCGGCGTGCTGATCACGCTGCTGCTGGCGTCGTTCACCGCGTTCGCGATCGCACGGCTGCGCATCCCCGGCCGCAAGGCGCTGCTGATCGTCTTCACCGCGGGCAACCTGCTGCCGCCACAGGCGCTACTCACCCCGCTCTACACGCTCTACACGATGGTCCCGCTGCCCGGGTGGCTGTCGGACTCCCAGTCGCTGTACGACTCCTACCTCGGGCTGATCCTCGTCCACGTGGCGTTCCAGTTCGGCTTCTGCGTGTTCGTGATCGCGAACTTCATGCGCACGATCCCGGAGGAGATCAACGAGGCGGCGCTGGTCGACGGGGCGAGCGTGTGGCGGCGCTACTGGCAGCTGACGCTGCCGCTGTGCCGTCCCGTGCTGGCCGCGCTGTCCACGCTGCAGTTCACCTGGATGTACAACGACTTCCTGTGGGCGCTGGTGCTGATGTCCTCGGGCGACAAGCTGCCGATCACCTCGGCGCTGAACAACCTGCGCGGTCAGTTCTTCACCGACTACAACCTGCTGGCTGCCGGGTCGGTGCTGGTGGCGCTGCCGACGCTGATCGTCTTCCAGCTCCTGCACAAGCAGTTCGTCGCCGGGCTCACACTCGGCTCCACCAAGGGCTAGGAGGGGACGTCTCAGAGCAGCGCGCGGAAGCGGGCCGCGACCAGGTCCCAGGTCCACTCGCGGACGATCCAGTCGCGGCCGCCCGCGCCCATCTTGCGCGCCCGTTCGGGGTCGCCGAGCAGCTCGACCAGCGCCGCGGCGACCTCGCCCACGTCGGTGCCGTCGACGACGAGGCCGGTCTCGCCGTGGCGCACGGCGTCGGGGGCGCCGCCCGAGGCGCCCGCGACGACCGGCAGGCCGGTCGCCGACGCCTCCAGGAACACGATGCCCAGCCCCTCGACGTCGACCCCGCCCATCCTGGTGCGGCACGGCATGGCGAACACGTCGGCCGCGGCGTAGTGGCCGGGCAGGCTGGCCGCCGGAACGGTGCCGGTGAAGCGGATCGACTCGTGCCCGCCCGCCAGCCTGCGCAGCCTGCCGAGGTAGGGACCGCCGCCCACGAGCAGCAGAACCGCGTCGGGCACCGACTTCAGCACCTCGGGCCAGGCTCTGATCAGGGTGTCCTGGCCCTTGCGCGGCACCAGCCTGGACACGCAGGCCACCACCGGCCGCCCGCCGAGGCCCAGCTCGGCCCTGGGCGCGCCGGGACGGAACTGGCCGGTGTCCACGCCGGGCGCCAGGCGCACCAGCTTGCCCGGCGAGATCGCGGCCGCCAGCCGGCTGCGGGTGTATTCGCCGAGGTAGGTCACCACGTCGGCGTGCTCGCCGATCCGGCGCAGCGCCGCGCGGAAGCCCGGCGCCGCGGCCCAGGCGGCCTCGTGGCCGTGGGTCAGCATCACCACCCGCCGCGCGCCCGCCGCACGCAACCGGGGTGCGAGCAGCCCCAGCGGGGCCGCCGCGCCGAACACCACGGTCTCCGCTCCGTGCTCGGCGACGAGCCTGGCCGCCCTGCGGGCGACGCCGGGGGTGGGCAGCATGAGCGAGGTGGCGTGGCGGACGACAGGGTAGGGCTGGCGGCGGTCGAACTCGGCGCACCCCGGCCAGGCCGGGGCGTAGACGGCCACGCCGGGGGTGCGCAGGGCGAGGCCGTGGACGAACGACTGGATGCCGCCCGGCCTGGGCGGGAAGTCGTTCGTGACGATGACCACGCCGGTCACGGCGCCGGGACGCCGTTCAGCCCGGCCCAGGCGCGGGCCAGGGCGATGCGCTCGGGGGTGGAGGGATGGGAGGCGTAGAGCACGTACTCCACGGCATCCGGTGACAGGTCGGAGATGTTGGTGATCGCCAGGCGTCTCTGCATCGCGACGAACGTGGCCGGATCCCTCGTCAGGTCCAGGGCGTGCACGTCGGCCCGGGCCTCGACGTGGCGGCTGATGGCGTTCTGGGCGGGGCCGGACAGCAGGCCGGCCAGGCTCATCAGGCCCAGGATCACGCCGACCGCCTTCGGGTCGGCCATCGAGCCGGCCTTGGTGCGCCGGCGTACCAGGTCGAAGGCCAGGAAGAGCAGCCCCGCGCCGAAGGCGGCGGCCAGCCCGCCGATGAGCGTGCCGTTGAGCACGTCGCGGTGCTCGGCGTGCCCCAGCTCGTGCGCGGCGACCAGCTCCACCTCGGCCTGCGGGGCCTTGAGCAGCGTGTCGTAGACCACGATCCGGCGCGTGGCGCCGAACCCGGAGACGTAGGCGTTCAGCGCGGTCGTGCGGCGCGAGGCGTCGGCGACCAGCACGTCCTCGACCGGCACGCCGTCGCGTTCGGCCATGGCCAGCAGGTTGGTGCGCAGGGAGCCGGCGGGCATGGAGTGGAAGTCGTTGAAGAGCGGCTCGAACACCACGGGGTAGACGAACGAGGCGGCCACCGTCAGCGCGAACGCTCCAGCCGCGGCCGGGATCCACCAGCGCCTCATCCTGCGCGCCAGCGCCACCACGGCCAGCACCATGACGGACAGCAGCACGATGTTCACGCCCATGCCCTTGAGCCGGTCGCCGGTCCACGCCGCCCAGTCCTGCGTGGACAGGCCGTAGTCACGCAGCCGGACCTCGAACCACATCCCGAGCGGCCACCGTACGGCCTCCACGAGCGCGGTGAGCAGCAGCACGCCCAGGACCACCCGCAGCCACCACGGCCCCCTGAGCCTCCCGAGCAGCCTCGCGCCGAGCGGCGTGAGCACCAGCAGGCCGGCGAACAGGAAGCCGAGCCCGTAGGACAGGTAGCTCGGCGCACTGATGGCGGCGTCGAACGCGGCCGCCCGGGCGATCTGGGCGGCGCTGAAGTCGCGCGCCGGGTCGGGCGCCACGTCCGGAGCACCGGCCGGCAGGGCCTGCCACGGAGTGGTGAACGCCACGACGGCCACGATGGCGGCGCCGAGCACGGCCAGCGCCGCGCCCGCCTCCCACCGCAGCCGCCGCCTCTCTCCGTCGCCGTCCTCTCCTGCCGGCCCGGGGTTCTCGCACGGCGCGCCCTCGGGCTCGGACGGGGTGGCGGTGGAGCCCGCCGGCCCGCCCGGCCCGCCCGGCGCGCCCCTGGTGTCCCTAGTGTCCTTGGTGTCCCTAGTGTCCCTGGTGTCCCTGGTGTCCTTGGTGTGGTCCCTGGTGTCCTTGGCGTCCCTGGCGTCCTTGGCGTCCCTGGCGTCCTTGGCGTCCTGCCGATCGTCCATGCGCGCGTCCCCTTACGCCAGTTGCCGGCGCACGTACGCGCGCCACTGTGCCGTCAACGTGCCGACCGAGAGCCCCGCCGAGGCCAGCGCCCGGTCGACTCCTGCCCTCTGGGCATCACGGTAGAGCCTCACCAGAGTCCCTTCGCCGGACCGCTCGGCCAGGAAGCGACACGCCAGCCACGCCTCCTGGTAAGAGCGGGCCAGGCGCTCGGTGTCGTCCGTGGGCGCGAACGCCGCCGGCCCGGGAAGTTCGCGGGGCGGCCGCCCGGCCCGCACCTCGGCGGCCAGCTCCGCGGCGGCCACCGGCACGGCCAGCCCCGCGTCGCGGTAGCCGACGTAGTCGGCGAATCCCTCGTACAGCCAGGCGGGCAGCCCCTCGGTGCCCGCGGCGACGTGGGTGAGCTCGTGCGCCAGGACGACGTCGCGGCCGGTCGGGGTGAGCCGGGCGAAGTTCTCCGGCACCACGATCACCCGGCCCGCGTCCGCCACGGCCGCCAGCCCGTCCACCCCGGCGACCCCGGCCAGCCGCGCCGCCTCCCCCGCCGAGCCGGGCACCAGCACGACAGGACGCACCGGCTGCCCGAGCACCGCCGCGACCCGCTCGCCGGCCAGGTCGGCCCGGCGGGCCAGGTCACCGAGCAGCTCGCGGTCGGCGCCGGGATGCCCGGCGACGACCGCGCGCACGCCGCGCGAGACGCGCGCGCCGGGCCAGATCCCCCGCGCCTCGGGCGGCAGGCCCTCGGACGAGGACATGATCATCCCGGGATGCGAGCGACCCGGGGAGGGTGTGACGGGTCCGGACGGGGTCACCGGGAGACCGGCGGAGGCGGCGGACGGCACGGCGGACGTGGGGCCGAGCGGCCCGGCCGCGGACGGCAGCGCGAGGAGCAGCAGGGCCGCCAGCACGGCTCGACGGCTCACCTGCGCGGACACGTTGACCGATGGTAGTCGGCCCGGGCACGCGAGAGCCCCGTCCCGGAGGGGACGGGGCTCTCGTGACGAGGTCACACCCCGGGACGTACCGCGCCCACGAACGACGACTTGCGCCACCCGCTGACCTTCTCGATGCGAACCGTGAGGCCGGTCCTCGGCGAATGGATCATCTTGCCGTTGCCGACGAACATGCCCACGTGGCCGAGCCCGCGAAAGAACATCAGGTCTCCCGGCCGGAGGTTCTTCCAGGAGACCTTCTTGCTGATGCGTGCGTACTGGCTGTTCGTCACGCGCGGGATCTTCACCCCGGCCTTCCTCCAGGCGTACTGGACGAGGCCGGAGCAGTCGAACGAACCCGGTCCGGTGGCACCGTACCGGTAGGGGTCACCGAGCTGGTCCTTGGCCACGGCGACGGCCGCGCGGGCCTTCGCCAGTTGCCGTGCGACCTTCGATCTCTTCGCGGTGGCCTTTCCCTTCACCGACTTGACGGCCGCCGACCCGGCGGCCGTCCGCACCGTGGAGGTCACGGTGGACGTCACCGGGGACGTCATGGTGGATGTCACGGTGGACGTCGTCGGAGACGTCACCGTGGTCGTCGCGGAAGATGGGGCCGAGCCGCTCGTCGTCGCCGCCTGGGCCTGGGCGGGGTGCGCCAGACCTCCGGCCGTCACGGTCATCGTGAGTGCCACACCACTCAGGGCAAGGCGGGACAGACGGGGGTTTTGCGAGGTAGACAGGATTTCTCCTTGAATCTTCCACGAACGCCTACCGGGTTAGCTGACGGATTCGGGCCTGGAAGTCGCCCTACGGCGCGATGCGCGCCGATTCACCCCTGATCCCACGGGAGGGATCGATGGGTCCCCGGTTCCGTGCCTCCTGGCTGCACGGATTCGGCAGGTCACCGGCCACGAGTCCGAGGCGAGCGGTGACCGGCGGATCTTTTATCTCGTCCACATCGGAGGACCGATGTCGGTGGGCGGCGAACATGGCGTGCTCGCCGCGACGCCAGAACCTACGCCGGTTTGTCACGAACAAGCAAAGACGGAGTCAACGTGTAAAGATCCGACAAAGGGGTCAGTAAGGTGACGAGCCCCTGTTAACCGGGGGGTTCCGTTATGAGAATGTGACCCTTCTCACACTTGACGAAGCCCTCGCGTGTCAGGTCCCAATTGTCACTTCTGTCCCGCTGCCACCTTGAACCCCGTCGGCTGGAGCGTCCCGGCCGCGATCCGCTCCCGGTCGATCCGCCACAGCTCTCCGGCGATCTCCCCGATGTCGGACGTCAGGCTGCCGCCGAGGCCGCCGAGATAGCGGGACAGGTACGGCTCGCGCCTTACGTCGTCGATCACGCCCTGTCCCGCCGGTGGCGGGAAGTGCCGGCCGCTCCGTCGCCCTGCTCGCGCGCTGAGCGGCTCTCAGGGCCGTACGGCGCCCACGAGGCGGCGGCCGTAGCCGGAGAGGGTGGAGACCTTCACCACGTCGCCCGTCTGCGGGGCGTGGACGATCTGCCCGTTGCCCGCGTAGATGCTGACGTGTCCCAGGCCCTCGCTGAAGATCAGGTCGCCGGGCTGCAGGTCGTCCAGGGAGACCTTCCGGCTGGCGCCCCACGACCACTGCTGCCAGGTGGTGCGCGGCAGCGTGACGCCGCCCGCGCGCCAGGAGGCCTGGGTCAGCCCCGAGCAGTCGTAGCCGCGCGGGCCGGTGCCGCCGAACACGTACGGCTTGCCGACCTGCGCGTAGGCGAACCTGAGCACGGCGGCCGCGTTGCCCGAGGCGGGGCCGGTGTACTTGATGCCGGTGCTGTTGGGGTCGCCTGCCTTGTAGGCGCCCAGCCTGTCGAGCAGCTTGCGCTGCTGGGCGATGAGCCTGAGCACCTCGGCGCGTTCCTTCTGGACCACGTCGCGTTCCTTGTCGGCCGCGGCCAGGGCGCCCTCGGCCTTGTCGCGCTCGGCCTTGAGGCCGCGGTTCTCCCTGTCGAAGGCCGCGAGCTTCTGCGCCCGCTCCTGCGACAGCTGCCCGGCCAGGGCCATGCCGCCCAGCAGGTAGGTGGGGTTGTCGGCGCCGACCATGGCGGGCCAGGAGGTGACGTCACCGCCCAGCTTGTAGGTGTCGACGGCCATCGAGATCACCTGCGAGCGCAGCTCGGCGACCGTGGCGAGCTTGCGCTTGTAACCGGTGTCGAGCTCGGTGTAGCGCGCCTTGGCGTGCTTGTGCTTCTCGGTCGCGGTGTTGTAGCGGTCGACGACCTTGTCGGCCTTGTCGTTGAGCTTCTCGAGCTTGGCCTTCGCCTGCGCGATCGTGGGCCGGGGATCGGCGAGCGCTCCACTCGTGGGAGACAACAGCAGCCCGATCGCGAAACCCGCGGCCACCGGCACCCGGCCTAACCTCACAGCGTCGCCTCCAAGGACTCACCCTGGGGCGAAATAGTACAGAAGTGGTGGGTGTGAACTCACCTAAACGTCAGATTCGTAATCTACGCGCGGCCGAGCCGGCGCAGCAGCACGTTCGCCGGAACCGGTCTGGCTCCCATCCGGCGGACGGACTCGGCCACCTCGCGGTCGGAGGAGACCACGGCGATGGCCCGTCCGGGCGGCTCGGCGCGGACGAGCTGGCGGATCAGGTCGTCGGCGATCTCGCCGGGCGCGCTGAACAGCACCCGCACCCCGCGCGGCGCCACCACCTGGACCGGCGCGTTGAGCTCGGCGCCGTCGAAGACCACGGTCACCTCGACCCGGGTCTGCGCGACCAGCCCGCCGAGGCCGGTCATGAGGCGGTTGCGCTGGTCGGCCAGCGTGAGCGTGCCGTAGCCGGACTTGGTCACGTTGTAGCCGTCGATGATCACATGCACCTGCGGCAGCCCGAGCAACTGGTCGAGCAGTTGCGGGTCGTCGTCGGACAGCGCACGGGCGGGAACCCCGCGCACACCGGGACGCTCGCCCGCGACGCCCGCGACCGAGTCGGCGGGCCTGCTGATCGTGGTGGGCAGGGCCAGCTCCCTGCGCAGCCCGGCCGAGGCGTCCTGCAGCGCGTCGAGCAGCACCCTGACGCGCGCGTCCTCGATGCTCCTGCCCTCGCGGGCGGCCCGGCGCGAGGCCTCGAGCTGTTTCTCCACGTCGGCCAGGCGCTCGCGCAGCCGGCGCAGCTCGGACTCCCCCGCGCTGCCCGCCGCCGAGGCGGCCGACCTCGCCTCCTCGGCCGCCTGCTCCATCTCCTCGGCCCGCCGCACGGCGGCCTTGGCCCGCTCGCGGGCGTCGTGGAGCTTGCGGCGCAGGTCGGAATTCTCCACTCGGGCGATCTTGATCTGCTCGCGCAGCCGATCGGACTCCTCCTTGGCCGCGCTCTTCTGGGCGAGCAACTGCTCGCGCAGCCGGGACACGACCTCCTCGCGCTCGGAGCCCTCGGCCGCGACCGCGGACTGCTCCAGGTCGGCCCGCGCCGCCTCGACGATCTCCGCCCAGCCGGGCGGGCGCGTCAGGTAGGCGGTGGCGGCCACCAGCACGGGGTCGGCGGCGGGCGGCACGCTGCCCTCGGCCAGCGAGGCGACGAGCTCCGGCCAGCCGGCGGTCACCGACTCGGCGACCGCCTCGCGGAACTCCTTGTCGTTCTCCAACTGGGCGGCGATGGGAGCGCTGCCCAGTTTGGCGCGTTTACGGGGGTCGAATTTGGCGATGCCGCGCAACGGCAGCGGCACGGAGGCAGGGGGCATCGAACCGAGAACTTGGGCCGCCAGGTCGACTACATTGAGCCGCACCTGCTCGGGAAGCGGGCGAGACAGGCCTTCACCCGCTGAACTCATCCTCTGTCCCTTCGTGACATGCCCTTTCAGACAAGGGTACGGCTGCCGGGTACCTGACCGTAACGGCCACCCCTGTATGGACAAGCGCTTGGTTGAGGTATACGACTCGAACCTGGACCGGTGTTCACCAAGGAGGCCCCGCCGTGACGAAGGAGATGCGCACGTCCACCCGTGACCTCGACGAACTCCGTCACCGGATGGGAGTCTGGCTCCGCGCGCGAACCGGGGGCCCGGTCGTCGTCTCCGAGCTGTCGAGGCCGTCGAGCAACGGCATGTCCAGCGAGACGCTCTTCTTCACCGCCTCCCACCGGGGGCGGCACGACCGCTTCGTGGCCAGGCTGGCGCCGGCGGCCGAGGCGGTGCCCGTCTTCCCCTCGTACGATCTGCGCGCCCAGTTCGAGGTCATGCGCCTGGCCAGGGAGAAGGCCGGGATCCCGGCCCCGCGGACACTCTGGTTCGAGCCGGATCCGGCGCCGCTCGGCACGCCGTTCTTCGTCATGGAACGCCTGGACGGCGAGGTGCCGCCGGACGTCATGCCGTACACGTTCGAGGGCTGGCTGCTGGACGCCGCGCCCGAGCGCAGGCGCGCGTTGCAGGACGCGACGGTGGGGATCGTGGCGTCGCTGCACGACGCGGCGTTCACCGCGGACGACCTGGGGGTGCTCGGCGCGCTCGGCGGGGGCGGGCTGCGCGAGCACGTGGACGCGCAGCGCGCCTACTACGCGTGGGCGCACGGCGAGCGGCCCATCCCGCTGCTGGAGCGGGCGTTCGACTGGCTGGAGGCGCACTGGCCGGCCGATCCGGGGCCGGACGTGCTCGGCTGGGGTGACGCGCGGATCGGGAACGTGGTCTACGACGACTTCACGCCGGTGGGGGTGCTCGACTGGGAGATGGCCGCGGTGGGGCCGCGCGAGCTGGACCTGGCATGGATGATCTTCCTGCACCGCTTCTTCCAGGACCTCACCGAGTCGATGGGGTTGCCCGGAATTCCGGATTTCATGCAACGCGACGACGTTTGCCAGAAATATCGCGAGCTAACCGGATACATCCCTAAAAATATGGACTTCTACGAGCTGTACGCGGCTCTCAGGCACGGCATCATCATGGCCCGCGTATGGCAGCGCAGGGTCCACTTCGGCGAGCAGCCCCGGCCCGACGACCCCGACGACCTGGTGCTGCACCGGCCCACGCTGGAGCGGATGCTCAGAGGCTAGCGTCGTAGACCAGGAGCGCGATCTGCACCCGGTTGTTCAGCGCCAGCTTGGTGAGGATGCGCGAGACGTGCGCCTTGACCGTCGCCACGCTCATGAAGAGCTCCCGGCCGATCTCCGCGTTGGACCTGCCCTGGCCGACGGCCAGCGCCACCTCCCGCTCCCGCTCGCTGAGCCGGGCGAGCAGGGCGCGCGCCCGGTCGGTGCGGCCGCCCGGGCCGTCCTCGGACACATGCGCGATCAGCTGCCGCGTCACCGCCGGCGACAGGATCGGCTCGCCCGCCGCCACCCTCCGGATCGCCCCGACCAGCTCGGCCGGCGGGATGTCCTTGAGCAGGAAGCCCGCCGCCCCGGCCCGCAGGGCGCGCAGCACCTGGGCGTCGGCGTGGAACGTGGTGAGCACCAGCACCTCGGGCGGCGCCTTGGTGGCCCGCAGCCTCTCGGTCGCGGTGAGGCCGTCGACGCCGGGCATCCGGATGTCCATCAGCACGACGTCGGGCCGGTGCTCGGCCACCAGCGGCGGCACCCGCGCCCCGTCGTCCGCCTCGCCGACGATCGCGATGTCGTCCGCCCCGCCGAGGATCATCGACAGCCCGGCCCGCACGAGCGCGTCGTCGTCCACGATGAGCACCTTGATCGTCATGGCGTCCACGGTAACCAGGCCCGCAGCCGGAAGTCACCCTCGGGCGCGGCGCCGTACTTCAGCCGCCCGCCCGCGAGCTCGACCCGCTCGATCAGGCCGATCAGCCCGGCTCCGGCCCCGGGGATGCGCGAGCTCCGCCCGGCCCAGAGCGGGTTGCGCACCTCGACGGTCAGGCCCTCGCCGGGCGCGCCCGACACGGTGACGGCGACCGGCGCCCCGCCCGCGTGCTTGCGCGCGTTGGTGAGCGCCTCCTGCACGACGCGGTAGGCGTTGCGGCCGAGCCCCTGCGGCACCTCCTGCGGCGCGGGCCCGGGCATCGACAGCGACACCTCCATGCCCGCCCGCCGGCACTCCTCGACCAGCGCGGGCAGGTCGGCGAGCGTGGGCTGGGGCCGGTCGGGCACGGGGTCGTCCTGCGGGGAGGCGGGATGGCGCAGCACGCCGATCACCTCGCGCAGGTCCTGCAGCGCCTGGTGGGCGCTGTCCCTGATCGCGCCCGCGGCCCGGGCGATCTCCTCGGCCGGGGCGTCGGGCCGGAACTCCAGGGCGCCCGCGTGCAGGCTGAGCATCGAGATGCGGTGCGCCAGCACGTCGTGCATCTCCCTGGCGATCCGCTCGCGCTCCAGCCGTCTGGCCTCCCCGGCCGCGATGATCGCGCGCTGCCGGAGCGACCACACCAGCTGCCGCCTAGCCCGCACCACGATGCCCCACGCGAACACGGTCAGCACGATGGCCACCCCGAGGATCAGCTCCCCCGCCGGGCCGAGGTCCGGATCGGGCCTGAGCAGCACGTACGGCACCAGCGCGACCAGGCTGAACAGAACGAACGGGCCCGAGATCCGGAACGGCCGATGGACGGCCACCGTGAACAGGCCGACGACCGCGGCCCCGCCGACCAGCGCCAGGCAGGACGAGAGCGCGGTGGTGACGAGCGCGAACCCGAGCGGCCACCTGCGGCGCAGCCACACCGCCGCGCAGGCCAGCACGCCGGCGACCTGCTCGACGATCACCAGTGGGCGCGGCACCCCGGTCAGCTCGGACGCGGTCAGGAGGGTGAGGCCGCAGGCGGCGAGGAACATCACGACGTCGACGATCCAGTCGCGGGTCGAGCGCCGCGCCGGGGGCCCGTCGCCACCGTCGCCCAGCAGGACGGAGGGCAGCGCCCAGTGGTATTCGTGCTCGCGCCGCTCGCTCACGGGTCCCGAGGTTACGGCCTCCCCCCGGCCGCCGACAGAGACCAAAGTCGATGCCCGGCCCCGGAACGTGGTGAGCCGCGGGATTCCCCTCCGGCTTGCCCATGCCCCTGTAGCGGGCAAGTGGAATCACGCGGCTTACCTGATTAAGGCTATTTGTCTCACTTGCAATGCAGTTGCAAGCGTATTGACCGTTGACGTCAAGAGCGGGGCTGGTAGATGATCCGCGCATGATCATCGGACCGGCGCTCTCCTGCCGAGCCCTGAGTTGCCGCGCCGGCGGCCGGACGATCATCGAGGGCCTCACCCTGGAGCTGGCGGAGGGCGAGCGGGTGGCGCTGATGGGCCCATCGGGGTCGGGCAAGACGACGCTGCTCACCACGCTGGCCGGGCTGCTCCCGCCGGCGTCCGGCCGGGTCCTGGTCCGCGGCGTGCCGCTGGACGAGCAGCCCGGCCTGCGCGCCGAGCTGGCGCTGGTCTTCCAGTCGTACGGCCTGCTGAGCCTGCTCACGGCGGCCGAGAACGTCGAGGTGACGCTGCGGGCCGCCGGTCACGCTCCGAAGCGGGCCGTGGAGGTGGCGGCCGAGGCGCTGGAGCGGCTGCGGGTGGCCAGGTTCGCCGGCCACCTGGTCGAGGAGCTGTCCGGCGGCCAGCAGCAGCGCGTGGCCGTGGCCAGGGCGCTGGCGCTGCGCCCCCGGGTGCTGCTGGCCGACGAGCCCACGGCCGAGCAGGACGCCACGCACCGCGCGGTCGTGCTCGACGAGCTGCTCGCGGTGACCGGCGGCGGCACCACGCTGGTGATCGCCACCCACGACCCCGAGGTGGCCGAGCGCTGCGACCGGGTGATCGAGCTGCGGGAGGCGGTGCTCCGGTGAGCGCGGTCCGCTGCGACGGAATCGTGCAGATCTACACGGCCCAGGACGTCGAGGTCGTCGCGCTGCGCGACGTGGACCTGGTGATCGAACCGGGCGAGACGGTGGCGCTGCTCGGCCCGTCGGGCGCGGGCAAGTCGACGCTGCTGTGGCTGCTGGCCGGGCTGCTGCGGCCGAGCGCGGGGCGGCTCTGGCTCGACGGCGTCGAGGTGGGCCGGCTCGACCAGCGCAGGCTCGACCGGCTGCGGGCCGCGCACATCGGCATGGTCCTGCAGAACCCCGCGCGCAACGTGATCGGCTACCTGACGGCCGCGCAGAACGTGGCGTTCGCCCAGCGCGCGGTCAGGACCGACCGGCGCAGGGTGCGCGACCTGCTGGCCAGGGTGGGGCTCGACGGCGCGGACGGGCGCCCGGCCGGGCGCATGTCGGGCGGCGAGCAGCAGCGCCTGGCCGTGGCCGTCGCGCTGGCCAACGCGCCCCGGCTGCTGCTGGCCGACGAGCCCACCAGCCAGCTCGACACCGCCTCGGGCGGGCGGGTGATCGACCTGATCAAGGGCGCCGCGGAGCGGGACGGCACGACCGCCGTGGTGGTCACCCACGACCTCGCGGTCGGCGAGGCGCTGAGCCGTACCGTGACCATCAGGGACGGCCGGGTCGGCGCGGAGGGCAGGCGCGGCGAGGACTTCGTGGTCGTGGGCCGGGAGGGCGCGGTGCAGGTGCCGCCCGAATACCACCACCTGCTGCCGCCCGGCTCGATGGCCAGGATCGAGCCGATCGAGGACGGCGTGACGCTCAGAAGGGCCGACCCGTGATCCTGCGCGGTCTGTGGGAGCGCCGGGCACTTTCGCTCATCGTGCTGCTCATCGCCATCGTGCCGATCGCGTCGGCCGCCGTCGGGCCGCTCTACTCGGCCGCCGCGCGCACCACGATCGTCCGGGACGCGATCGCCTCGGCGCCCGTCGAGGGGCGCGGCTGGCGCTACACGACCACCCGCGGCGACCTGCCGGCCCGGCTGGCCGCGTTCACGGCGGGCACGGACCTCACCGCCCCGCCCATCTTCGGCATGGAGACCAACAGCGGCCGGCCGGGAGACAAGCTCAGCTACCCGATCATGTGGCAGGGCGGCCAGTGTGAGCACCTGAAGCGGGTCGCGGGCCGCTGCCCCACCGCGACGAAGGAGCTGATGGCCAGCCGGACGTCCGGCTTCAAGGTGGGCGACGAGATCCTGCTGTCGTCCATCGTCACCACCCAGCCCGGCGGCATCACGTTCGTGCCCGCGCCGCTCCAGGTGGTCGGCCTCTACGAGCCGATCTCGGCCGCCGACCCGTTCTGGTTCGGCCGGACGTTGTTCGACACCGGCGGCGAACCGGGCGGCGAGCGGACCGACCCGCTGTTCACCGTGCCGCAGACCCGTTACGACACCTACGCCATCAATGCCGGCAACGCCAAAGGCGAGGGCTGGACCGACTACGGCATCGTCTACCTCGATCCGCGGCGGCTGACCGGCTCCGACGTCGGCACGCTGACGCGCATGCAGGCCACCGCCGAGGCGGTCGGCCGCGACTCCGACGCCATCGTCTTCTCCTACCTGGCCGACACGCTGAAGGCGATCACCACGCAGACCGGCTCGCTCGGCGTGCCGACGCTGCTGGTCATCGCGCAGCTGGTCGGGCTGGGCTGGCTGCTGCTGTTCCAGACCGTGGGCGACCTGGTCAGAGCGCGAGCCCCGGAGATCGCGCTGGCCAGGCTGCGCGGGCACGGCAGGATCCGGGTCTGGTTGTTCGCGCTGGCGGAGCCGCTGCTGGTGCTGGCCGCGGCGGTCCCTCTGGGCCTCGCTCTGGGGCGCGGCGCGGCCGGCCTGATGGTCGGCGCCCTGCTGCCCGCGGGCATCCCGGTCGACATCCCGCCGGAGGCGCTGTGGGCGGGCGCGGCGGCCACGCTGGGCGGCGTGCTCGCCGCCGCCCTCGCGGCCTACCGTACGGCGACGCGGCCGATCATCGAGGAGTGGCGGCGCACGCCGCGTAGGAGCGCCCGCGGCTGGGTGCTCGACGCCGTCGTGCTCGCGGTCACCGCCATCGGCCTGGTCGAGCTGCTGGCCACCGGAGTGATCACGGACGTGTCCGGCCAGAGTTCGAGCGCGCTGGCCGTGCCCGGGCTGATGGCCCTCGGGGTGGCGTTGCTGGCCGGCCGGGCGCTGCCGGTGCTGAGCGGGCGGCTGTTCCCGGTGACCAGGCGGCACGGCGGGATCGGGCCGTTCCTCGCGCTGCGGCAGGTCGCCAGAGGGCCGGTCACCGCGGGCAGCGTGATCGTGCTCGGCACCGCGTTCGGGCTGGCCACCTTCGCCGTGTCGGCCTGGACGGCCACGCAGGGCGACTATCGCGCGGTCGCCGCGTTCCACAACGGCGCCGCCACCGCCCTGACCATCCAGCCGGTGGAACCCCGCGCGCTGGCCGCCGCCCTCGACGAGATCGACCCGGCCGCCACCCTGGCCGCCCCGGTGATCAAACTGCCCGGCCCGCCGCAACTGGTCGCCACCGATCCCGTACGGCTGGCGATGGTCGGCCACTGGCAGCCCGAGCTGGCCGGCGGCACGTCGCTGGCCAAGGCCGCCGCGGGGCTGAGCGGGCCGCGGACGCCCCGGGTGTGGGTGCGGGGCGACAGGTTCCGGCTCAGCCTCAGCCACGGTCCGCCGCCCAAGTCCTACACCGCACGGCTGCTCGTCACCCTCCGGATCCCCGGCGGCCCGCAGCCGGTGGCGATCCCGCTCGGGCAGCTACGCGGCGACGAGGGCGGCGACTACGCCTGGAATCTGCCTCCCGCCTGCGCGCGGGCGGCCTGCGAGCTGCGGGCCGTGCACGGCGAGCTGATCGGCCCGCAGAACCTGGAGACGACGCCCTTCCTCCCCGTCAAGGTCACCGGGCTCGCGGTGCGCGACGCCGGCGTCTGGAACACCCTGGACACCCCCACCTGGCGCGTGGACGACGATCCGGACGAGAACGACGGCCGCTTCACCATCTCGACGATCGGCAACCAGACGCTCCGCCCGGCCACGTACGGCGCCGAGATCCCGGCCATCGTCGTCGGCCCGGTCGGGAGGCGGCTGCTCCCCGGGCTCGACCAGGCATTCGCCGTCCCGGCCAAGCAGGTCGCCGCCGCCGCCGCGGCTCCCGGCCTCGACGCCCACGGCGTCCTGGTGGACCTGGAGGAGGCCGACCGGATCGCCTACGGCGTGCACCCCAAGGCCACGTACGAGGTCTGGACGACCGCGACCGACACCACCGCGCTGGAGCGGGCGCTGCGCGAGCAGGGCATCACCGTCGTGTCGGCGCGCCATATGGACGACCTGGTGGCGAGCTACGCCGGCGAGGGGCCGGGGCTGGCGCTCATGCTGCTGCTGGTGTCCGCGCTGGCCGCGGCCGTGCTGGCGCTCGGCAGGACCGTGCTCGCGCTGCACACGGCCGCCCGGCGGCGCGGCTACGAACTGGCCGCGCTGGAGGCGTCCGGCGCGCGGGTGGCGGCGCTGCGCTCCTCCCTGCTCCTGGAACAGGTCCTCACGATGGCGGTCGGCACGCTGGCCGGGCTGGCGGCCGGGCTGCTCGCGGCCAGGGTCGCGCTGTCACGCGTCCCCCAGTTCGCGCAGCCGCCCGTCACCCCGCCGCTGCCGCACGAGGTGGCGCCCGAACCGGTCGCGCTCGTCATCGGCGCCGCGCTGCTGGCCAGCCTGCTCGCCGCCGCCGTCGTCTCGGAGCTGCTGCTGCGCGGCATCAAGGTCGAACGCCTTCGCGATCAGCCCTGAGTCCGCCGGGGCCGATCGTGTGGGCGCGGCGAGGAGGTGCGCTTTCCTCGCCGGTTCCCCGCCGGTTCCCCGCCGCCGAGCCGATCGGCCCGTCGGACGCCCCTCAGCCGTCGCGCCCCCGCGTCCCGCCCGTTCGTCGGGCGCGAACAGCGATTCGTTCGGAATCCGCAACTGTCCGGAATCCGCAACTGTCGGTCTCCCTCTCTATGGTCTTGGGTCGTGGACGCGGTTCAAGGCACACTCGACGAGCTCGGCACCCCGCTGAGTGACGTCACGTTCGTGGTGTTCGACCTCGAGACGACCGGAGGGTCGCCCGCCGATCACACGATCACCGAGATCGGCGCGGTCAAGGTGCGGGGCGGCGAGGTGCTGGGCGAGTTCTCCACGCTGGTCGACCCCGGCGGGCCGATCCCGCCGTTCATCTCGGTGCTCACCGGCATCACCGACGCCATGGTCGTGGCGGCTCCCCGGATCGAGTCCGTGCTGCCGAGCTTTCTGGAGTTCATCCACGGCACCACGCTGGTCGCCCACAACGCGGGCTTCGACACCCGCTTCATCAAGGCGGCCTGCGCCGCCCACGGCTATCCACCGCCGGCCAACCCGGTGGTCGACACCGTCGACCTGTCCCGCCGGGTGCTCACCCGCGACGAGACGCCCAACAGCAAGCTCGCGACGCTGGCCAGGTTCTTCCGCAGTGCGACCGAGCCGTGCCACCGCGCCCTGCAGGACGCCAGGGCGACCGTCGACGTGCTCCACGGGCTGATCGAGCGGGCCGGTTCCTTCGAGGTCCACACGCTGGAGGAGCTCAAGTCGTTCGTCCGCGCCCCGACGCCCGAGCAGCAGCGCAAGCGTCACCTGGCCGAGTCGGTGCCCCACTCCCCCGGCGTCTACCTCTTCGAGGACGAACGCGGCGAGATCCTCTACATCGGCAAGAGCACCAACCTGCGCAACCGGGTCCGCTCCTACTTCACCGCCAGCGAGACCCGGCCGCGCATCCGCGAGATGATCGGCATCGCCGACCGGGTCCGCCACATCGTCTGCTCCACCGCCCTGGAGGCCGAGGTCAGGGAGCTGCGCCTGATCGGCGGGGCCAAGCCCCGCTACAACCGCAGGTCCCGCTTTCCCGAGAAGGTCGTCTGGCTCAAGCTCACCCAGGAGCCGTTCCCCCGTCTGTCGATCGTGCGCGAGATCAAGGACGACGGCGCCGCCTATCTCGGACCGTTCGGCAACAACCGCGCCGCCGACGACGCCCGCATCGCGCTGCACGAGGCGGTGCCGCTGCGCCAGTGCACCCAGCCCGTGACCCTGCGCACCCGCCGCTCGGCCTGCGCCCTGCTCGAGATGGGCCGCTGCGGAGCCCCCTGCGCGGGCCTGGAGAGCCAGGCCGACTACGCGGTCCACGCCGAGAACGCCCGCCGCGCCATGACGCTCGACGCCTCGCCGGTCTTCTCGGCCGTGTCGGCCCGCATGGAACGCTTGTCGGTGGAGCAGCGCTACGAAGAGGCCTCGGTCGACCGCGACCGGCTCGCGGCCTTCGTCCGCGCGGCCGCCCGCATGCAGCGGCTGACCGCGATCACCAGGATCCCCCAGCTCATCGCCGCCAGCCCGGCGTTCGACGGCGGCTGGGACATCCACGTCGTCAGATACGGCCGGCTCACCGCCGCCGGCGTCATGCCCAGGGGCGCCCACCCCACGCCCTACGTCGAGTCACTGGTCGCCACCGCCGAGGCCGTCATCCCCGGCCCGGGCCCCGTCCACGCGGCCAGCGCCGAGGAGACCGAGTGCATCCTGCGCTGGCTCGAGTCACCGGGCGTGCGGCTGGTCGAGGTCGACGGCGAGTGGAGCCTGCCCGCCCACGGCGCGGCCCGCCACAAGGCCCGCATCGACCTCGCCTACCGGCCCCTCGCCACCCGCTCCCGCGAGCGCCGCCCTTTCCGCTGACCTGCCCTGCGGGCCACCGAGATGGGCGAGGCCCGCGGCGAACCGATAGGGTTGGGCCATGGTCACGGCTATCGTTCACATCAATGCCGAAGTGGACCGGATTCCGGAGGTCGCGCAGACGATCGCCGAGATCGACGGGGTCAGCGAGGTCTACTCCATCACCGGCGAATACGACCTGCTGGCCATGGTCCGGGTCGCCGCCTACGAGCAGATCGCCGAGGTCATCCCCGGCCGCCTCAACAAGGTTCCCGGCGTCCTGCACACCGAGACCCACATCGCCTTCCGCACCTACTCCAAGCACGACCTCGACGCGGCCTTCTCCATCGGCTTCGCCGAATCCGACTGACACCGGCCACCGTCTGACACCGGCCATCGCCCGCGCCACCCCGGCGCCACCCGGCGAGATCCTCCCGCACGGCCACCGGCTGCCCTCTCGCGCGATGCGCCCGCACCGGCGACTACGCGACCGCCAGACCCCGGCCGCGCTCGCTCGTCACCTCAAGCCCTCGGGCACCACGTGGATACCGGCGGCCGACCCACAGTCGCGCACCTGGTGGCGGGCCGACGAATGGGCTGGGCATGGGACAGGCCGGCAAGCATCGCGGGCGGCCCCGCGCACCTGGCTGGAGACGACGCAGCGAGCCGACGGCGGCGCGCTCTTCGATCTCCTCGTGAGGGTGACCCTCGTCGAGGGGGATCTTCTCGCCACCGTACGCCTTGGACATGAGGGCACGCAGCTTGCCGAGCGGACCGCGCATCCCCTTGGGCGGGATGCCCGAGGTGTCCTCGCGGACCGCGAGCATGGGCACCGGCTGCTTGCCACGCAGGTGCGCCTCGATGTCCTCGGCGGGCGGCGTGTGGACCTCGATGAACTCACCGTGCGGCAGGCGCTTGATCACGCCGGACTCCACACCGTGCGAGATGACCGCGGCGTCGGAACGCTGCAGGCCCAGGCAGATGCGGTAGGTGATGACGTAGGCCAGCGCCGGCCCGACGATCACCAGCACGCGGCCGATGTAGGTCGTCCAGTTGAGGCTGATGTGGAAGAACGCCGAGAGCTCGTCGTTGGCGCCGAGCAGCCAGAGCACGCCGTAGAACGTGATGGCGGCCATGCCGATCGAGGTGCGGTGCGGGTTGTTGCGGGGACGCTCCACGACGTGGTGCTCACGCCGGTCGCCCGTGATCCATTGTTCGATGAACGGATAGAGGGCGAGGCCGGTCATGATGATGCCCATCGGCACCAACGCCGGGATGATCACGCTCAGTGGCAGCGTGCCCGCGTGGGCCGTGCCGAAGAGGTTGATCTCCCAGGCCGGCATGAGTCGCAGCGAGCCTTCGAGGAAGCCCATGTAGAAGTCGGGCTGCGAACCCGCCGAGATGTCCGCCGGTGTGTAGGGGCCGTACAGCCAGATCGGGTTGATCTGGGCGAACGTCGCCAGCCCCGCGACCACCGCGAACGTGAACAGGAAGTAGGCGCCGGCCTTGGCCATGAAGGCCGGGTAGAACGGTGCGCCGACCACGTTGCGATTGTTGCGGCCCTTGCCGGGCATCTGGGTGTGCTTCTGCACCCACATGAGGACCATGTGGGCGGAGATGAGCGCCAGGAGGATGCCCGGGATGAGCAGGATATGCAGGGAGTAGAACCGGGCGATGATATCGGTGCCTGGATACTCGCCGCCGAACAGGAAGAACGAGAGGTAGGTGCCGACCAGCGGCAGGGAGATGATCACTCCCTGGGTGATCCGCGCCCCCGCGCCGGAGAGCAGGTCGTCGGGCAGGGAGTAGCCGGTCAGGCCCTCGGCCAGCGCCAGCGTCAGCAGCAGGACACCGATGACCCAGTTGAGCTCGCGCGGCTTGCGGTAGGCGCCGGTGAAGAACACCCGGAGCATGTGCACCATCATGCCGGCCACGAACATCAGGGCGGCCCAGTGGTGCATCTGCCGCATCAGCAGGCCGCCGCGGACGTCGAAGCTGATCTCCAGCGACGACGCGTAGGCCTGGGACATCATGACGCCCTTGAGCGGCGCGTAGGAGCCGTCGTAGACGACCTCGCTCATGCTGGGCTGGAACCAGAACGTCAGGAACGTACCGGTCAGCAGCAGGATGATGAACGAGTAGAGGGCGATCTCGCCGAGCAGGAAGGACCAGTGGTCGGGGAAGACCTTCCGCAGGTTGCGCTTGAGGAAGTTGCCTGCTCCGAGACGGTCGTCGAGGTAGCTCGACGGACCGCCGATGGCCTTGGGGACCGCTGTCAGGTCACTCATGCGTGGCCTCCCTTGGACCTGGCCTCCGCCTCGGCGTCGCCGCGCTCCCAGTAGCTGGGGCCGACCGGCACGTTGAAGTCCCCCTGGGCGATGAGGAACCCCTGATCGTCGACCGAGATCGGCAGCTGCGGCAGCGGCCGGGCGGCCGGACCGAAGATGACCTTGGCGCCGTCGGCGGCGTCGAACGTCGACTGGTGGCAGGGACAGAGGATGTGGTGGGTGGTCTGCTCGTAGAGGGCCGCCGGGCAGCCCACGTGCGTGCAGATCTTCGAATAGGCCACGATGCCGTCGTGCGTCCAGTTGCGGTTGGTGCCCGACTTGATCTCGTCGGGCCTGAACTTGATCAGGATCAGGGTGGCCTTGGCGAGTGCGTTGAGGTCGTGCTCGTAGCCCTCGGGCACGACCGACAGGATGCCGCCGGGCGAGTTGAAGTCGGCCGCGCGGATGGGCTGGCCGGTGCCCTCGACGAGGAGTCGAAGCGGCTTGCCCTCCTTGGTCTTCTCGCCCCACACGGTGTGGCGCAGCGTCTCGTTGAACTTGGCGGCGGGCATCTTCGAGTTGTCGAGGTCGCGCAGCAGCACCAGCGGGAGCAGGCCCAGCGGCGCGGCGGCGAGCAGCAGGGTGCGGCGCAGCAGCGGGCGCTTGACGAACCCGCTCTCCCTCGCGCCCTGCACGAACGTGTCGGCGACGTTCTCGCGGGTGTCCTCGTCGGAGGCCATCGCGTGGCGCTCCTGGATCAAGGTGTATTTCGGCATGATCTGGCGGACCCAGACCACGATGCCGAAGGCCAGCGCCAGCAGCGCGATCGTCAGCGTGCCGCCGAGCGCGAGGTTGGACGTGCCGGTCGACTCGGGGTCACCGACCTGGAACACCACGTAGGAGATGATGAAGGCGATCGCGGCCAGGAACGTGACCGTGAAGCAGAGCGCCACGATCTTCTCGGCCCTGCTCGCCTTGTGCTCGTCCTGGAACGTGACGCCCGGGACGTCACCCTCCTCCACGACGGGGACTTCGTCGCCGAGCATCGAGGTGCCCGGCGCGGGGGTGCCGATCACGCGCTTGGGTACGCGTTCGTCCGGCTGCTCGATCTCGTGCTCGTTGTCAGTCATGACTTCTGTCGCTTCTTCGCGGTGATCCAGATGGCGGCGAGAGCCAGGGCGCTGATGCCTGCGATCCAGCCTACGAGACCCTCGGTCACGGGGCCAATCCGCCCCAGGCCGAAGCCTCCCGGGTCTCGCTGCTCACGGACCTGGGTGATGTAGGCGATCATGCTGCGCTTCTCTTCGGGCGTGATCGTCGTGTCGTTGAAGACCGGCATGGCCTGTGGACCCGTGATCATCGCCTCGTAGATCTGCGTGGGCGAGGCGTCGTTGAGGTTGGGCGCGTACTTGCCCAGGGTCAGCGCACCGCCCGCGCCCGCCCAGTTGTGGCACTGGATGCAGTTGGCGCGGAACAGCTCACCGCCCCTGCCCGCGTCACCCTTCGCCGGGTCGACCTGCTCCTTGCCGGGCACCTGCGGGCCGCCGCCGAGCGACTGCACGTAGGCGCCGAGCTGGCGGATCTTCTCGTCGGTGACCCACTTGGCGACCGGCTTGCGGGGCGCCTGGGCTCCGGGGTTGGCGGCCGGCATGCGGCCGGTGCTCACCTGGAAGTCGACGGCCGCCGCGCCCACGCCGATGAGCGTGGGCCCCGTGGAGGTGCCCTGCGCGTTGAGGCCGTGGCAACTGGCGCAATGGGCCTCGAACAGGCTCCTTCCCTTTGCCACATCATCGACCTTGCCGGACGCGAGTGCCGCGTCGGCAGGCCTGCTCGCCTGGATAAAGGCGGTGTATACCATCCCGACCAGCGCCAACGCCAAAATCAGGACGGCGTATCTCGCGAGGGGATGCCGCCGCCAAGCGGTGATCCTAGTCACAGAGATCCCGTTCCTTAACGAATAATGTAGATGGTCGCGAAAAGACCGATCCAGACGACGTCAACGAAGTGCCAGTAGTAGGACACGACGATGGCGCTGGTGGCCTGCTCATGCGTGAAGCGCTTCGCGGCGTACGTGCGTCCCAGCATGAACAGGAACGCGATCAGGCCACCGGTCACGTGCAGGCCGTGGAAGCCCGTCGTCAGGTAGAACACCGAGGTGTAGGCGTTGGCGGACAGAGTCGCACCCGCGCTCGCCAGCTCGTAGTACTCGAACAGCTGACCCGCGATGAAGACCGAGCCCATCAGGAAGCTGACGATGTACCAGAAGCGGAGCTTGCCGACCTGTCCCTTCTCAGCGGCCCACACGCCCAGCTGGCACGTCACACTCGACAGAACCAGGATGGTCGTGTTGACCGTCGCGAACGGGATGTTCAGGTGAGCGGCTCCTTCAGCGGACGCGCCCTGGGGCAGGAGCGCGGGCCCCCACTCGAGGCCTTGCCCCTCACTCACCGACCGGATGGTGAAGTACATCGCGAACAGCGCCGCGAAGAACATGAGCTCAGAGGACAGCCAGACGATCGTCCCTACGCTGACCAGGTTGGGTCTGCGGGACAAGTGTGCTGTCGTCGTCGAAGTAATTGCGGATGCTGTCGCCACGAGCAGCATTATTGCGGCTCTGGTGGTCGGTCCGGCGCACGACCCCCCGTTAGAGGGAACAAACCGGCGATCAACCTGCGATAATCGGCATAAAACCCCCACCAGGGACAGCGGTCTGGGATTGCACGCCGGAGCACCGGTACGATCCTGGTGACCATACAGCTACGACCGATAGTGAGTGCGACCGTGAGCACCGACGACACGATGAGGGTCCTCGTCTACAGCGACGACGCCGCCACCCGTGAGGAGGTACGGCTCGCGATCGGCCGGCGGCCCGCCGCCGACGTCCCCCTCGTGGAGATCGTAGAGTGCGCCACCGAGCCCAAGGCGCACCAGTGGCTGGGCTCCGGCGAGATCGACGTCGCCGTCCTCGACGGCGAGACCCAGCCCGCGGGCGGCATGGGCGTCGCCCGGCAGGCCAAGGACGAAGTCTACGACTGCCCGCCGATCTGCCTGATCATCGCCAGGCGCGACGACCGCTGGCTGGCCGAATGGTCCAAGGCCGACGCCGTCGTCCCGCAGCCGCTCGAGCCCATGGTGCTGGCCGACGCCGTCGCCGACCTCATGCGCCGCCGCAACTCGACCCGACTCAACGCTAAGTAGGTGCCTTCCGTGGATGCCCGGACGACCTGGCCAGCCCTGCTGTCGGCTCTCCTCTCCGGTGAGCACCTGACCGCCGACGAGACCGCCTGGGCGATGCGCGAGATCATGTCCGGCTCCGCGACGCCCGCCCAGATCTCCGGCTTCGCGATCGCGCTGCGCGCCAAGGGCGAGACCGTGGCCGAGGTGGTGGGCCTGGCCCGCACCATGCTGGAGTTCTCCACGCCGCTGCACGTCGAGGGCCCCGTCGTCGACATCGTGGGCACCGGCGGCGACCGCGCCCACACGGTCAACGTCTCGACCATGGCCGCCATCGTGGCCGCCGCCGCGGGCGCCCGCGTGGTCAAGCACGGCAACCGGGCCGCCTCCTCCTCGTGCGGCGCCGCCGACGTCCTGGAGCACCTCGGCATCCACCTCGACCTCACCCCCGAGCAGACCGCCCGGGTCGCGCGCGAGGCGGGCATCGCCTTCTGCTTCGCCCCGGTCTACCACCCCGCCCTGCGCTTCGCCGGCCCGCCGCGCAAAGAGATCGGCGTGCCGACCGTCTTCAACTTCCTCGGCCCGCTCACCAACCCGGCCCGCCCCGCCGCCCAGGCCATCGGCGTCTACGACAAGGCCATGCTGCCGGTGCTCGCGGGCGTCTTCGCCGAGCGCGGGGTGTCGGCGCTGGTGTTCCGCGGCGACGACGGGCTCGACGAGCTCACGATCGCCACCACGTCCACGGTGTGGATGGTCAGGGACGGCGCGGCCACGCAGACCGTGTTCGACCCGACCGTGCTGGGCATCCCCCGGGCCGACGCGGGCGCCCTGCGGGGCGGCGACGTGGCGTTCAACGCCCAGGCGGTGCACGACCTGGTGCGCGGCAAGACGGGCCCGGTGCGCGACGCCGTCCTGCTCAACACCGCCGCGGCCCTGGTGGCCCTCGACGGGCCGGCGGACGACCTCGACTCGGCCATGATCGACGGCTACGCCCGGGCGGTCCAGGCGATCGACTCCGGCCGTGCCGCCTCCACCCTCGACCGCTGGGTCGAGGTCAGCCGCTCCCTGCGCTCCGCCTGAGACCACGCCGCTACGGCTCAGGGGGCGGGGTTCAGAACTCCATCGTGGGGCCGTCCTTGATGGAGCTCCACTGCAGCCACTGCTTCCAGTTCTCCTGCCAGTGCCCCCATCCGTTGGTGGGCTCCAGCGGCCGAGGTGAGCCGGTGATGATGATCGGATCCCCGATCAGCGTGTTCTTGATGAACCAGGCCGCGTTCTCAGGGCTGATGTTGACGCACCCATGGCTGACGTTCGAGTTGCCCTGCGCCCCCACCGACCACGGCGCGCTGTGCACGTACTCGCCGCTGTTGGAGATGCGGACCGTGTTGTAGACCGTCAGCTGGTAGTAGCCGGCCGATCCCGGGCCGATCCCGGGCGAGGTCATGACGGTCACCGGCTCCCGTGACATGGCCAGGTGCACGCCGGAGGTCGTGTAGTACTTCCACGCCCCGCCCTGCCCGGCGCTCATCGGCATCGTGCGGATCTCCTTGCCGTCGCGCCTGACGACCAGGACGTGGTTGTTGGTGCTGCCCTTGGTGATCTGCGAACGGCCGATCTTGAAGTCGAGCTTGACGTCGCGCTTGCCGTACAGGCCGTCGCCGCCGCGCACTCCCGCCAGATGGGCCTCCACGCGGACCTTGGTGTGGGCGGGCCAGTATTCGGCGGGCCGGAAGTCCACGTGCTTGTCGTCGAACCAGTGCCAGGCGCCGTGGACCGGTTTGGAGGTGAGCACGACGAGGTTGCGCTCGACCGACACCCGGTCGGTGACGGGCTGGTCGAAGGCGATCATGATGGGCATGCCGACCCCGACCGTCAGGCCGGTGTCGTACTTGTTGGGGGTGATCTGCGCGATGTCGAAGAGCTTGGTCGCCTTGACGGTGGAAAAGGTGGTGGACGTCTGCTTCTCCTTGCCGTCGGCGTTGACCGCGACGGAGGTGACCGTGTAGGTGCTGCCCGGCTTGGCGGTGCCGCTGCTGCGCCAGCGGGTGCCGTCGGCGCTGAGGACGCCCGGCAGGCCGCCCTGCTTGCCCGTGACGCGGACACTCTTGAGTGTGCCACCGGACGCCGCGACGACCACCGTCTGGTCTGTCGGCACATTTCTGGACTTGTCGAAGGGGAAAACACTCGCCGAGGCATCCGGGACCGCGGCCTTGCGGGCCTCCTCGGCCGCGCTGATGCTCGTCGAACACGCCGTAAGCAGCGACAGGGCAAGCAGACCGGCAGATCCATGTGCTAGACGCCCCATGAGTCACTCCCCCGTCCCGTTACATCCGTTCTACCTCCACTATTACCCTGCGTGATCGATTCGTCACATCCGCGTTCTGGTAAAGATCGCCAAAAAGCGGGTGACCTCCACAAAGGAGGACACCCGCTTCGGCGGTGCGGCTCAGTGCGAGAAGTTGCCCCGGTAGTACTGGAACACGAACCCGATCATGGCCATGATGATCGCGAACAGGCCGATCAGGAACATCCAGAGGCCGATCACGAACCCGGCGAAGGCGAAGGCCGCCGCCAGGCAGAGGAACAGCGGCCACCAGCTGCTGGGGCTGAAGAAGCCGATCTCACCGGCGCCGTCGCTGATCTCGGCCTGCTTGTTGTCCTCCGGCTGGTCACCGATGCGCCTGGCGGTGAACATCAGGTAGTAGCCGATCATGAAGGCGAAGCCGACCGAAATGGCCATCGCCGTGGTGCCGACCGGCTCACCGACTCCCGTGTCGGCCTTGGTCCAGAACCAGTAGGCGACGTCGACTCCGGCGAAGAACAGGCCGCACAGCAGGAACAGCCAACCCTGAACCCTCATCAGGCCTCCACTTCCTGGGCGGACTTGGCGGACATATGCGGATAGTGCAGGTCGAACGCGGGACGCTCGGACCGGATGCGCGGCAGCGAGGTGAAGTTGTGCCGCGGCGGCGGGCAGGAGGTCGCCCATTCGAGCGAGCCACCGAAGCCCCAGGGGTCGTCGACGGTGACCTTGGGCGCGGTGCGCCAGGTCTTCCAGACGTTGTAGAAGAACGGCAGCGTCGAGGCTCCCAGCACGAACGCGCCGACCGAGGAGATCATGTTCAGGTCGGTGAACCCGTCGATCGCGCTGTAGTCGGCGTAGCGGCGCGGGAAGCCGAGCACGCCGAGCCAGTGCTGGATGAGGAACGTCGCGTGGAAGCCGACGAACAGCAGCCAGAACTGGACCTTACCCAGCCGGTCGTCGAGCATCTTGCCGGTGAACTTGGGCCACCAGAAGAAGAACCCGGCGAACATCGCGAACACCACCGTGCCGAACACCACGTAGTGGAAGTGGGCGACGACGAAGTAGGTGTCGCTGATGTGGAAGTCGAGCGGCGGCGAGGCCAGGATCACACCGGTCAGACCGCCCAGCAGGAACGTCACCAGGAAGCCGATGGAGAACAGCATCGGCGACTCGAAGCTGAGATGGCCCCGCCACATGGTGCCGATCCAGTTGAAGAACTTCACGCCCGTCGGCACCGCGATGAGGAACGTCATGAACGAGAAGAACGGCAGCAGCACCTGCCCGGTCGGGTACATGTGGTGCGCCCAGACCGTGATGGACAGGCCCGCGATCGCGATGGTGGCACCGACCAGGCCGATGTAACCGAAGATCGGCTTGCGGCTGAACACCGGCAGGATCTCGGTGACGATGCCGAAGAACGGCAGCGCGATGATGTAGACCTCTGGATGGCCGAAGAACCAGAACAGGTGCTGCCAGAGCAGCGGCCCGCCGTTGTCGATGGCGAAGATGTGGGTGCCGAACTTGCGGTCGGCCTCCAGCGCCAGCAGCGCGGCGGCCAGCACCGGGAAGGCCATCAGCACGAGTATGCTGGTCAGCAGGACGTTCCAGGTGAAGATCGGCATCCGGAACATCGTCATGCCGGGCGCCCGCATGCAGATGATCGTGGTGATGAAGTTGACCGAGCCGAGGATCGTGCCGAGGCCGGACAGCGCCAGACCCATGATCCACAGGTCACCGCCCAGACCCGGCGAGTAGATCGAGTCGGACAGCGGGGCGTAGGCGAACCAGCCGAAGGAGGCTGCGCCGTTGGGGGTGAAGAAGCCCGACACCGCGATGATGCTGCCGAACAGGTAGAGCCAGTAACTCACCATGTTGAGCCGGGGGAACGCCACGTCGGGCGCGCCGATCTGCAGCGGCATCAGCTCGTTGGCGAAGCCGGCGAACAGCGGCGTCGCGAACATCAGCAGCATGATCGTGCCGTGCATGGTGAACAGCTGGTTGAACTGCTCGTTGCTGGTGAACTGCAGCCCCGGCTGGGCCAGCTCGGCACGCATGACCAGCGCCATGATGCCGCCGATCAGGAAGAACACGAAGGACGTGATCAGGTAGAGGTGTCCGATGATCTTGTGATCGGTGGAGGACAGCCACTTGGCGATCACCCGGCCCTTGGGAGTGGGCCTGGCCGTCGTCGCGAGTGGTTCTTGGATGGCGGTCACTGGGCACTTCCAGCCTGGGTCGCGATGTACTGGTCGAACTCAGCCTGCTTGACGAGCTTCACGTTGAACAACATCCGGCTGTGGTCGACACCGCACAGCTCGGCGCAGCGGCCGGCGTAGGTGCCGGGCTTGTCGAGCGTGGTGATCTCGAACTTGCGGCCCTTGTTGTTCTCGGGGATGCCGGGGATGACGTCCCGCTTGAACAGGAACTCCGGCACCCAGAAGGAGTGGATGACGTCGGGGGACTCCAGCTCGAACTCGATCTTCTTGCCCACCGGCAGGACCAGCTGAGGACCGGCGGTGTAGTCGCTGACCGGCTGGCCGACGACGGGCTTCAGCGTCTTGCCGTCGACCGTCGTGGTGAAGCGCCAGCTCCACTGGAACGCCTCGACCTTGACCTTGACATCCGGTGCGCCGGAGAGCACCTCCAGGTCACGGCTGTCGCGGGCGGTGAAGAAGAAGAACACCGACACCATGACGAGAGGGACCAAGGTGTAGAGCATCTCGATCGGCAGGTTGTAACGAACCTGCGGCGGAAGCTCCGCCTTCGCCCGGCGCTTGGTGTGGAAGATGCACGCCCACACGATCAGCGCGATGACCACGCCACCTGTGGCGAGTGCGGCGATCCAGGCACCGTTCCACAGATTCTGGACCAGGCCACCTTGAGTGGTGATGTGGTCCGGAAGGAGGCCACGGGACCAGTCGGCCTCGGGAATGTCATTAGCACACGCCGTAACGGAGGCCAGCAGCAACGCCAAAACGGCGGCGCGCGGCACTCCGCGCCGGGCCAACGAACGCCGTGTCGAACGGCGAGTCGGACTCACGGATCGCCTACCCCACAAGTGAAGCCCAAGAGTCACTCTTGGGCGCTCGTATTTCCAAATGCACAGCTGATTGCTGACACATTAGCGCGCAAGGGCCCCGCCCTTCCGCGCGCCCCCTCGATGGCGCGCCGCGAGTGGGACCATAGGTCTCGTGGCGTACTTCGACGCGGCCTCGACCGAGCCGCTTCACCCCCAGGCGCGCGAGGCGCTCCTGGCGGCGATCGACGTCGGCTGGGCCGACCCCGCGAGGCTGTACAACCAGGCCCGCCGTGCTCACCTGCTGCTGGAGCAGGCCCGCACGGAGGTGGCCGAGGCGCTCGGCGCGCGCGCCGACGAGGTTTCGTTCACCTCTTCGGGCACCCAGGCCGTGCATCTCGGCGTCCTCGGCACCCTACACGGCAGGCGAAGGGCCGGGCGCCATCTGGTGACGAGCGCGGTCGAGCACTCCAGCGTGCTGCACGCCGCCGGTGTGCACGAGCGCGACGGCGGCACGGTCGAGACCGTGGGCGTGAGCCTGAGCGGGCGGGTCGACCTCGACGCCTTCGCCGCGGCCGTGGCCAGGCAGGACACCGCCCTGGCCTGCCTGCAGACGGCCAACCACGAGGTCGGCACGCTACAGCCGGTGACCGAGGCCGCCGAGGTCTGCCGGCGGCACGGGGTTCCGCTCCTGGTGGACGCCGCGCAGACGGCGGGCCGGATGCCGATCCCGCCCGGCTGGTCGGTGCTGACGGCCAGTGCCCACAAGTGGGGCGGCCCCGCCGGGGTGGGCGTGCTGGCGGTGCGCAAGGGCACCCGGTTCCGCTCGTTCCTGCCGGAGGACGAGCGCGAGCGCCGCCGCGTCCCAGGGTTCGAGAACGTGCCGGGCATCGTCGCGGCCGCGGCGGCCCTGCGGGCGATGACGGCAGAGGCGGCGCAGGAGTGCTCGCGCCTTTCCGCCCTGGTCGACAGGATCCGGGAGACCGTACCCAAGATCGTCCCCGATGTGGAGGTGATCGGCGATCCCGTCGACCGGGCCCCGCACATCGTGACGTTCTCCTGTCTCTACGTCGACGGCGAGGCGCTGCTGACCGAGCTGGACAAGGCCGGGTTCGCCGTATCGTCCGGAAGTTCGTGCACCGCTAGTACGCTTCGTCCATCGCACGTTCTGGAGGCGATGGGCGTGCTCACCCATGGGAATGTCCGGGTCTCACTGCCCAGGGGCGCTTCCGCGGCGGAGGTCGACAGGTTTCTCGCCGTGCTGCCCGAGCTGGTGCGGCGGATCCGCCAGGACGCAGGAGTCGCATGACAGAGATTTCTCAGCCGGTGTTGACGATCGACGCACTCGGGAAGAAGTGCCCGATCCCGATCATCATGCTCGCGGAGCGGATCAACCACGTGCCGCTCAACGCCGTGGTCTCGGTCCTGGCCGACGACCCCGCCGCCTATACGGACGTCCCTGCCTGGTGCCGGCTCAAGTCCCACCGCCATGTGGGCTCCTACGAGCTGCCCGGGGGCGGCTGGGCCATCCACGTGCGGCGCAACTACTGAAACCCGGCCTCCGTGGCATGCCGTCCGATCTGGGTAGTACTTCTCGGGGACATCTCCGACTTCCAGGGGGAAAGCAGATGACCACCGGACATCCACACGAGACCGCCCGCGACCTGATGCACCCAGGCGCGGAATGCATTCCCGCGCACGAGACACTGGACCGGGCCGCGCAGTTGATGCGCGACAGCAACGTGGGCGCGCTGCCCGTCTGCGACGTCGACGGCCGCGTCACGGGGATCATCACCGATCGCGACATCGTGGTCAGGTGCGTGGCCGAGGGACACGACCCGGCCAGCGTACGGGCCAGCGACCTGGCACTCGGGCTGGTCTGGGCGTCGCCCGACACCACGGTCGAGGAGGCGCTCGCTCTCATGGAGGAGCACCAGATCAAGCGGCTGCCGGTGATGGAGGACGACCGCGCCATCGGCATGATCAGCGAGGCCGACCTGGCCAGGCATCTGCCTGACGACCAGCTCGCGGAGTTCGTGCACCGCGTCTACGCGCGCGCCTGAACATCTCCTACGCGCGCCTGAACGTCTCCCCGCCGCGCTCCGGAGCGCGGCGGCCGCGGCTTCGGCCCCGTAGGCGGCGCCGAACCGCTCAAGGAAGACCTTCTGTCCCAGTTCGTACTCCTGCCCACCGACGCGCTCCAGCACGTGGGTGGCCGTCAGGTTGCCGATCTGGCCGCAGCGTTCGAGCGGCAGGCCCCACGCCAGACCGGCCAGGAACCCGGCGCGGAACGCGTCGCCGACGCCGGTCGGATCGGCCTTGCCCCGCTCGGGGGCGGGGGCGACGTGCAGGGCCGGCTCATCGGCGCGTTCGATGACCGCGCCCTTGGGCCCGAGCGTGGTGACGCGGACGCCGACGCGGGACAGGACCTCTCCGTCGGACCAGCCGGTCTTCTGCTCGATGAGGCCCTTCTCGTAGTCGTTGGAGAACAGGTAGGCGGCGCCGTCGACGAGGTCGCGGATCTGCTCGTCGCCCATGCGGGCCAGCTGCTGTGAGGGGTCTGCGGCGAACGGGATGCCGCGCTGGCGGCACTCGTCGGTGTGGCGCAGCATCGCGTCGGGGTCGTTGGGGCTGATCAGCACCAGGTCGAGCCCGCCCACGCGGTCGGCGACGGGCCGCAGCTCGATGAGCCGCGCCTCGGCCATCGCGCCGGTGTAGAACGAGGCGATCTGGTTGTGGTGGTCGTCGGTGGTGCACAGGAAACGCGCCGTGTGGTGGTTGTCGGAGACGTGCACCGAGGCGCAGTCGACACCGTGGCGCTCCAGCCACGAGCGGTAGTCGGCGAAGTCGTTGCCGACCGCCCCCACCAGGATCGGGGTCAGCCCCAGGCATCCCATGCCGAACGAGATGTTCGCCGCACAACCACCGCGACGGATTTGCAGGTCGTCGACCAGGAACGACAGGGACACCCGATCGAGTTGCCCGGCGATGAGCTGATCGCCGAAACTCCCCGGGAAGGTCATCAGTTGGTCTGTGGCGATGGAGCCGGTGACGGCGATGCGCACGGGATTCTTCTTCCTCGTTGTCAGCAGGCCAGTTGAGCCCCACGAGGATACGGGAAGGTCCCGCCCGCACAAAGACGAACGGGACCTCCGTGACGCCGTCTAGTTGAAGGAGTCGCCACAGGCACAGGAACCGGTGGCATTGGGGTTGTCGATGGTGAACCCCTGCTTCTCGATCGTGTCGACGAAGTCGATGGACGCGCCCATCAGATAGGGGGCGCTCATCCTGTCGGTGACCACGCTCACGCCGCCGAAGTCCGACACCACGTCGCCGTCCATCGACCGGTCGTCGAAGAAAAGCTGGTAGCGCAGGCCGGAGCAGCCACCGGGCTGCACGGCCACGCGCAGCTGCAGGCTTTCCTCGCCCTGCTGCTCGAGCAGGCTCTTGACCTTCGCGGCGGCCGCGTCGGTCAGGATCAGGCCCTGCGTCGTGGTCTCGCTGCTCTCAACCGTCATCTGCTGACTCCCTAACCCGGCTGTCTGTTTCTGACGTCCTACTAAGACGCTACCAACACCGGCGGGCTGTCTAACATTCCCCGCCCCACCGACCCGAAATAGAGCACCGGAGACCATGTGCCATGATGGGAATCGTCACTTCGACGATAAGGGGGTACGGCCATGGCCACCCAGACTGGACTGCCGCTCTTCGTTCTCGGCCAGGACGCCGATCCGCACTCCGAGAAAGGCGTGGACTGCCCGGGCGAGTTGCCGCCCGCCTCCGACCCCGACCTGGTGGAGCGGGCGCGCAGGGCCAAGGAGGCGCTCGGCGACCGGTTGTTCGTGCTGGGCCACCACTACCAGCGTGACGAGGTCATCCAGTTCGCCGACGTGACGGGCGACTCCTTCAAACTGGCCCGGCAGGCGGCCGCCAGGCCGGAGGCGGAGTTCATCGTCTTCTGCGGCGTGCACTTCATGGCCGAGTCGGCCGACATCCTCACCGGCGACGCCCAGAAGGTGATCCTGCCCGACCTGGCCGCGGGTTGTTCGATGGCCGACATGGCCACGTTCGACCAGGTCGAGGAGTGCTGGGAGGCGCTGGAGGACGCCGGCCTGGCCGATCAGGTGATTCCCGTCACGTACATGAACTCCAGCGCCGACATCAAGGCCTTCTGCGGCCGCAACGGCGGCGCGGTGTGCACCTCCTCCAACGCCCGCCGGGCCCTGGAATGGGCCTTCGAGCAGGGAGAGAAGGTGCTGTTCCTGCCCGACCAGCACCTCGGGCGCAACACCGCCGTGCTGGAGATGGGCATGACGCTCGACGACTGCGTGGTGTGGAACCCGCACCGCCCCGGCGGCGGCCTCACGCCCGAGCAGCTCGAACGCGCGAAGGTGATCCTGTGGAAGGGCCACTGCTCGGTGCACGGCCGCTTCACGGCCGAGTCGGTCGACGACGTACGCCGGCGCATCCCGGGCGTCAACGTGCTCGTCCATCCCGAGTGCCGGCACGAGGTGGTGCTGAAGGCCGACCACGTCGGCTCCACCGAGCACATCATCAACACACTCCAGGCCGCGCCGTCCGGGTCGAGCTGGGCCATCGGCACCGAGCTCAACCTGGTCAAGCGGCTCGCCGGGATGTTCCCCGACAAGAGCGTCTCGTTCCTGGACCGCACGGTCTGCTACTGCTCCACGATGAACCGCATCGACCTGCCCCACCTGGTGTGGGCACTGGAGTCGCTCGCGCTCGGCGAGGTGGTCAACCAGATCACGGTCGACGACGACACCACGCACTGGGCGAAGGTCGCCCTCGACCGCATGCTGGCACTGCCGTAGCGGCCGCCTACTCGCCGAAGGCGTAGACCACCCGGACGCCGACCGACAGTGTCTGGCGTCCGGGGCTCACCGACGCCTGCGACTCGGCGGCGAGCGTCGCGTAGGCCATCGGCTGCGGCCCGCCCCGCACCTCCTCGGTCACCGAGACCACCCGGCCGAGCGGCCGTCCCGCCAGCTCGGCGTACTGGGCGGCCTTGGCGGCGGCGTCGCGGAACGCGCGGGCCCTGGCCCGGCCGAGCGCCTCGGCGGGATCGGACAGCTCGAACGCCACCCCGCCCAGCCTGGCCTCCTCACCCACGCCCGCGACGGTGTCGATCACCCGGTCGGCCCGCGACAGGTCGCGCACCACCGCCTCGACGCCCTGCGCCGCCCGGTAGGCCGAGACCTTGGGATAGGCCTCGTACTCGGGACCCAGCGACAGCTCGCTCGTACGCAGGTCCTCGGCGGCGATCCCGGCCCCGCGCAGGGCCTCGGTCAGGCGGGCCGCGGCCGCCCGGACGGCGGCGAACGCCTCACCCGCCGACGCCCGGCGCACCTCGACGCCCGCGCTCAGCCGCATGACGTCGGGCGCGGCGGCGACGGAGCCCTCGCCGTCGACGGCGATCTGCTCGTGCTCGGTGTTCACATGCACCCCCACGGGATCATAGGACGGCTAAGGTGTGCCCCTTCGCGTAGCGAAAACCACCACCGAGGCGGGATCCCCTGGCCGCAGGGCGGCGAGGTCCGGCATTCCTACCCCCAATACGGCGTCTTTGCCCAATACGGCGTCTTTGCCGCCATTGTGGTGGGTCGCGCGGTCCCACGTCAGCCCTTCGCGACCGCTTCCTTCGGGCAACGCGTCCCCCCCACACCCCGGCCCGCGCCTCAGCCCGCATCCCAATCCGCCCCAGCCCGCGCCTCAGGCATCGCCTCAGGCATCGCCTCAGGCATCGCCTCAACCCGCGCCAGCTCACGCCCCCTGCCCGTGCCCCCAGACCGCGACTCAGACCGCGACTCAGACCGCGTCGATGATGGCGCCGGGGTCGTCGAGTTCCACGTGGTGCCCGGAGGCGGGCAGGCGGACGAGCTTGGCGTCCAGCTCATCCGCCAGCCGTTCCCAGCACGAGTCCTTCGCCCCTGCGCTGATCACCGTCACCGGCACGTCGGGCATCGGATGATCGCTCCGGACGACACGCAGGTCGGCGGCCATGCCGCGGCAGGCCAGCCACTCCCCCGCCGCCGCGGCCAGCACCCGGCCGCTGCCGTAGACGCGGTCGCGGTCGTCGAGGCCGGTGAGCAGCCGGTGGACGGCCGGACCCAGCAGTCGCGCCACGGCGGCGGCCCCCCACGTCCCCCCCAGAGCGGGCAGCCAGCGGCCGATCGCACCTCCCAGCACCGAGCCGCCGCGCCCCCTGCGGCCTGCGCAGCGGGGAGCGACGAGCACCAGCTTGGAGACGCGCATCGGGTGCAGCCGGGCGAACGCCTCCGCGTGCCAGGCGGCCACCGAGTGGGCGATCACGGTGACCTGCTCGGGATGTGCTGGGGCCAGCGCGGCCAGCCGGGCGGCCTCGCCGTACAGGGTGAGTGGGGTGGGTGAGGCCGGGCTGAGCCCGAGACCGGGACGGTCGAAGCGGATCACCCGGTGGCTCCGCGCCAGCTCGCCGGCCACCTGATCCCAGTGGAACCAGGCGCCCGCCAGTCCCGCGGAGATCAGCACGGCCGGTCCCGTGCCGTGCTCGATCACGTGCGGCGAGCCCTTCCCGTTCGAGCCGACCGGCCAGTCACAAGTGACCCTCGCTTCTTGCCCGACCGGCCGGGCACAAGTGACCCTCGCTTCTTGTCCGACCGGCGCTTCTTGTCCGACCGGCCGGGCACGGGTGACCGGCGCCTCCTGCCCAACCCGCCCATGACGGGTGACAGGCTCCTCGGAGGTGTCCGGGCCACCGGACGTGGACGAGCCACCCGAAGTGGACGAGCCGACGGACGTGGACGGGGGGTCGGTGGTGAGGAGCCTGACGGCGACGTACACGAGCCAGGCCGCCAGGAGCGTGACCTGGGCGCGCTGAGCCAGGCCGACCAGGTAGCCGGTCGCGGCGGAGGCGAGCGCGAGCGCGGTGACGCCCAGGGACAGTCCCGAGAGGAGCCAGGTCGGCCACGTCTGCCAGCTCAGGCTGAGCAGCGTCATGACGGCCAGCGCGGCGACGGTGGAGAGCGCGCCGGCGACGGAGTGGATGTGGTGCGACCATGACAGCGCGCTGTGCTCGCAGGCCGGGTCGCTCAGCACGGCGCAGTCGAGCGGGAAGACGCTTCCCATGATCACGAGGCCGCCGAAGACGGCGAGCGCCAGCCAGCCCGGCCACTCGCGCCGCACCCGGGACACGAGCGCCACCCCGGTGAGGCAGGCCAGCCCCGTCAGTGCCTCGGAGGCCCGGAACAGGCCCGTCCACGGCTGGTCACGCGCCGCCAGCTCGCTGACGTAGCCGTCGATCCGGTCCACCACCGGGCTGGTGAACTGGCCGGTCACCCACGCGCTGGACAGGACCGCCGCGACAATGAACGCGGAAGCCGCAATTGCCACCAATCTTCGCTCCACGTGATCATTAGATCACTATGCGCATTCAGAGCCCCGGGGCACCCCATACCGGGAACCATCGCCCAAGATCCTCCTCCAGCGGCAGCTCGGTCGCGAGCGCGCCTCTGACCTGGAGTTCGAGCGCGTTGTCGCGACGCTGTCCGGGCAGCGGGGCGAACGGGTAGAAGGTGCCGCGCTTGTAGAGGTAGACGATCGCGAGCCGCCGGCCGTCGGGGTCGGTGAACGACGCCAGCGAGCAGAGCAGCGACGGGCCGAACCCGGCGCCCTCCAGCGTGGAGTTGACCGCGTGCAGCTCGGTCACCAGGTCGGAGAGCGCGTCCGGCGGGCGGCGCACCAGCAGCCAGGTGTAGCCGTAGTCGTCGTCGGACTCCTCGACCCGGTCGCCGAGCAGGGCCTTCGCGTCGCGCTCGACCGCGGCGAACGCGCCTCCCTCGGCGGCCCGGAAGGCGACCGAGCCGAGCCCGGTGGGCGCCAGCCCGGTGGCGGCCTGCAGGGTGATGGCGGCGGACGGCAGCGCGAACAGCGCGTCGAGGTTGGGCTTGACCGGTTTGGACCGGCCGAAGAGGGCGTCGAGCCAGCCCATGTCAGCCCCTTCCGAGCTGGGCGGAGATCTTCGCCAGTTGCTCGAGGCGGCGGTTGAGCGGCGGGTGGGTGGAGAAGAGGCCGGCCACGGTCGCCCCCGGAGCCAGGGCGGGAGCGAAGTAGAAGGCGTTGAACGGCTCGGCCTCGCGCAGGTCGCGCGTCGGGATCCGGGCCATGTCGCCACTGATCTTGACCAGGGCGCTGGCCATCGCCGACGGCCGCTGGGTGAGCAACGCGCCCGCGCGGTCGGCGGCCAGCTCGCGGTAGCGCGACAGGGCGCGGGTGAGCAGGAAGCTGACGGCGTAGACGACGATCGACACCAGCATGATGATCAGGCCGATCGGCAGGCCGCCCTGTCCGTTGTCGCGGCGGCTGCCGAGGCCCGTGTAGAGGGCGACCCTCGTCATGAGCCCGGCGAGGATGCCGAGGAACGAGGCGATCGTCATGACCGCCACGTCGCGATGGGCGACGTGCGAGAGCTCGTGGGCCAGCACCCCCTCGAGCTCCTGCGGCTCCAGGCGGCGCAGGATGCCGGTCGTCACGCAGACGACGGACTTCTTCTGGTTACGGCCGGTGGCGAACGCGTTGGGGACGTCGGAATCCGCGATCGCCACCCGCGGCTTGGGCATGTCGGCCATGGCGCACAGGCGGTCGATCATGCCGTGCAGCTCGGGGGCCTGCTGCGGCGACACCTCCCGCCCTCCCATCGCGAACAGCGCGATGCGATCGGACAGGAAGTACTGCACCAGCAGCACGACCCCCGCGATCAGCAGCACGGTCACCGCCTGAACGCCCAGAGCGATCAGCACGCCGACGAACACCACATAGAGCAGCCCGAGCAGGAACATTGTCATGACCATGCGACGGGTCAGGCCGCTGTCGGACGCGAACCGGGAGCTCATGACTAACCCGGGATGAGGCCCTGATCGCCCAGCATCTCCCGGACCTCCTCGATCGAGGCGTCCGCGGGGGGAAGGATCAGCTCTGACGGCTCAAGGCTGTCGTCGGGCAGCGCCTTGCCCACGTGGCGCACCTTGTCGAGCAACGCGTGCAGCTTGTCGCGGAAGACCTCCTCGTCGTCGGTCTCGATCGCCGTCTCGAGCTCGCTGTCGAGCTCGTTGAGGACGCCGATGTCGTCGGCCGAGATCTCCACCTGCCCCTCGCCCATGATTCTGACGATCATGCGCCCTCCCCCGGCTGGCGCAGCTGCTGCGTGGGCTGCTGTTGCTGCTGCTGAGGCTGCTGCTGCTGCTGGCCCGGCTCGATGGCGCCCTGCGGAGCGGGGCCCTGGCCGAGCTCGGCCTTCATCTTGGCCAGCTCCAGCTCGACGTCCATGCCGCCGCCCATGCGGTCGAGCTCGGCCTGGATGTCGTCGCCGCGGGTGCCGCTGTAGTCGTCGAGCGCGCCACTGGCGAGCAGCTCGTCGATCGCGCCGGCCCGCGCCTGCATCTGCGCGGTCTTGTCCTCGGCACGCTGGATGGCCAGGCCGACGTCGCCCATCTCCTCGGAGATGCCGGAGAAGGCCTCGTTGATGCGCGTCTGGGCCTCGGCCGCGGTGTAGGTCGCCTTGATGGTCTCCTTCTTGGTGCGGAAGGAGTCGACCTTGGCCTGCAACCGCTGGGAGGCCGTGGTCAGCTTCTCCTCCTCGGCCTGCAGATTGTCATGCTGGATCTTCAGGTCGCTCATCTGCGTCTGCAGATTGGACCGGCGCTGCAGCGCCTCACGAGCCAGGTCTTCACGCCCCACCGACAGCGCCTTGCGGCCCTGCTCCTCGTAGCGCTTGGCCTGCTGCTCAAGACCGTTGATCTGCAGCTCAACCCGCTTACGCGAGGTGGCGACGTCCGCCACGCCCCGGCGCACCTTTTGCAGCAGCTCGAGTTGCCGCTGGTAGGAGTAGTCGAGGGTCTCGCGTGGATCCTCCATCTTGTCCAAGGCCTTGTTGGCCTTGGACTTGAAGATCATTGAAAGTCTCTTCATCACGCTCATGCGCGTCGGCCGTCCCCTTCTTAGGTCGTGCTGGTGTTCACCCAGTGCAGCGCAGCCGCCTTGGGATTACCCTACGCATAACGCACGGGGGCGTCACTAAGTTGCAGTCCAGGTAGGGTTGGCATCGTGTTGCGACGCCGTTCCCAAACCTCCGTGGACGACACCCCCGTCCCCATTGACGATCCTAAGCCCCAGGGTAAGGGTCGTCCCACACCCAAGCGCCGAGATGCCGAGAGCAGAAGGCGCCAGCCGGTCACGGCTCCGAAGGACCGCAAGGAGGCCTACCGGCAGTCCCGCGCCAAGCAGGCCGCCGAGCGCGAGAGGGCCCGCAAGGGCATGCTGGCCGGCGACGAGCGCTACTTCCCGGCTCGCGACAAGGGCCCGGCGCGCAAGTTCGCCCGTGACTGGGTCGACTCGCGGCGGCTGCCGAGCCAGTACTTCCTGCCGTTCTCCCTGCTCATCCTGCTGGCGACGTGGGTCCCGTGGCCTGCCGACATCCGCCCGCTCGTGCTGAGCAGCGTCATCACGATCGGCTGGCCGATCATGATGGTCGGTGTCCTGTTCACCTCGATCTACGTGGCCTGGCGGGTGAAGCGGCTGGTGGCCGAGAAGCACCCCGGCGAGAGCCTGCGGGGCGTCGGCTTCTACGCCGCGATGCGTGCCCTGCAGATCCGCAAGCTGCGCTTCCCGCCGCCCGCGGTGCTGCCGGGCGGCAAGCCCGTGCCGCCGAAGAGGTAGCCGCGGCTCAGCTCTGCGGCGTCCAGCGCAGGGTGCCTCGGGTCACCCGCGGCACCCACCCGCCGACCTGGCCGTCCTGTTCCAGGGCGTCGGCGGTGGCGCGCAGGAGCGCGTAGTAGGACGGCATCGCGGGAAACGTCCTGCCCGCGACCAGGTCGTCCCAGCCGACGTCGCCCACCTGCGAGTCGATCAGCCCGTATCCCATGTCGGCACGGTAGGCGAACGGGATCATCCTGCCGTTCCACCACTCCTCGCGCGGCTCGTGGCCCACATCCGCTGGGTCGAGACGGCACAGGTCGCGCCAGAGGTCGCGGATCTCCCGGATGCCGGAGGAGGGCGCGGTGGGCCCCAGCCCGAAGCCTCCGGTCCCGTTGTGGCGCAGCAGCGACGCGCGCAGGTCGTCGGGGAAGTCCAGGCCCGTCTGCGCTTCGGCGATCGCGATCGTCCTCGCCCTGCCCGGGTGGCCGAGGGTGACGTAGGTCCGCGGGGCCCGGGCCTTCAGCCAGCCCTCGATGCGCCGCCACTGCCGGTCGACGGCTCGTCTCACCTTCGGATCGATCGGGCGCACCGCCACCGGGCGGCGTTCGGGACGGCACGCCGGGTCCGGCACGGTGGACGGCGGCGTCGCGGCGACCGGCTCGGGAGCGCCGGACTCGGGAGCACCCGACTCGCGGGCTCCCGACTCGCGGGCTCCCAACTCGGGGGCTTCTGACTCGCGGGCTCCCGACTCGCGGGCTCCCGACTCGCGGGCTTCCGACTCGTGGACGACGAGCTCGCGCACACCCGGCTCCTGACCGCCCTGCTCGCCAACACCCGGCTCGCGGACATCCGGCTCGCGGACATCCGGCTCGCGGACATCCGGCTCCGCGCGGACGGTGGACCGGAAGGTTGTCCACCACTCCGGCTCCTCCCCGACCGGCGTCGCCACCTGGGTCGCGAACACGAGGACCGCCGCCGCCATGGCGCCGACGCCGAGCAGCGCGGGCCAGGCCCGCCTCGTGCGTCGCACCGGGTGGCGGGCCAGGTCGGCCCGGGTGGGGCGGCCCGGCACCGGCCCGGGACGTTCCGGCCGCGCCTCAGGCATACGAGCGCGGCGGCGCAGCCGTACCGCTATCGCGGTCAGGACCGCCGCGGTCAGCGCCAGCCGTACGAGCTTCACCACGCCGGGCACCTTATCCCGAAACAGATCTCGTGACGGCCTAAGGTCGGATACATGGAATTCCGTCACCTCGGTCGCAGCGGTCTCATGGTCAGCGAGATCAGCTACGGCAACTGGCTCACCCACGGTTCCCAGGTGGAGGAGGACGCCGCCAAGCAGTGCGTCCAGGCCGCCCTCGACGAGGGCATCACCACGTTCGACACCGCCGACGTCTACGCGGGCACCAAGGCGGAGGCGGTGCTCGGCCGGGCGCTCAAGGGCGTCCGCAGGGAGTCGCTGGAAATCTTCACCAAGGTCTACTGGCCGACCGGTTCCGGGCCCAACGACCGCGGGCTGTCCCGCAAGCACATCACCGAGTCCATCAACGCCTCGCTGCGCCGCCTGCAGACCGACTACGTCGACCTCTACCAGGCGCACCGTTTCGACTTCGAGACGCCGCTCGAGGAGACCCTGAAGACCTTCGACGATCTCGTACGGCAGGGCAAGGTGCTCTACGTCGGGGTCAGCGAGTGGACGGCCGACCAGATCGCCCAGGCGCTGGAGATCGCCGACGAGATGGGCTTCGACCGGATCGTGTCCAACCAGCCGCAGTACTCCATGCTGTGGCGGGTCATCGAGCCCGAGATCGTGCCGCTGAGCGAGCGCGAGGGCGTCGGCCAGATCGTCTGGTCGCCGATCGCCCAGGGCGTGCTCACCGGTAAGTACCTGCCCGGACAGCAGCCGCCGGCGGGCTCCCGGGCGACCGACCCGGGCGGCAGCGCCATGATCTCGCGGTTCATGGACGACGAGGTGCTGACCCGGGTGCAGGAGCTCAGGCCGATCGCCGCGGACCTGGGGCTGAGCATGGCCCAGCTGGCGGTCGCCTGGGTGCTCCAGAACCCCAACGTGGCCAGCGCCATCGTCGGCGCCACCCGGCCCGAGCAGGTGCGCGACAACGTGAAGGCCGTGGGCGTCAAGCTCGACGCCGACGTGCTCAAGCGGATCGACGACGCGCTCGGCCCGATCGTGGAGCGCGACCCGGCCAAGACCGCCAGTCCCAAATCGCGCCCATAATCTCCGCCCGAACAAAAACCCCTTGAGTCACAGTACGACTCAAGGGGTTTTTCCATTTGTTCTCATTCACTCCGGCCGCAATGACAATCCTGTGTATTCGACGCGGTCTTCCTCCAGCAGCGCCACCTGCTCAACGCCGAATTCGAGCAGCTCACGCCAGTTTTCGCCGATCCAGGACTCCGCGTCGGCCTGGCTCGGAAAAACTTCTCGGGGCAACGGCCGATCTGTCACCTCACCACCATGCGCATTTTCATAACGCCACCGCCATGTCATGCCATACGCTCCTTTTCCGCGGGTTCGCCGGCGCACCCTCCGACGGCACTGGCACCCTACTCCCGAGCTTGGAGGTCAATCGATGCTGCGCGCGTTTCGTGTTGCGGCGGGTGCCGCCCTCGTGGCGGCCGCCTTCCTTCTCTCGCCCCTTCCCGCCTCAGCCTCGGCCCCGATCATGCCCAGCGGGCCCGTACCCGGTGGGCCCGATCCGAACGCGCCCCGCCTGTGGAGCGTCTGGCGGAGCGACGGCACGGCCTGGCTGGCGGTCTCGGCCCGGGACGTGCCGTCCGACGGCTCCGTCGTCGGCTGGCGTTTCTCCGCCTCGCCCGACGGGACTGCCACCGAGCCGCCGGGCGGGGATCTGCCCGGGTTCGAAGCGGTATGTGGCAAGGACGCCGCGGTCTCGGGTCACAAGCGGGTCGTGGTGACGGTGGACTTCGGTGACGGCGACACCGACGCCTACCCCGGCGACCAGCCGCCCGCCCAGGGACTGCTGAAGTGCGTGGCCGCGGCCGAGAACGCCTCCACCGCCCAGTTGCTCGCCTCGGTCGCCAGGGTCCGCGCCGACGCCGAGGGCGCGGTCGTGGCGGTCGACGACTATCCGGCCCGCCAGAAGGGCGGCGCCGAGCAGGATGTCGCCGTCTCGTCCTCCGGGCCCGCCGGCGGCCCGCCGCTCGCGCTGATACTGGGCGGGGCCGGCGTGCTCGTCCTGCTCGCCGGTGGCGCCGTCGTCGCCACCCGCCGCCGCTCCAGGTCACCCGCCCACAGTTCCCGCTGACTGCCGCCTGACCGCCGCCGCGCCGACCGCCCCCGCCTCCGGTCCCGCTGACGGCCACCCGCGCCGGTCGCCGGTGGTCCCGCTGACGGCCGTTTGCGGGGTGTTTGTACGATCGGCGCGGTGAAGGTACTTCTCGCAGGCACGGCGGGCCCCGCGGGCTGGCCGGAGCCCGGGTGCCGGTGCGCCTCGTGCGCCCGCCCGCCTTCCGGGCACCGCCGGCCGTTCGAGCCGGTCGTCGACGGCGTGGCCGGGTTCCCGTTCCGCGACCGGCCGGGCGGCTACCGGTCGTTCGCCGGCGGGCACGGCCTGGCCGGGCCGGACGGGACCCGGCTGCTGTACGCGCCGGCCGGGGGGCCACAGCTGGACGCGCCGCCCTGCGACCTCGTGCTCGCCGACCTGCTCGACGGGCCCGAGCGGCTCGGGCTGCTGCGACGGGCCGGGGTGGTGGGCGAGCGCACCCAGGTGGTCGCCGTGGGGGTCGACCACCGCGTCAGGTCCGGGGAGGAGCTGGCCCGGCGGCTGGCCCTGTGGGGGGCGCGGGCCGTACCCGACGGGACCGTGATCGACACCCGGTTGCCGCCGCCCCCGGTCCGCCGCGCGCGCAGGACGCTGCTGCTGGGCGGGTCGCGCTCGGGCAAGTCCGCCGAGGCCGAGCTGCGCCTGGCCGCGGAGCCGTACGTGACCTATGTCGCCACCGGGCCGCGCGGCGAGGGCGACGGTGAGTGGGCCGCGCGCGTGCGCGCCCACCAGGAGCGCCGGCCCGCGCACTGGACGACGCTGGAGACCACCGACCTGGCGCGGGCCGTCCGCGACGCCGCCACCCCGCTGCTGGTGGACGGGCTCGGCACGTGGCTGGCCGCGGTGTTCGACGAGCACGGCGCCTGGGAGGGCGACCGGACACCGGTCGAAAGGCGGTGCGACGAGCTCGCGCGGGCATGGCGGGACGCGGCGCGGCCGATCGTGGCCGTGTCCGACGAGGTGGGCATGGGCGTGGTGCCCGCCACGGCCAGCGGGCGGGCCTTCAGGGACGCGCTCGGCCGCCTCAACGAGCGCCTGGCCGCCGAGTCCGAGGACGTGGCCCTCGTCGTCGCCGGCCGCGTCCTGCCGCTCTGACGGCGCTCGACCCGGTCTGGATCGGGCTCGCGGGGCCGGGCGTGGCGCTGCTCGCGCCGTGGGGCGCCCCGGAGACGGCGGACCCCGGGACTCCGCGAACGTGACCGCGGGTCAGAGGCGGACGGCCCGGGCGTACCAGCGGCCGTCGAGGCGGTCCACGTGCAGGGCGCGGCCGAAGCAGTCGGAGAGGTTGGACGGGGTGAGGACGTCCGCCACGGGCCCGGCCGCCAGGACGCGGGCGTCGCACATGAGCATGGCGTGCGTGGTGGTCGAGGGCACCTCCTCCAGGTGGTGGGTCACCGTGATCGTGGTGAGCACCGGCCTGGTGGCCGCCAGGTCCTCGACCGCCGCGATGAGGTCCTCGCGGGCGGGCAGGTCGAGCCCGGCGAACGGCTCGTCCAGCAGCAGCACCGCCGGATCCGGCATGAGCGAGCGGGCCACCCTGATGCGGGCCCGTTCGCCCTGGGAGCACACCCGGAAGGGGCGGTCGGCCAGGTCCTTGCAGCCGAGATCGGCCAGCAGCCGCAGCGCGCGCTCGTGTTCGGCGTCGCCGTACCTGTCCCAGAGCGGCGCGCTCGTCCCGGTGTGCCCGGTGAGGACCACGGTGTGCGCGGTCGCCCCCTCCTCCTCCAGCAACTCCTCGTCGATCAGTCGCTGGCTGGAGGCGACCAGGCCGATGTGGCGGCGCAACGACCGCACGTCGACCCGGCCGAGCCGGTGGCCCAGAACGCTCACCGTGCCCTCCGTCGGATGCCGCACGGCGGCGGCCAGCGAGAGCAGCGTCGTCTTGCCGGCGCCGTTGGGGCCGAGGATCACCCAGTGCTCGCCGTACTCCACCTGCCAGTCGACGTCGCTCAGCAGCGCCTTGCCGACGACCCGGACGCCTACGCCTTCGAGTTCAACCACGTGCATCCGGCCACCCTAGTGGCCCTTAGGATCGACCGTTATGCGGCTTCCTGGGCGGATCTTGGACCTGTTCGGTGACGACGCCGTCTGGTCCGGCGACCACGAGGGCATGAGCGGCGAGACGCTGCGCGTCACCTTTCCCACGGGCGTCTACTACGTCAAGCAGGGCCCGTCGGCGCGGGGTGAGCGCGACCGGCTGCGGTGGCTCGGGCAGTGGATGGACGTGCCGGACATCGTGACGTTCGAGGGTGACGCGCTGGTGCTGTCGGACGTGGGCTGGCGCAGTCTGGGGCGCAAGGCCCCGCCGGAGGCCGGCACGATCATGGGACGGGCGCTGCGCGTCCTGCACGGCATCCCGGTCGCCGAGTGCCCGTTCGACGAGCGGCTCGACGTCAAGCTCGGCAGGGCCCGCGAGCGGGTGGAGGCCGGACGGGTCGATCCGCGCGACTTCGACGAGGCCCGGGCGGGGCTCACCCCGGAGCAGGTGTACGAGCGGCTGGTGGCCGAGCGGCCCGCCGAGGAGGACCTGGTCGTCACCCACGGCGACTTCACCCCGGCCAACGTGCTCGCATCGCCCTCGGGCGAGCCGGTGCTGATCGACGTGGCCGCGCTGGGCGTGGCCGATCGCCACGTCGACCTGGCCCTCGCGCTGCGCGACCTGGACGAGCGCGCCGGCGCGGACTTCCTGGCCGCGTACGGGCCGGTCGAGCCCGACGCGCGGCGCCTCGACTACTACCGGCTGCTGGACGAGCTGTTCTGATGCACGGCCTGCGCTTCGCGGTCGGCACGCTCACCGTGTTCCCGGTCCGGGTGCGGCGGGTCGACCGCCAGGTCGCGGGCCTGGCCATGCTGTTCGCTCCGGCCGTCGGGCTGGCGCTCGGCGTCGTGGCCGGCCTGCCGCTGCTGCTGCCGGGCCCCGCGATCCTGGGGGCCGCGCTGGCGGTAGGCGCGCTGGCCCTGCTGACGCGCGGGCTGCACCTGGACGGGCTGGCCGACCTCGCCGACGGGCTGGGCAGCGGCAGTCCCGCCGCCCGGGCGCTCGACATCATGCGGAAGTCGGACATCGGGCCGTTCGGGGTGGTGACGCTGGTGCTCACGCTGCTCGTCCAGGTCGCCGCCCTGTCCTCGGCCGGGCCCTGCGCGCTGGTGAGCGCCTGTGTGGCGGGCCGCCTGGCGCTCACCTGGGCCTGCCGGTCCGGCGTCCCCGCCGCCCGCGCGGGCGGGCTGGGCGCCACCGTCGCGGGCACGGTACGTCCTGCGGCGGCCTGGCTCGTCACCCTCGCGGCCCTGGCCGCCGTCACCGTCCTCGGCCTGGCCGTCCCGGCCCTGGACGGGCAGGGCCGGCCCCTGGACGCGCCGGCGGCGGCCGGGGGCGCGGGACTCGGCCTGGCGGCGGGCGTCGTGCTGCCGCTGGCGATGCTCGCCGGGCTGGGGGCGGCGCTGCTGCTGCTCGCCCACGCCCGGCGGCGGCTGGGCGGTGTCACGGGCGACGTCCTCGGCGCGCTCGTCGAGACCGCCACCACCGCCGCCCTCGTCGGGTGCGCCGTCCTCGGCTGACCGGTCAGCCGCACCGCTCGGAACGAGTCATCCAGAGACCCGCTCGCCGAGGAGGGCGTTGAGGAGGGCGGCGCCGCGGGCGGCGTCGTCGACGCTGACGGCCAGCTCGCCGCCGGAGTGGTAACGGATGATCAGGCACTCGCCGCCGCGCAGCATGATGGTCGCGCCACCAGGCAGGCCGCGGATGCCCCAGCCGCCGACCTGGCTCGGGTAACGCGTGTCCGACCAGGCTTTGTCGATCTTGGACAGCTTGATCCGGCGCACCGGCCAGCCGAACGGGCCGAACCCGATCGTGAGGCCGTCGGCGGTGACGCGAGCGGTGAGGGAGGCGGTCAGCAGGCCGACGAGCAGCAGGATGCCGAGCGGCGGGAGCACGACGCCCACGGAGGCGCCCGCGACGTCGAGCACCGTGGCGACGACCAGCCCGGCCGCCGCGACGGTGGTCACGGCGACCAGCCAGGGATTGGTGACGCGGCTGACCCAGACCACGCGCTGTCCCGGCCTGAGGTCGAGCCGGGGCGGCTCGGCGCCGGCGGGCGCGTGCGGGTCGGGGCCGCCCCTGCCGAGGTGACCGCCGAGCACTCCGGCGGCCGAGGCGACGACGATCACCGCGATGACCTGCCACGGCTCCAGGACGGCGTCGGTCCAGGTGGCCGCGTCGAGGTTGGCCAGCAGGGTCACACCGCTCATGCCGAGCACGAACAGTCCGCCGCCGAAGAGCGTGCCCCACCAGTAGGCGCGGCCGAGCCTGCGGGTCAGCGTCTGCTCGCGCATCGCGGCGCCGAGCAGGAACGCCCAGATCACGGCCCACATCGCCACCTGCGCCACCAGGCCGGCCATGAGCGACATCTGTCCGTCGGGCGCTCCCGCCGGTCCCCAGTGCACGGCCAGCGGATCGGGCAGCCGGTCGCGCAGGGCCAGCGGAACCGCGACCAGCGCGGCGGTGACGGCCGTCCCCCAGAGAACGGCGGCGGATCGGGGGCTCATGACAACTCCTCAAGGATGGTGATGAGGTCTTCACGGCGGTAGCCGTATCTCCTGGCCTCGTCCAGCAACTCGCGCGCCCGCTCCACGAGCAGCGCGCGCCCGTCGGCGCGGCCGGCGACGCTGACGCCGCGTCCGCGCCTGAACTCCAGCAGCCCCTCGTCGCGCAGGTCGCGCAGCGCGCGCAGCACGGTGTTGGAGTTGATGCCGAGCGCGTCGGCCAGGTCGCGGGCCGGCGGCAACCGGTCTCCCGGCGCGTAGGCGCCTTCGCCGATGGCGTGACGGATGGCGCTGGCCACCTGCTGGTGCAGGGGCCGCGCGTCGTTGAGATCAAGGGCAAGCAACATGGTGCTAATGACTATAGCACCAATATGCTTCATCGATTCATGGGATGAACCCCTGTTTGTTAGTACCTGGAAACCCTGGATAGCATCGGTTTACGTGACCACTGTGCGGCTGAACTCAGCAGATCCAGTCTCTTTCGACACCGACGCACTGATCGTCGGGTTCCGCTCCGGGCCCGAAGGCCCCCGTCCCGCGACAGGCGCCGAAACTCTCGACGCGGCCTTCGACGGGAAGCTCGCCGCCTCCCTCGCCGCCGTCGGTTTCACCGGCAAGCCCGGCGAGATCGCCAAGGTGCCGGTGTTCGGCGCCATCACCGCCCCGCTGCTGGTCGCCGTCGGCCTGGGTGAGTCACCCGACGCCGAGGGCCTGCGCCGCGCCGCCGGCACCGCCGTCCGCTCGCTGGCCGGCACGCCCCGCGCCGCCCTGGCCCTGCCCGCCGCGTCGGCCGAGGAGGTCGAGGCCGTCGCGCTCGGCGCGCTGCTGGGCGCCTACGGCTACTCCCGCTACCGCGCCAACGGCGAGCCCAAGGAGCCGGTGGCCGAGCTGACCGTGCTCTCCGCCGAGGCCGCGAAGGCCACCGAACACGCCACCGAGCGGGCCACCGTGCTGGCCGAGTCGGTCGCCCTGGTCCGCGACCTGGTCAACACACCGCCGTCCGACCTGTGGCCGGCGAAGTTCGCCGAGATCGCCGAGACCACCGGCACCGAGGCCGGGCTGACCGTCGAGGTGCTCGACGAGAAGCAGCTCAAGGACGGCGGCTACGGCGGCCTCATCGGCGTCGGCCAGGGCTCGGCCAACCCGCCGCGCCTGGTCCGCCTCTCCTACACCCATCCCGAGGCCGCCAAGACGCTGGCGTTCGTGGGCAAGGGCATCACGTTCGACTCGGGTGGCCTGTCGCTCAAGCCGGCCGAGTCCATGGACTGGATGAAGTCCGACATGGGCGGCGCGGGCGCCGTTCTCGGGGCGCTGGTCGGCATCGCCCGCCTCGGCCTGCCGATCAACGCCGTCGGCTACCTCTGCCTGGCCGAGAACCTTCCGAGCGGCACCGCGCAGCGCCCGTCCGACGTGATCCACAGCTACAGCGGCAAGACCGTCGAGGTGCTCAACACCGACGCCGAGGGCCGCCTGGTGCTCATGGACGGCATCGCGCGCGCCGCCGAGGACGCTCCCGACCTGATCGTCGACGTCGCCACCCTCACCGGCGCGCAGATCGTCGCGCTCGGCTGGCGCACCTCCGCCGTCATGGCCAACGACGAGGCGATCAGGGAGCTCGTCGTCGAGGTCGCCGGGGCCGCGGGCGAGGGCGCCTGGGGCATGCCACTGCCCGAGGAGCTGCGCAAGGGCCTCGACTCACCGATCGCCGACATCGCCAACATCCCGGCGGAGCGCTGGGGCGGCATGCTGTCGGCGGGCATCTTCCTCCAAGAGTTCGTGCCCGACGGGGTGCGCTGGGCGCACATCGACATGGCCGGACCCGCGTTCAACAAGGGCGAGCCGCACGGCTACACCCCGAAGGGCGGCACGGGCGCGATCACCCGCACCCTCATCGGACTCGCCGAGCGGCACGCGAGCATCTGAAACAAATGAAAAGATGACGGCATCACGAACACCCCGACAAGGAGCCTTCCTGTGGCCTACGACATCGTCGTCCTAGGTGGCGGCAGCGGCGGTTACGCCTGCGCGCTGCGGGCGGCCGAGCTGGGCAAGACCGTCGCCCTGATCGAAAAGGACAAGATCGGCGGCACCTGCCTCCACAGGGGATGCATCCCCACCAAGGCTCTGCTGCACTCCGCCGAGGTCGCCGACGAGACGCGCGAGAGCGAGACGTTCGGCGTCAAGGCGCGTTTCGACGGCATCGACGTCCCCGGCGTCCACGCCTTCAAGGACAAGATCGTCACCCGGGCCTGGAAGGGCGTGCAGGGCCTGCTCAAGGGCGCGGGCGTGACGATCGTCGAGGGCGAGGGCCGCCTCGTCGGAGAGCGCGCGATCCAGGTGGGCTCCGACGTCTACGAGGGCCGCCACCTCGTGCTGGCCACCGGCTCGGCGCCCAAGTCGCTGCCCGGCCTGGAGATCGACGGCGAGCGCGTCATCACCAGCGAGCACACCCTGACCATGGACCGCGTGCCCACCTCGGTGGTGGTGCTGGGCGGCGGCGTGATCGGCGTCGAGCTGGCCAGCGTCTACCGCTCGTTCGGGGCCGAGGTCACGATCGTCGAGGCCCTGCCCCACCTGCTGCCGACCGAGGAGGAGTCGAGCTCCAAGCTGCTGGAGCGCGCCTTCCGCCGCCGCGGCATCAAGTACGAACTGGGCGTCTTCTTCGAGGGCGCCAAGACCACCGACACCGGCGTGGTGGTCACCCTGGCCAACGGCAAGACCCTCGACGCCGAGATCCTGCTGGTCGCGGTCGGCCGCGGCGCCGTGTCCTCGGGCATGGGCTTCGAGGAGGCCGGCATCACGATCGAGCGCGGCGCGGTCGTGGTCGACGAGCACTGCCAGACCTCCGTGCCCGGCGTCTACGCGATCGGCGACCTGATCCCCACGTTGCAGCTCGCCCACGCCGGGTTCGCCGAGGGCATCATGGTGGCCGAGCACATCGCCGGGCTCAACCCGCCGCCCATCGACTACGCGGGCGTGCCGCGCATCACCTACTCCGACCCCGAGGTCGCCTCGGTCGGCATCACGTCCGCGCAGGCCGCCGAGCGCGGCCTGGAGATCGTGGAGCAGGTCTACGACCTCGCCGGCAATCCCAAGAGCCAGATCCTCGGCACCGCCGGCGCCGTCAAGGTCATCGCCCAGAAGGACGGTCCGGTCGTCGGCGTCCACATGGTGGGCCGCCGCATCGGTGAGCTCGTCACCGAGGGGCAGCTGATCTACAACTGGGAGGCGCTGCCCGCAGAGGTCGCCCAGCTCATCCACGCACACCCGACCCAGTCCGAGGCCGTTGGTGAGGCGATGCTGGCCCTGGCCGGCAAGCCGCTGCACGTACACAACTAGTCCAGCCCTCGAGATCAGAACGCGAGAGAAGATAACGATGCCGGTCTCCGTACAGATGCCCCAGCTCGGCGAGAGCGTTACCGAGGGCACGGTAACCCGTTGGCTGAAGAAGGAAGGCGAGCGCGTCGAGGCCGACGAGCCGCTCCTCGAAGTGTCGACCGACAAGGTCGACACCGAGATCCCGTCGCCGTCCGCGGGCGTCATCACCAAGATCGTTGTGGCTGAGGACGAAACCGTCGAGGTCGGCGCGGAGCTGGCCATCATCGACGAGCACGGCCAGGCCGGCGGCGCCGCTCCCGCGCAGCAGGAGGCTTTCGCCGAGCCGGAGCCCGCTCCCGCCTCCTCGATCCCCCAGCCCGCTCCGGCGGCGCAGCCCGAGCCGGTCCAGCAGGCCCCGGCCCCGCAGGCACCTCCCGCTCCCGCACCGGCGCCCGCTCCGGCTCCCGTCCAGCAGGCTCCGGCTCCCCAGGCGCCCGTCGAGCAGGCCCCGCCGCAGCCCTCCGGTGAGAGCCCCTACGTGACGCCGCTGGTGCGCAAGCTCGCCAACGAGCACGGCGTCGACCTCGAGGCGATCAACGGCACCGGCGTGGGCGGCCGCATCCGCAAGCAGGACGTGCTCGAGGCGGCCAAGACGCAGCGCGCGCAGGCGGCTCCCGCCGCCCCCCAGGCCCCGGCCGCCGCCCAGCTCGCCGCGGTGCCCGCCCAGGCCGCGGCCCCCGAGCCGGTCGAGGTCGACACCACGCTGCGCGGCCGCGTTGAGAAGATGTCGCGCCTGCGGCAGACCATGTCCAAGCGCCTGGTCGAGTCGCTGCAGACCGCGGCGCAGCTCACCACGGTCGTCGAGGTCGACGTCACCAAGATCGCGCGGCTGCGCGACCAGGCCAAGGGCGAGTTCCTGCGCCGTGAGGGCGTCAAGCTGTCGTTCATGCCGTTCTTCGAGATGGCCGCGATCGAGGCGCTCAAGCAGCACCCCAAGCTCAACGCGACGATCAACAACGAGACGATGGAGGTCACCTACTTCGACGTCGAGCACCTGGCCATCGCCGTCGACACCGAGCGCGGCCTGATCGCGGCGGTCATCAAGAACGCCGGCGACCTCAACCTCGCCGGGCTCGCCCGCAAGACGGCCGACCTGGCCGAGCGCACCCGCGCCAACAAGGTGACCCCCGACGAGATCACCGGTGGCACGTTCACGCTCACCAACACCGGCAGCAGGGGCGCGCTGTTCGACACGCCGATCCTCAACCAGCCGCAGGTCGGCATGCTCGGCACCGGCGCCGTCGTCAAGCGGCCCGTGGTGATCGACACCGCCGAGGGCGAGGTCATCGCGGTCCGCTCGATGGTCTACCTGGCGCTGACCTACGACCACCGGCTGGTCGACGGCGCCGACGCGGCCCGCTTCCTCACCACCATCAAGCGCCGCCTCGAAGAGGGCCGTTTCGAGGCCCAGCTCGGCCTCGCCTGACCCCATCCGCCATGCGGCCGACCGGTCCTTCCGGTCGGCCGTTTTCACGTCCCCATCACAAAGGCCCCATCCGTTACGGCACGCCAAGCCGGCCGTGGCCGGGGTCTCCAGGGATACGGCCTCTGACCCCGGACCGGAATGGATATTTCGGGGCGGGAGGGAGATATAGCGGAGATGGCTGTTGTTGTGAGCGGGGCGTCGGGGTTGTTGGGGAGCGCGCTGGTCGAGGCGCTGCGAGGGCAGGGCGAGCGGGTCGTCGCCTTGGTGCGGCGGGAGCCGCAGGGGGACGACGAGGTGTTCTGGCAGCCCGCCGAGGGTGTGCTCGATCCGGCCGCGATCGAGGGCGCCGAGGCGGTGGTGCATCTGGCCGGGGCGCCGATCGCCGACCGGCGCTGGAGCCCGGCCTACAAGCGGGAGCTGGTGCGCAGCCGGGTCGAGAGCACGCGGACGCTGGTCAACGCCCTGCGGGAGCTGTCACAGCCGCCCGAGGTGCTGGTGTCGGCGTCCGGGGTCGACTTCTACGGCGACACCGGCGACCAGGTGGTCGATGAGAACACCGGCAAGGGTGAGGGGTTCCTGGCCGAGCTGTGCGATCGGTGGGAGGGCGAGGCGCGAGAGGCCGGGTCGTTCGGCGTGCGGACCGCCCAGCTGCGCACCGGGCTGGTGCTGAGCGGGCGGGGCGGGGCGCTCGGGCGGATGTTGCCGATCTTCAGGATGGGGCTGGGCGCGCCGCTGGGGACGGGGAAGCAGTACTGGTCGTGGATCGCGGAGGACGACTGGGTGGGAGCCACCCTGCACATCCTGAAAAATCGGGATCTGTCGGGGCCGGTCAATCTCACCTCCCCCACCCCCGTCACCAACGCCGAGTTCACCAGGTCACTCGGAAAGGCCCTGCGCAAGGGCACGGTGCCGATGCCCGTCCCGGCCTTCGCGCTGAGCCTGGGGATCGGCGAGTTCGCCAAGGAGGGCCTGCTGCCGGGGCACAAGATCTTTCCCCGGAAACTACAGGACACGGGGTACGGCTTCGCCCATACCTCTCTCGACGAGGCACTGCGCGCCGTACTCTAGTGTGCCGTTCGTCCTCCGACAGCCGCCCGCCGGGAAGGTCATCCCCACCCGCGAGGACGGGGTCTTCACCCTTAAGGAGATTCATGTCAGGGCAGTCGCACATCCTCGCCATCGGCGGCGGATCGTTCCGCCCCAGCCAGCGCTACGGATTCGTCCAGGCCAGCCCGCTGCTGCGGTACGCCCTCGACCTGACCGGCCAGGACCGCCCCAAGCTGGGCCTGCTCGCGACCGCGGTCGGCGACGACAGCGCCTGGCTGCTGAAGATGTACGGCGCGTTCGCCGGATGGGACGTCGAGCTGAGCCACCTGACCGTCTTCCCGATGCCCAACGTCGACGACCCGCGGGCGTGGATGCTGGAGCAGGACATGATCTACGTCAGCGGCGGCAGCGTGGCCAACCTGATGGCGCTCTGGCGGCTGCACGGGCTCGACGAGGCCTTCGAGGAGGCGTGGCGGTCGGGGGTGGTGCTGTCCGGTCAGAGCGCGGGCGCGCTGTGCTGGCACGTGGGCGGCAACACCGACTCGTTCGGCCCAGAGCTGCGCGTGTGGGCCGACGGGCTGGCGTTCCTGCCCTACTCGTGCGGGGTGCACTACAACTCCGAGCCACAGCGCCGCCCGCTGCTGCACCAGTCGGTGGCCTCGGGCGAGCTGCCCGGCGGCTACGCGGCCGACGAGGGCGTGGGGCTGCACTACGTGGGCACCGACTTCATCCAGGCGGTCACGACCGACCCCGACGGGTGCGCCTACCGGATCGAGCACGACGGGGCCGGAGGGGTGAAGGAGTTCCGGATCGAGCCTCGGCTGCTGACCTCCTGAATTACCCTTCAGGTGTGACGGAACGGCACAATGGTCCCATGCGCCCCAAGCACGGGGTCGATCCCCTCGCACTAGCCATCGTCCGCCTCGGTGTCGACGTCCCCTACGAGCAGGCCTGGGCGCTCCAGCGCCGGGTGCACGCCAAGCGGCTCGCCGGCGAGCTGACCGACACGGTCCTCATGCTGGAGCACGCCCCGGTCTACACCGCGGGCAAGCGCGCCGCGCCCCACGAGCGGCCCGCCGACGGCACGCCGGTGATCGACGTCGACCGGGGCGGCCGCGTCACCTGGCACGGTCCCGGCCAGCTGGTCGCCTACCCGGTCATCGCGATCACCGACGTGATCACCTACATCTGCCGGCTCGAAGAGGCGATGATCCAGATCTGCGCCGACTTCGGTGTCACGGCGCGGCGGGTGACGGGGCGGGCCGGCGTGTGGGCGGCGGGCGACCCCAGCCTGGGCCTGCCCGATCGGCAGCTCGGCGCGGTCGGCATCAGGGTCACCCGGGGTGTCACCATGCACGGCTTCGCCCTCAACTGCGCCAACGACCCCCGGTGGTTCAACCGGATCGTCCCGTGCGGCATCCCCGACGTGGGCGTCTCCTCCCTGTCCGCCGAGACCGGCAGGCGGATCGTGGTCGAGGAGGTCCTGCCGATCGCCGAGAAACGCCTGGCGGAGACGCTCGGCATGGAAGCGTTCGACATGCACGAAGAGGACCTGATGCGGCGGTGACCGCCGGTCGCCGGGGGCTGTGAGAGAGCGCGTTCCACGCCTACGATCGAGCGTGTGAAACGCCCCCTCGCTCTGGCCCTCGCCGTCGTGGTGCACCTGCTGACGCTCGCCTGCATCGCCCTGGGCGCGTGGACGATCGTGGTCAACGCCGAGCTGGTCGTCGGATGGCTGATCGGCGCCCTGCTCATCGCGCTCGGCTGGCTGCTGCGGCCCCGGCTCGCCGGCCGGCTGCCCGCCGACGCCGAGGTGCTCGACCGTCCCACCGCCGGAGAGCTGTACGCCACCGCCGAACGGGTGGCCGACCGGATCGGCGTGCGGCGGCCCGGCAAGGTGGCGGTCCGCGACCTGGAGCCGGCCACGCGCCACCTGCGCGGCGGCCTGTTCAGGAAGCCCGTGCTGGTCGTCGGTCTGCCCCTGTGGCTGGCCCTGTCGCCGCGGCAGCGGGTGGTGTCGCTGGCCGTGGCCTACGCCGAGACCCCCACCGTGGAGGAGCTCCTCGTGGACGGCGCGCTGTCGACGCTGGGCGAGTGGCGGCATGCGCTCATCGGGGCGGCGCCGCTGCGCGCGCGGGAGGAGGCGCAGACCAAGGTCGCCGCCTCGTCCCTGGGCGCGATGGACTATCCGGGCACCGGTTACGAGGTGGCGGGCCTGTTCGGGCGCCTCATCGGGCGGGTGCTCGGCGGGCCGGTGCTGCTGGCCGAGCACGTGCTGACCCGGCTGGCGCGGGCCGGCGCGGACCGCGTACGGCACAGGCGGGAGACGCTCGCGCGGCGGGTCGCCTCGGCGCGGGAGCTGGCGGAGCTCGACAGGTTACTGGCCACCGGGCGCTACCTCGCGCCGATGCAGGCGGCGGCGCTGCGCGGCGAGAGCGTCCCGGCCATCAGGGCGGGCGCCCTGGAACGCGCCCGGCTCTCCGACGGCGTGCTGACCACGATGCCCGGCACGGAGCTGCTCGGCTCGGCCGAGTCCGACCGGATCGACGGCGAGCTGCTCGGCCACTACACCAGGGCGATCCGCGGGTTCGGCCTGATCAGCTGACCGTTCGCCGGGCGGGCACGGGTGGTTCGCCACCCGCGACTGAGCCGGTGTGGCTTGCGACGTAAGCTGTGGTGGTGACCGTTGCTCCTGAAGGCCGAAAGCTCCTCCGTCTGGAGGTGCGCAACGCCGAGACCCCTATCGAGCGCAAGCCCCCGTGGATCAAGACCAAGCTGAAGACGGGCCCCGAATACACCGAGCTCAAATCGCTCGTGCGCCGGGAGGGCCTGCACACGGTCTGTGAAGAGGCGGGCTGTCCCAATATCTACGAGTGCTGGGAGGATCGCGAGGCGACCTTCCTCATCGGCGGCGACCAGTGCACGCGCCGCTGCGACTTCTGCCAGATCGACACGGGCAAACCCAAGGAGTACGACCGCGACGAGCCCCGCCGCGTGGCCGAGTCGGTCCAGCAGATGGGCCTGCGCTACGCGACGGTGACCGGGGTAGCGCGTGACGACCTGCCCGACGGCGGCGCCTGGCTCTATGCGGAGACCGCCCGGCAGATCCACGCGCTGCTGCCCGGTTGCGGCGTCGAGCTGCTGGTGCCCGACTTCAACGGCGTCCGTGACCAGTTGGAGGAGGTCTTCTCGGCCAAGCCCGAGGTGTTCGCCCACAACGTGGAGACGGTGCCGCGCATCTTCAAGCGGATCCGTCCCGCGTTCCGCTACGACCGCTCCCTCGGGGTGATCACGATGGCCCGCGAGGCCGGGCTGGTCACCAAGTCCAACCTGATCCTGGGCATGGGCGAGACCCGCGAGGAGATCGTCGCGGCCATGCGCGACCTGCACGCCGCGGGCACCGACCTGCTCACGATCACCCAATACCTGCGGCCCACGCCCCGGCACCACCCGGTGGAGCGCTGGGTCAAGCCGGAGGAGTTCGTGGAGCTCCAGGCCGAGGCCGAGGCCATCGGCTTCGCCGGTGTGCTGTCGGGTCCGCTGGTCCGCTCGTCCTACCGCGCGGGCCGGCTCTACCAGCAGGCGATCGCGGCCCGCCAGACCACCTGAGCGTCGCCCTTTCCCGCAGACCGTTCCCCGCTCGCGGGGGGCGGTCTGTCGCGTGTGGGGCACCAGGACGCGCGGCGCACGGCCTTACGAGCTGACGGCGGGCGTCGTACGGACAGGTCACGTTTTCCTTTCATGACCGGTTGGTTTGTATCCTTCAAGGCATGGCGAAGTCCGTGGACCCAGAAAAGCCGGGGCGCATCAAGCAGCTCCGCATGATCGCGCAGGTCATCAAGCAGGCCAACCCCAAGGGGTTGCCGATCGTTTTCCTCTCGGCGGTCGGCACGCTCGCTGTGGTGATCGTGATCGGCCTGGTCACGGACTACCTGTGGTATTCGGTGTTCCTCGGCATCCTGGCGGCCATCACCGTGGGCCTGGTGGTCTTCGGGCAGCTGGCGCAGAAGGCCCAATACTCGATCCTGCACGGCCAGACCGGCGCGGCCGCCGCGGTGCTGCAGGGCATGCGCGGCAACTGGCAGGTGACGCCGGCGATCGCGGTCAACCGTGACCAGGACCTGATCCACCTGGTGATCGGCTACCCGGGTGTGGTGCTGGTGTCCGAGGGGCCGGGCAACCGGGTCGGCCGGATGCTCGCGTCGGAGAAGAAGCGGGTCGCACGAGTGGTGCTGGGCGTCGAGATCTACGACATCCAGTGCGGCGACGGCGAGGGGCAGGTGCCGCTGGCCAAGCTGCAGCGCCACATCATGAAGCTGCCGCGCAACCTGAAGAAGCCCGCGGTCAACGAGGTGAAGGACCGCCTGCGGTCGCTGCCGAAGAACATGCCGATGCCCAAGGGCCCGATGCCCAAGGGCGCCCGCATGCCGCGCGGCCCCAAGATGCGCTAGTGGCGTCGGTCTCCTCGCGGGCCAACCGCGGCTGGTGGGACGGCAACGCCGACGACTACCAGGGCGAGCACGGCGACTTCCTGCGTGACAGCGGTTTCGTCTGGTGTCCCGAGGGGGTCGACGAGGCCGACGCGGGCCTGCTGGGCGAGGTGCGCGGGCGGCGGGTGCTGGAGGTCGGCTGCGGCGCGGCGCAGTGCGCCCGGTGGCTGGTGACGCGGGGCGCCCGGGTGGCCGCGTTCGACCTGTCGCACCGGCAGTTGCGTCACTCGCAGCGGATCGATCTCGACACCGGCGTGCGCGTCCCGGTGGTGCAGGCCGACGCCGAGGCCCTGCCGTTCGCCGACGCCTGTTTCGACCTGGCCTGCTCGGCGTTCGGGGCGCTGCCGTTCGTGGCCGATCCGCTGTCCGTGCTGCGCGAGGTGCGCCGGGTGCTCAGGCCCGGCGGCAGGTTCGTGTTCTCGGTCAGCCATCCGATCCGCTGGGCGTTCCCCGACGATCCGGGTCCGCGCGGGCTGACCTCCGACCGGTCCTACTTCGACCGCTCCCCCTACGTCGAGCGCGACGACGACGGCACTCCGACCTATGTCGAGCACCATCGCACGATGGGCGACTGGATCAGCCTGGTCGTCGCCTCCGGGCTGAGCGTCACCGGCCTGCTGGAGCCCGAGTGGCCCGAGGGCCACGAGCGGGTGTGGGGCGGCTGGAGCCCGCTGCGCGGCCGTCACCTGCCGGGCACCGCGATCTTCAGCTGCGCCCGTATCTAGCCGCCATGGCGTGAAAGACCTCGCGGGGCTCCCAGCGGGTCTCGTCGAGCATCCGCACCACGCCGTAGGAGCCGAGGTCGGCGGCGCCGAGGCGGGTGTAGCCGGCGAAGGTGAACCACAGGGCGGTGTCGACGCCCTCCTCCTCGAAGACGTCGAGCAGCTCGGTGAGGTAGCGGACCTGCTCCCCCTCGTCGGGCACCGCGCCGTCGGGCACCACCCAGGCGCTGCCGCCCCGGTCGGAGGCGCCGAGGTAGGGGCAGGTGCCGAACTCGGTCACCACGACGGGCTTGCCGTGCCTGAAGTGGCCGCGCAGCTCCTCGCGGAAGCCGTCGGCGTTGTAGGCGGCGCGGTAGGCGTCGACGCCCACCAGGTCGAACGGACTCCAGTCGATGAACTCCCACGGGCCCGCCGCGTAGCTCAACCTGCCGCCGAACAGTGGCCGCACGGTCTCGGCCGCCTCGGCCAGGAAGTCGTTGAATCGGGGGATGATGTCGGCCAGCGACTGCCACCAGGCCATGTCGGCCGTGATCATCGCGCCGAGCCGGTCAGCGTAGCCGTCGCCGGGGATGAAGCCGTGGCCGAAGGCGGTGGTCTCGCAGCCGGTGACCAGCACCACCTCGGCGCCGCCGCGCCGCAGCGACTCCGCCCGGGCGGCGCAGTCGGCGTAGAGGGCGAGCATGCCGGGCGGGGTGACGTCCACCGGGAAAGGCGCGAACCAGACCTCGAGGCCGGCCTGGGCGGCCAGCTCGGCAGCGGTGCTCAGCCGCTCGGGGTCGGCTCCGGAGACGCGGACGACCTGGCAGTGTAAGTCGCCGGCGATGACCCGCATCTCGTGCCGCACGGTCTCGGCGTCGAACGCGTGGCGTGACCGGCCCGGTTCGGGCAGGAATCCGGTGTCATAGTTGATCCCCTTCTTCACGATTTATCTCCATAACTTGCGGCGAATCCGTGTTCGAGCAGGTCGAAGGCGACATCGACCTCGCCCGCCAGCCGCCACCCGGCCTCCGCGAGCGGCGCGCCGCAGGCGAGCCGGTGGAAGAACTGCTCCTGCAGTGTGGTGATCACGGCGGTGATCTGCGCCGCCAAGAGGTGGGCGGTCAGGTCGCCCGGCTCGCGCTCCAGCGCGGCGGCCAGCTCGTAGCGCTGCCCAGCGTGCGCCTGGTGGACCCCGGCGAGCAGCGCCGGACTGCCGGAGATCACCCGGACCCGCGCCAGCAGGCTGTCGGCGTCGATCTCGCCCGCCCCCTCGGCGAACGCCCGGTAGTGCGCGCGGAGCGCGCCGAGCGGCGACAGGCCCGGGGCGCGCTCGGTCACGATCCGCGCCATGTCCTCCTTGACCTCGTCGAGGACCAGGCACTCCTTGGTCGCGAAGTAGGCGAACAGCGTCACCTTCGCCACCCCGGCCGCCTCGGCGACCTCGTTGACGGTCACCTCGTCATAGCCCCGCTCGGCGAACAGGCGCAGCGCGGTCTCCGCGATCCGCCGCCGCGTCTGCTCCTTCTTTCGCTCCCTCAGTCCCGCCATCATGCGGCGAGCATAAAGCGTACCGGGTTCAATTTCAAACCCAGTACGCTTTTTTACTCACGTTCATGGAGCGATCACATGCGGACGACCATGGTGTTGGAGGCGCGGTCGTGCAGGCCACGGTGGTCACGGTCGAAGATCAGCGCGGGCACGGCCAGGGCGAGCAGCAGGGTGCGGGCCAGCACGGGCACCAGCCGCGGATCGCCGCCGTCCATCGCGGCCACCCTGATGCCGGCCAGGCGGTGCCCGAACGTCTGCCCCATGAACGCCACCAGCACGAGATACTGCAGCGCGAACACGACGGCCGGCACCCAGGGCGACTCGGCCGGGTTGAGGCCCAGCAGGAGCTGGGTGACGACCCAGGTGCAGATCATCCAGTCGATGACCAGCGCGACGATCCGGCGCCCCCATCCGGCGATCGCGCCGCTGCCCTCCCGGGGCAGGCCCAGGCGCTCGCCCGGGTAGCCGAGGTCGACTCCGGCCGCCCGGAGGCCCCCCAGCCAGGTCTGTGTCCACCGGGGTTCGTTGCTGCTCATGCTCTCCACGGTATCCGGCCGCCGCACCGGTCCGGATTGTGACCCATTCGCGTCACGGGCTGGTCATCATGTTCGTCATGCCACACGGGGATGACCTTGACGCGCGCTTCAACGCGCTCGTCTCGCAGATCGGCGACGACGAACGGCGCAGGATGCGGGCCTCGGCCACCAAGGGGGCACGACCGCTCCGGGCCCCCAGGCCCGCGAGAGGCCCGCGTTCGCGGCGGGCCGTGCGCGGCCTGCTCGCCGTCGCCGCGACGATCGCGGTGGTCTCGGCCGCCGGCCTCGTCGTGGCCTTCCGTCCCGACGTGCTGACGGCCATCCAGCAGGCGGCGGGTCCGGTGTCCGAGGAGACGCTGCCGGTGATCTCCGCCCCTTGGGCGGCGGGGCCGTTTGACGGGTCACCCGCCGAGACGTACGCGGACGGAATCGCCGGTTTCGTCATGCCCCCGGCGAAGGCGCTCGGCGGCCTGCCGGAGCAGGACGTGGCCAAGGCGCTGAAGCGGACGCGCGAACTGCTGGCGGCCGCCTACCTCGACCGCGCGACGCTCATGGGCGGCGAGCCGGCGGCCTTCGTGAAGCTGCTCGACCCCACGCAGCGCGCCCTCTTCCGCGAGAACCTTGACCGCAGGACGAAGGACGGCTTCGACAGCCGCGGCTGGGTGGCCGGCTTCGCCCCCAGGACCGCCGAGCTGTCCACCGACGTCATCAAGGTCAGGGGCACGACCACACTGGCCAGGCTGGAGGAGGATGGCCGCACCGGCGTCAAGGTGCAGACCAACTACCTGGTCGTCTACGCCGTCAACCGTCCCGGCCGGCCCGCCACGACGATCCGGGTCGTCGTCCACTCCAAAGGCGAGCTGTTCGCCTATCGCGAGGGCGGGAGGCTGGTCCTGTGGGTGCGCGACCTGGGCCACAGCAGCACCCCCGCGCGCTGCGACGTGAAGGACGCCTTCATCCACCCCGTCTACCGCGACTCCGGCTACGACTCGACGGCTCCCAGCGGGCCGCCGTCCGACCCGTACGACCTGGACGACGAGCCGGAGAGCAAGAGTGGGTGCTCCGCCTCGAAGGGCACATGAGCCTGCTTAACACATGCGAAACAAACGGGACACCGTTCGGAAACGGCCCCGACTTAGCGTCGGCCTGATAGCCGGTCCCCATTGGGAGGTTCGAGAGTGTTCAACTCCGCCGACGACGTCCTGAAGTTCATCAGGGACGAAGGGGTGCAGTTCGTCGATGTCAGGTTCACCGACCTGCCGGGGACGACGCATCACTTCACCTTCCCAGTCGAGAACTTCGACGCCAACGTCTTCACCGACGGCCTCATGTTCGACGGCTCGTCGATCCGCGGTTTCCAGGCGATCCACGAGTCGGACATGCTGCTGCTGCCCGACCCGTCGAGCGCCGTGCTCGACCCGTTCCGCGACCACAAGACGCTCAACATCAACTTCTTCGTGCACGACCCGCTGACGGGTGAGGCCTACAGTCGCGACCCGCGTAACGTGGCGCGCAAGGCCGAGGAATACCTCAAGGGCACCGGCATCGCCGACACGGTCTACTTCGGCCCCGAGGCCGAGTTCTACATCTTCGACGACGTCCGCTTCGAGACGAGGCAGAACGCCGGCTACTACTACATCGACTCCATCGAGGGCGCCTGGAACACCGGCAAGGCCACCGAAGGCGGCAACCTCGGCTACAAGCCCCGCTACAAGGGCGGCTACTTCCCGGTGCCGCCGATGGACCACTTCACCGACCTGCGCTCCGAGATGGTCCGCAACCTCATCGAGAGCGGCATCGAGGTCGAGATGCAGCACCACGAGGTGGGCACCGCCGGCCAGGCCGAGATCGACTTCAAGTTCGGCACGCTGCTCAAGACGGCCGACAACCTGATGCTCTACAAGTACATCATCAAGAGCACCGCCATGGAGTACGGCCACACGGTCACCTTCATGCCCAAGCCGATCTTCGGTGACAACGGCTCCGGCATGCACTGCCACCAGTCGCTGTGGAAGGACGGGGCGCCCCTCTTCTACGACGAGGTGGGCTACGCCGGGCTGTCCGACACCGCGCGCTACTACATCGGCGGCCTGCTCAAGCACGCGGCGTCGCTGCTGGCGTTCACCAACCCGACGGTCAACTCCTACCACCGGCTGGTCCCGGGCTACGAGGCGCCGGTCAACCTGGTCTACAGCCAGCGCAACCGCTCGGCCTGCGTCCGCATCCCGATCACGGGCTCCAACCCGAAGGCCAAGCGCATCGAGTTCCGGGTGCCCGACCCGTCGTGCAACCCCTACTTCGCGTTCGCGGCCATGCTGATGGCGGGTCTCGACGGCATCCGCAACAAGATCGAGCCGCCGGAGCCGGTCGACAAGGACCTCTACGAGCTGCCGCCCGAGGAGGCCCGCCAGGTCCCGCAGGTCCCGGGCTCGCTCACCGAGGTCCTCGACGCCCTGGAGGCCGACCACGACTACCTGCTCGAGGGCGGCGTGTTCACGCCCGACCTGATCGAGACGTGGATCTCCTACAAGCGCGTGAACGAGGTCGACCCGATCCGCCTGCGCCCGCACCCGCACGAGTTCGAGCTCTACTACGACGTGTGATCGAGGCACCTGTCCGGGCCTGGGCGCGTGGTCACTCGCCTGCCGTGAAAGACCGTCGTGGGGCCGCCGGCCGTCCCGTTGAGGGGAACGACCGGCCGCCGCCGCGCGCCAGCATCGGCGGGATGGCGGCCCGGACGAAACGCACGACCGAGAACAGGTTGAACTCGAACATGACCCTCCAGTCCTCGTCGGCCGGGGCCAGGAAGGAGAAGCGCGGCAGAGCCACCCCGGGCGGGCGGCCGCCGGCATTGTTGACCAGGATGTCGAGCCCCCCGAACTCCTCCACGGCCCGCGCCACGACCTGGCCGGGCGCTTCGGGGTCCATCAGATCGACCGGCACGTGGAGCAGGTCACCGCCCAGTTCCTCCAACTCCGGGCTGGTCTTCCGGGAGACGGCCACGACGCGGGCCCCCTCGCCGATCAGGGTGCGGGTCACGGCCAGGCCGATGCCCCTGGAGGCGCCGGTGACGATCGCGACGCGACCGGAAAGCTGCAGATCCATACGTGTTCCTTCGCCGTAGGGCCCTCCGGGGTGACCGGAGGGGATTCCAACGCGGAACACGCTAGGCGCGGGCCCCCGACGCGGGCTGGCGGCGTTCGGACCGGCCATTCCGGCGGACTTCGGACCCGCAATCCCCCGGCGCCGGCCGGGGCGGCCGGGCGGCGGCCCGAGTCGGCGAGGGCGGCCCGCCGGGCCGCGTCAGATCTCGGCGCGCGTCACCTGGCCGGGTTTGACGCGGTAGAGGACGTGGCGGCGCAGAGGGCTGTCGGGGCGGACGTTCGGGTGGTCGAAGTCGTCGGCCGGGTCGCGGGTCATGCCGAGCCGTTCCATGACGGCGCGGGAGCGCACATTGCCCACGGCGGTCATGGAGACGATCTCGTCGAGACCGGCGTCGAACCCGTGACGCACCGCCCGGCGAGCCGCCTCGATGGCGTAGCCGTGGCCCCAGGCGTGCCTGGCCAGCCGCCAGCCGACCTCCACCGAGGGGTTGAAGTGGGCCTCGAACGTCTGCAGGACCAGGCCGGTGAACCCGACGAACTCCCCCGTGGCCCGCACCTCCAGCGCCCACAGGCCGTAGCCCAGCTCGTCGAAGCGCTGCTCGATGCGGTCGACGAGGGCGTCGCTCTGCGCCCGGGTCATCGTCGCGGGAAAGTGCTCCATCACCTCGGGGTCGGCGTTCATGGCCGCGAACGGGGCCCGGTCGTCGTCGCGCCATCTGCGCATGATGAGCCGCTCTGTCTCCATCTGATCGAGGATAGAGCTCAGCCTTGGTGAGTGATAAGGCTCAATGGCGCGATCTGATGCCGGTGATGCGCCGGAACAGGTCCCACCAGAAGGGCGCGCCGAACAGCAGGGCGATGTACGTCAGCAGGTAGCCGGGCCAGTGGCTGAGCGTGGTGAGGCGGTCCCACCAGGCGGCGCCGTTCCAGTGGATCGCGGGATCCTCGCCCTCGGGGATCGACAGGCTGACGATCGCGTGGTCGAACACCTTGACCAGCGCCGGCTGGCTGAGTGTGTCGGTGATGCACGGCACCGGGTTGGACTGCTCGCACCGCGCCTTGAGCTCGTTGTAGGCGTCGGGCCCGGCCTCGGCCACCGCGGTGACGGAGGCCCGGAAGGCGTTGTCACGCAGCAGCGTCTTGGCGTACTCGAGCCCGTCCATGGTGAACAGCAGCGTCACGGCCAGGCCCAGCACGGCCACGACCCATTTGACGTAGCGGCGGTAGAGCATGGACAGTCGCTGCATCTCGGTGTCGAACCAGGTTTCGACGCCCTGCCGGAAGCGGTCCATGTCGCGCTGCGCCGACTCCCACACGCCCTTGAGGTGGCCGTGGAGGGGGCTGCGCATCGCCTTGAGCTTCTCCAGCAGCCCGTCGACGCTGCCCGGGTCGGCGGCGGCCATCTCCATCATGGCGCCGGCGAACCGGCCCGGCGGGATGTTGGCGATGCTGGTGCGGCCGGTCTTCGGATGGTCGATCTCGCGAACCCGCTCGTAGAGCAGCTTCGTCATGACGTCCTCGGCCTTGGTCTCCCGCGCGGGCAGCTCGGCCGTCTCGGCGGGCGCCGGCTGGTCGCTGTGGACCGGCCGGGGGTCGCGGACGAACGGCAGCGCGCCGAACACGTCACGCGCCTTGGCGGGCAGCCACGACCTGCCCTCGGCGTCGCTGCCGTCCATGGTGTCGCGCAGGTAGGCCCACAGGAACTTGCTGCGGATGGCGAGCAACCGCACGAACGCCTCGTTGAGCCCGCTCACCAGCAGCGAAAGGAGCAGGAAGGACAGCACGAGGCCGAGGCCGAGATCAACGTAAACGGATAACAAAACCGATCACCCCGCGCCTTGATACACCCGCGAGGGGTCCGGCCGCAACGGACCGCACCTGATCGGTCACCGCCGTCAGGAGCCGTAGAAGACCCGGTCGACGACGCGGCGGGCGCGGCGGGTGACCCGGCGGTAGTCGTCGAGGAAGTCCTCCGAGCCGTCGGGCGGGTAGCCCAGGGTCTGGGCGATGCGGGCGCGTTCGCGGGCGTCGGCCGGGACGCTGTCGCCGGGCCGGCCCTTGACCAGCATGATGGCGTCCCTGACCCGGGAGGCGAAGCTCCAGGCCCGCGCCAGCACCGCCTCGTCGGACTCGTCCAGCAGCCCTTCGGCCACGGCCGCGCGCAGGGTCTGCAGGGTGCGGGTGGTGCGCAACGACGGGACCGCGCCGGCGTGGCGGAGCTGCAGGAGCTGGGCCACCCACTCCACGTCTGACAGCCCGCCGGGGCCCAGCTTGGTGTGCAGGGCGGGGTCGGCGCCCCGGGGCAGCCGCTCGGCCTCCATCCTGGCCTTCAGGCGCCTGATCTCGCGTACGGACTCCTCGGGCAGGCCGCCGGGCGGATGGCGCAGCCCGTCGACGAGCGACACGAACGCGGCGCCCAGCTCGGCGTCGCCGGCGGAGAAGCGGGCGCGCAGCAGCGCCTGCGCCTCCCACGGCGACGACCAGCGGGCGTAGTAGGCCTCGTAGGAGGCCAGCGTGCGGACCAGCGGACCCTGCCGGCCCTCGGGGCGCAGGTCGGGGTCGATGAGCAGGGGCGGGTCGGGGGCGGGGAGGCTGAGCAGGCGGCGCAGCTCGTTGGCGATGGCGTGGGCGGCGTCGGTGGCCGCACGCTCGGGAGCTCCGGGGACGGGCGAGTGGACGAACATGACGTCGGCGTCGCTGGCGTAGGAGGACTCCATGCCGCCGAGCCGTCCCATGGCGATCACCGCGAACCGGGTGGGCAGGCCGGAGCCGCGGCTGCTGATCGCCGCGTCGAGGGCGGCCTGGATCGTGATGTCGTTCAGCGTGGACAGGGCCACCCCGACCTGCTCAATGTCGATGAGCCCGAACAGGTCGGCGACAGCGGTGCGGAACAGCTCCCGGCGCCGCAGCGCCCGCACCGCGGCGACGGCCGTCTCGGGGACGCCCGCGTGGCGGGACACCGCCGCCGACGCCTCGGCCCGCAGCGACTCGGGTGAGCGCACCGCGAGCTCCTTCTCGGAGCCCAGCAGCGCCACGGCGTCGGGGGCGTGCATGAGCAGCGTGGTCGCGTAACGGCTGGTGCCGAGCACCCGGGCCATCCGCGCCGCCACCGCGGTCTCGTCGCGCAGCAGGCGCAGGTACCAGGGTGTGGCCCCCAGCTTGTCGCTGACCTGCCGGAAGCCGAGCAACCCGGCGTCGGGGTCGGGTGTGTCGGCGAACCAGCCGAGCATGACCGGCAGCAGCGTCCGCTGGATCGCCGCCCGCCGTGAGACACCGGAGGTCAGGGCGGCGAGGTGGCGCAGCGCCCCGTCGGGGTCGACGTAGCCGAGGGCGCGCAGCCGGGCGGCGGCCGCCGCCGTGGACAGCCGCGTCTCCGTCTCGGGCAGCCGGGCGACCGCCTGCAGCAGCGGGCGGTAGAACAGCTTCTCGTGCAGCCGCCGCGCCTCCCTGGCGTGCCGCCGCCACCGCTCGGTGAACTCTCCCACCGGGTCGGCCTGCATGCCGAGCGCCCTGCCGAGCCGGCGCAGGACCGCGGGGTCGGTCGGCAGGACGTGGGTACGGCGCAGCCGGTGCAGCTGGAGCAGGTGCTCGACCTGGCGCAGGAAGGTGTAGGCCTCGGCCAGGCCGCGCGAGTCGTCGCGGCCCACGTAGCCGCCCCGCGACAGCGCGGCCAGCGCGGGCAGCGTGGCCCTTCGGCGCAGCAGGGGGTCGAGCCGCCCGTGGACGAGCTGCAGCAGTTGCACCGCGAACTCGATGTCACGCAGCCCGCCGGGGCCCAGCTTGATCTGCCGCTCCCCCTCGGCGCGTACGTGGGCCTCGACGCGGCGGCGCATGGCCTGCACGTCCTCGACGAAGTTGTCGCGGGTGGCGGCCGACCAGACCAGGTCGTTGACCGCCTCGACATAGGCGGCGCCCAGCTCCAGGTCGCCGGCCACCGGCCGGGCCTTGAGCAGCGCCTGGAACTCCCAGGTCTTGGCCCAGCGCCGGTAGTAGGCCAGGTGGCTGGCCAGCGTGCGCACCAGCGGCCCGGACCGCCCCTCGGGCCGAAGCCCGGCGTCGACCTCCCACAGCGAGCCCTCGGGCGTGGCGACGGTGCAGGCCCGCATCATGGCCTGGGCCAGCCGGGTCGCGGCGCGCAGCGCCTTGGTCTCGTCGGCGCCGTCGCGCGGCTCGGCCACGAAGATCACGTCTACGTCGCTGATGTAGTTGAGCTCCCTGGCTCCGGCCTTGCCCATGCCGATCACCGCGAGACGTACCTCGTCGGTGTCGACCTCGGCCCGTGCGATGGCGAGGGCGGCCTCCAGGGCGGCGCCCGCGAGGTCGGACAGCTCGGCGGTGACCTCCGACAGCGTGGCCTGCCCGGTGAGGTCGCGCGCGGCCAGGTGCAGGAGCCGGCCGCGGTAGGCGACGCGCAGCGCCACGAGGGCGCCGGGGTCGGTGGCGCGCGGCTCGCCGTCGCCGGGCTCGGCGCCGACCGCGCGCAGCAGCTCCGCGCGGGGATCGTCCAGCCGGGGTACGGCCAGCAGAGCCACCTGCCCAGGGTGGCGCACCAGGTGGTCGCCCAGGGCGGCGCTCACCCCGAGGACGGCCAGCAGTCGTGACCTGAGCCGCTCGTCGGCGCGCAGGGTGCCGGCGAGCTCGGGCGCGCGCTCGGCCAGCCGGGTCAGCGTGGCCAGGGCGAGGTCGGGATCGGCGACGTCGACGAGTCCTTCCAGCAGCTCCTCGAACTCAGCTCCGGACTGACGGACCAGCCGAGCGGCGGCGGCTCCGTCGGCGAATCCGAGCTTGGCCAGCCGCGCGGCGGTGGACTCGATCCTTGGCACCCCTCCATCTTGACAGCCCGCCTTGGCGAAAGCCTAAAGTAAAACGCAACGTTGCGTTGCGTTTCTAGGAGGCGGCGATGATTCCGGCGACGGTTCTGACGAGGGTTCCGAGGGCGGTTCCGGCAACCGCTCCGGCGACGGCGACGGTTCCGGGGACGGTTCCGAGGGCGGCTCCGGCAACCGCTCCGGCGACGGCGACGGTTCCGGGGACGGTTCCGAGGGCGGCTCCGGCAACCGCTCCGGCGACGGCGACGGTTCCGGGGACGGTTCCGGGGACGGTTCCGGGGACGGTGACGTGGGGGCTGCTGGCGGCGTGGGCGGTGCACGACGCGGAGGAACTCGCCACGATGGCGGGCTGGGCGCGCCGGGCACGGCCGCGCCTGGAGCGGCGCCTCCCGATGGTGCCGTGGGAGCGGCTGGTGGTCTCCCAGCGGCACGTGAACGTGTCGATCGGGCTGATGGGCGGGGTGATGGCGGGCGCGTCGGCGCTCGGGGCACGCACCGGCGGGCGGAGCCCGGTCTTCCAGGCGGCATTGGTGGCCTTCGGGGTGCACGGGGTCGTCCATCTGGTGCAGGCCGCGGCCACCCGTGGCTACACGCCGGGCGCGGTGACGGCACCCGTGGTGGTGATCCCGTTCACGGTGTGGGCGTTGCGGCGGCTCCGGGCGGCCGGAGTGCCCATCAGGGGCGGGCCCGCCGCCGGGGCCTGGTCGGCGGCCTTCCCGCTCGTGCTGGCCGGCGTCCACGCGCTGGCGCACGTGCTGACCCGGCCGCGCCCCGACCGCCCTATCCGCCTCGCCCGCCCCGGCCGCCCCGGCCGGCCCGCGGCAGGTTCGGGATGATCCGGGATCTTCCCTAGGTCGTCCCCCGAGGCACCGACCAGGACGAGCCCTAGCCTCCGGATGGGCCACCACGCGCGAGTGGGCCGCCGAGGTCAGACCCTGGACAGGGCGGTCAGCCCAGGCCAGGCCGGTCAGCCCCGGGACGGCCAGGCGCGGGACGGCCAGGCGCGGGACGGGCAGGCACAGGACGGCCAGGCGCGGGACGGTCAGACTCGAACGGTGACGTGCGGGACGGTCAGGCGCGGGACGGTCAGACTCGAACGGTGACGTGCGGGACGATCAGGCGCGGGACGGTCAGGCGCGGGAGGCGGTGCCGACGATGGAGGCGAACGCCTCGGCCATCGGGCGCCAGGTGGCGATCAGTTTGTCCTCGGCCGCCTCGACCTCGGCGTTGAGCCGCTCGGCCGAGTCGAGCCCGGAGGCCGTGGTCCACGAGGCGAAGATCCCGGGCGTCGCCTCCGGATGGAACTGCACCGCCCAGGCCGTCTCGCCGAGCCGGTAGGCCTGGTTGGGGTAGCGGGTCCCGGTCATCAGCGGCACCGCGCCCTCGGGCAGCCGGGCCATCACGTCGCGGTGGTACTGGATCGCCACGCCGGCGCCGATCCCGGACAGCAGTGGATCGGTCCCGGCGGCCGGCAGCGCGGACACCTCGCACAGCCCGACCTCCAGCCCGGCGCCTCCCCGTTCCACGGTTCCGCCGCAGGCCATCGTCATCAGCTGCGCCCCCAGGCAGATGCCCAGCGTGGGCGTCCCCTCGGCGACGGATCGCCGCAGCAGGTCACGGGTGGCGGGCAGCCAGGGGAAGGCGTCGTCCTCCCAGGCGGCGGCCTCGCCGCCGAGCACGATCAGCCCGTCCGCCGCCCGCGCGGGCACCTCGTCGCCAAGGTAGGGCCGGACGACGTCGCAGGCCAGACCCAGCCAGCCGGCCAGGAAGCCCAGCCCGGCGTCCGCCTCGTGTTCGATGACAGTGATCTGCATAACGGACAATTTATCCGTAACTTCTGTTTCTGGGTACGCATCCACCAGTCATCCGGGACGGGATGAGCACCCGGCGGCCTCGGGAGACCGGAGCCGCCGCACATGACCGGCAAGCGGACAGGATCTAGGATCCGGCCATGAGATTCGACGACGTGGACGGCATGCGGATCGCGACGTTCGGCGACGGGCCGCGCCTGGTCATCGCGGTGCACGGCATCACCGCCTCGCTGATGGCGTGGGGCGCGGTGGGGCGGCGGCTGCCCGAAGACTGGTCGCTGGTGGCGATGGACCTGCGGGGGCGCGGGCACAGCGCCGGCCTGCCCGGCCCGTACGGCCTGCCCCGGCACGCCGAGGACGTGCTGCGCGTGGCCGGGCACGTGGGCGCCGGGCCGGACACGGTGCTGGCCGGGCACTCCATGGGCGCCTACGTCGCCGCGCTGGCCGCCGCGAGGCGTGACTTCGCGCGCGTGGTGCTGGTCGACGGCGGGCTGCCGCTGCCGCTGCCCGAGGGCGTGGACGCCGACGAGGAGCTGGAGGCGACGCTGGGCCCGGCGCTGGCCCGGCTCGACCGGACGTTCGAGTCGGCGGACGCCTACGTCGAGTTCTTCAAGGCGCATCCGGCCTTCACCGGGCGGTGGACCGCCGAGGCCGAGGACTACGTACGCTACGACCTGACGGGGCCGGAGGGCGCGCTGCGCTCGCGGGCGGTGCCCGAGGCGGTGCGCGAGGACGGCCGCTGGCTGCGAGTGGAGGCCGACCGGGTCGCCGCCGCGCTGGCCGCGATCAAGTCACCGATCTCCCTGCTCAGGGCGCCGCGCGGGCTGCTCGACCAGGACACCGGCTTCCACCCGGAGCCGCTGGCCGCGATGTGGGCCGCGCGCCTGCCCGGGCTGACGGACGAGCTGATCCCCGGCTGCAACCACTACACGATCCTGTTCGACGAGCGGTGCGCGTCGACCGTCGCCGACCGGCTCACGTCAGGACTCTGAGCCGGTCCAGCCTGGCCGGCGCGGGCAACCCCAGGCCGGCCGGCACGACGGGCGTGTGGGCCAGGCCCTTGGCCGGCGCGCCCACGCGGGTGCCGTGGCGCCACGGCGAGTGGTGGTCAGGTCCGCGGCTCGGCGCTGTGGCTCGGCGCACGATTCGCGGCTCCGAGTTTGTCAGCTCGCGGCGAAGACGGCGACGGGGTCAGCGTGGAGCGATCCAGGTCGCGCGGGCGGCGGCCACGAGCGTGCCGTCGACCTCGTAGACGGCACTCTCGCCGAACAGCTTGCGCCCCTCGCGGCCGGTGGCGCGGGCCACGATGGAGTAGGCGCCGCCGGCGTAGACCCGCCGGTGCATCTGCACGGCCAGCCGGCCGAGCAGCGCGGACTCACCGGGCTTGAAGTGGGACCAACCGGTGACGCAGTCGAGCGCGGCGCCCATGACCGACGCGGGCACTCCGTCCTCGTCGGCCACCGTGAACGGCACCCGCCATCCGGCGGCCACCAGGTCCGTGCCCTCGACCGGGCCGGGGAAGACGCGCAGACCGTCGCCCGGCTCGCGCAGGCCGCAGGAGAAGCACCCGGGGAAGGCGTGACCGTGCCAGCCGGCGAACCCGGCCTCGGCCCGGGCGGCGTCGTTGAACGGGACGAACTCGGGAGCGGTCAGGTCCTCGGCCACCGGGATGGCCTCGACCAGCAGCCGGTCGCCGTCGGACAGGGAGACGCTGTTGGCGACGTGCTCCAGGCGCAGCTCCGTCTCCAACGGGGTGGGGGCGTGCAACGTGACCTCGACGGCTGATCGGCTGCCGTTGAGCGCGTCGGCCATGGTCCCTGCTATCCAGCCGCCGTTGGCGACTCCATCCGGTCCCCGGAAACGCTCGGGAACGCTCAACACGGTCTGCAGGGCGGCCGTCGTCATGCCACACCCTCCTCTATCGCCTTATGTGGCGAGAAGTCCGAAATTTGACATAAAAACAGACCGATTTTACTGGATCTCCAGTTGACCAGGCCCATCAGGGTGCCGTCTGACGGCCAGCGCCCGGACATAACATCCCAAAACAGTCCGCAGACTCCCGATCAGGGTCCGACCGGCGCCACCCTCCGTAAGATACGGAACTCGCATGACACGGATGTGACGTGAGAGACAGAAGTGACGATGCTCACGTGCCCGGACGCGCCGTGGACGCGATGACGTAGTCGACTCGGATCTCGCGGTAGACCTCTCCCTCCGCCACGCGATCCGGCAGTCCGACGCGGCGGCCGCCGTCGTACGACTCCTGCTCCCCCAGGTACGCGACCGCCGTCCGGGGCGCCGCCTCGAACCGCAACCTGTCCGCTCGTACCGTGGCGGCGAAGACGATGTCCGCGGCCGCCGCGAACCGCGCGTCGGGACGCCTGTCGCTCATCCCCATCACCTCGACCGGTGCCTGTTCGCCATGTCACGCAGCCGGCGCGCGCCCGCCCGGCGGGCGGCCTTGCCCAGCCCCTTCAACGCCGCACCAAGTGCCGGCTCCTCGCGCCTCTCCACCTTCCGATGCCCACCTGCCTCACCTGGCTCCTCGCCCCGCTCCTCCTCACGAGGGCCCTCTCCGGCCTCGGCCGGTTTCCCCTCTTCCCGTGGTTCCGCCTCCCCACGAGGCTCGGCTCGCCCCTCGTCCCGCTCTTCGGTGCGGCCCTTGTCCTGCTCCTCGGTGCGAGGGGTCTCGCCTGCGTCTTCTTCCGGGGCGGGCGGCTTCCCCCTGTCGTCGACGCCGGTCTGGAGGTCCCGGCCGGTGTCGTCCACGCGTGGTTCCTCCGGAACGGCCGATGGGGCCGGGGGCGCGGTATCCGCGGGGGCCGTGGCCGGGGCCATACCGGGTTGCGGCGTAGTGGGAGGCGCCGCGTTGGACGGTGGCGGACCCGTGACCGTGGCCGACACGTCGCGGGCGGCCGTACCCGCGGTCCGGGCGACGGTCCGGGCGGTCTTGGGCACCTCGCCGACAACGTCGCGGGCGGCGTCACCGACGGACTCGACGGTGCCCTTGAGCGCGGAACCCGCGCTCGCCCCCACCTCGCCGACGGCCCGCCCGGCTCCGGCGCCGACGTCGCGGGCGGCCGACGCCACCCCCATCGTGAGGTTGTTCAGCAGCTGGGGATTGTTGTCGATCGTCTTCAGCACGTCCCGGATGATCAGGGCGACGTTGTCGAGCCGGACCTTCAGCAGCGCCTTGGCCTCCACGCCGGAGATCTCGAGGTTGACCCTTCCGAGGGTCACGTCCACGCCCACGTGCAGTCTCAGCAGATCGAGGACGTCGGCTTCGAGCGAGACCCGCGCGCGCAGGTCCTCCACGTCCAGGTTGATCCGTTCGACCTGGACCATGGGCACGTCGAGCAGGACGTCCGGATCCACGAGCCCATCCGGGCGTGACTCGCCGGGCCGTACGGGCGCCTTCTCCAGCGGACCCGAAAGATCCGTGGCCGCCTCGGGCAGCTCATCAGGCATGTCGTTGGTCCTCTCCCCCGGATGGATGGGCTCAGGCAGGACGGTGATACCGCCAAGGACGGCCAGTACGATCACGTGCCGGGCCGGCCCCCTGCGCCGGCCACGGGGAAGACCACTAGTGAGGCTGAGGCTCCAGGTGCTCGGCCTCGCTCCGCGATTCGCCGGAGCGCTCACCTTCGGGCCGATCGCCTTGGGACACGTCCCCCTCGGGCTGCTCGCCTTCGGGCGGTTCGCCCCCGGACTCCTCGCCCTCGGACTCCTCCGCGTCCGCGGTTTCGGATCCCTCATCGGTCACGAGCTGACCGTCATGGATCTCGCCTCGCCAGCCCTTGACCTCCTCCGGATGCAGCACGGCCTGCGTCATGACGTGGCGCCCGAAGTGCTTGATCTCCAGTCGCGCACGCCGGCCCTGAGCGCGCCACAGGTTCCCGACGTGCTCGAAGAACCCCTTCGGGTGGTACTCCAGGACGACCATGACCCGGGTGAGGTTGGGCGCGAGCTCGTGGAAGGTCACCGCGCCGTCCACGTATCCCTTGTCTCCCTCCGAACGCCAGATGATCCGCTCGTCGGGCACCTGCTCGATGATCTCCGACTTCCAGGTCCGGTGTGACCAGAAGATCTGTGCCTTCCACGTCAGCTGCTCTTCGGACTCCTGCTTCACGTTCTCGACCTTCTTCATGAAGCTCGGGAAATCCTCGAAACTCGTCCACTGGTTGTAGACCACGTCGATCGGGGCGCCGATGTCGATGGATTCGACCACGTTGGTCACCCGGGTCTTGTCACCTTCCGCTCTGCCTCTACCCGATTGGCCACCCGGCCGGCCGCCACGGCTGACCGCCCCCTTGACCGCCCGCCCGGCCCGGCCGAGCACACCGGGTTTCGAGGATGTCCCCTCTTCCGGGCCCTCTTCCGATCCTCCGGATCCGTCCTCCGGTTTGCCCGCCGGTCCTTCCGCCGGTCCTTCCGCGGGTCCTTTCGCAGCCTCCCCGGGCGCCTCCGCGCTCTTCTCCTCGCCGGACGGGTGCGGCGCGGTCTCCTCGCCGGACGAGCCGGGTGCGCCGCCACGCTCGGCGTAGTCGGTCAGCCTGCCGGTCATCCCCGTGACCTTGCCGGTCAGCGAGCCCAGCATCCGGGCTCCTATGGCTCCCGCGAGGTCTCGGCATTCCTTCGACAGCCGGTCCAGGGGGAGCGCCGTGGCGGCGCCGCCAAGAGTCTCCTTCGAGTCCTCCGTCATCTGGAGTCACCTCGTCACGGGAGCGCCACGCTGGGAGGGGACGGACTCCGCCTCCGGCGATTCCTTCCGCTCGCCGTGCGACACTGGCTGATCGTCCTGTTTGTCCTGCGGCTGCGCCTCGTCCTTCCGCTCGCCTTCCTGACGCTCACCCGCCTCGGTCGCGCCGGCCGCGCCGGTCTCAGGCGCCTTCGGGGCGGTCTCCCCACCGGGCGCGCCGGGATGCCGTAGCCCCTCGGCCCGCTGGTGAATGACGTCACTGAGCGCGTTGATCTGCTTGCTCGTCACCGCCACGGCCGCGGCCTTGCCGGCGTCGAGCAGATCACCGCGGAGGCGGTCGGTGGCTTCGGTCAGCTCGGGCGAGCCGAGTGCCTGCATCCCCTTCTGCAGCAATCCGCTCTTGCCCGCCTTCAGCCCACCGGCCACACCGGCCACGGCCATGGCGGCTGCCGCCCGCAGCTTGCGGCGGCGTCCGAAGTAGTATCCGGCGGCGACGGCAAGCGCCACCTTCCCTCCGCATTTCATGGTCACCGTCCTTGGTGGGCGGCCTCTCGAGGCCCGCCCGATCATCGACGGAAGCTCATGCCCCTCGTCCATTTCGCCTTGCCCAGCGAACAGGACAAAAAACACATAACCACCTAAAGTGGACCAATATCCTGCACGGAGGGCGACGGGCCCGGGACTGCGGGACGTTCCAGTCGCTGCCGCGTCCTGTCCGGACCGTCCGCATGCTCCAACTCCACGGGTCTCGATAGAGCCGTTCATGATCGCTAAGATCGGCGATCGAAACGGGACACCGCCGTAGGAGCAGGAAGATGAGTACCGGTCTTCGATTCGACCCTGGGCCGTTGGACGAGGCGGGGCGACACCTCCTGGACGTCTCAGCCGAGTTCCGGCGGCACACCCCAACTACGTTCGCTGTCGTGCGCGGCGCTGGTGAGACGGCATGGGCAGGCAGTGACATCGGCATGGCCACGGACGGGCTCACCGATCTGCTCCGGCAGGCCTGCGGACGGCTGTACGGCAACCTCCAGTTGACCGGCGAGGGCATCCGGATGATGGCCCGCACCCTCCATGAGAACGAGCTCCACGTTCAGGCCGTCCGCCGGCCGGGGCCTACAACACCGGCAGGTAGCGGCCCAGTTCGTACTCGGTGACGTGGCGCTGGTATTCGCGCCACTCGGTGCGCTTGTTGCGCAGGAAGAAGTCGAAGACGTGCTCTCCCAGCGTCTCGGCCACCAGCTCGCTGCGCTCCATCACCGCGATGGCCTCGTCCAGCGAGCCCGGCAGCGGCTGGATGCCGAGGGCCCGCCGCTCGGCGCTGGTCAGGGTCCACACGTTGTCCTCGGCGGCGGGCGGGAGCTCGTAGCCGTCCTCGATGCCCTTCAGTCCGGCCGCCAGGATCAGCGCGAAGGACAGGTAGGGGTTGCAGGCCGAGTCGAGCGACCGGAACTCGATCCGGGTCGAGCCGCCCTTGTGGGGTTTGTACATGGGCACCCGGACGAGCGCGGACCGGTTGTTGTGGCCCCAGCACACATAGGACGGCGCCTCGCCGCCCTGGCCGGCGATGGCCTCGGCCCCGCCCCACAGCCGCTTGTAGGAGTTGACCCACTGGTTGGTGATGGCCGTGATCTCGGCGGCGTGCCTGAGCAGGCCCGCTATGAACGAACGCCCGATCTTGGACAGCTGGTAGTCGGCCCCGGCCTCGTAGAAGGCGTTGCGGTCGCCCTCGAAGAGCGACATGTGCGTGTGCATGCCGGAGCCGGGGTGCTCGGTGAACGGCTTGGGCATGAACGACGCCCAGATGCCCTGCTCCAGCGCGACCTCCTTCATGACCAGGCGGAAGGTCATGATGTTGTCGGCCGTGGTCAGCGCGTCGGCGTAGCGCAGGTCGATCTCCTGCTGGCCGGGGGCGCCCTCGTGGTGGCTGTATTCGACCGAGATGCCCATCGACTCCAGCATCATGATCGCCTGGCGCCGGAAGTCGTGCCCGGAGCTGTGGGGGGTGTGGTCGAAGTAGCCGCCGGAGTCGATGGGCTCCGGCCGCTGGCTCGGCTCGGGGCGGTTCTTCAGCAGGAAGAACTCGATCTCCGGGTGGGTGTAGAAGGTGAAGCCCATGTCGGCGCACTTGGCGAGCGCGCGCTTGAGCACCCAGCGGGGGTCGGCGTGTGACGGGGAGCCGTCGGGCATCAGGATGTCGCAGAAGATGCGCCCGGCGCCCGGCGTCTCGCTGCGCCAGGGCAGGATCTGGAACGTCGCCGGGTCGGGCTTGGCCAGCATGTCGGCCTCGTAGACGCGGGCGAACCCCTCGATGGCCGAGCCGTCGAAGCCGATGCCCTCGGCGAAGGCGCCCTCGAGCTCGGCCGGCGCGATCGCCACCGACTTGAGGAAGCCGAGCACGTCGGTGAACCAGAGCCGGATGAACCGGATGTCGCGTTCCTCGAGTGTGCGGAGCACGAACTCCTGCTGGCGGTCCAAGGCATCCCCTTGTGAATACAGTGCTGGTCTCCTATCAGGATGCCGTGTCCGTGTTTCGCACAGGTTACGAGGGGTGCCGGTGCGAGCCTCGCTGACAAACCGTCCGGCCCGACCTACTGTGATCAAGCAGTCAGTCTCGGGGAGGCATTGGTGGCTACTGACCTGCTCAATCACAAGCTCGATCGGGCCTTCGACCACATCGACGCGGGCGGCAAGGGCCTCATCGAGCGCGAGGACCTGCTGGGGCTGGGCGCCCGCATCCTGGTGGGGTTCGGCGAGTCGCCCACCTCGGTCATCGGCAGCAGCCTCGGCGGCGGGTTCGACGCGATCTGGTCGGCCCTGATGGAGGCCCTCGGCCGCGACGGCTACTCCCGCATCTCGCGGGAGGAGTTCCGTGTCGGCATGGAGAAGGCGTTCGTCTCGGGTGACCGCTACGACCCGGTGTTCCGCCCGGCCATGGAGGCGGTGGCCGAGCTCTGCGACGGCGACGGCGACGGGCTGATCGGGCCGCGGGAGTTCCGGATGCTGCTGAGCGCCTACGGCACCGCCTACGACGACGTGGACGAGGCGTTCGACCGGCTCGACCGGGCGGGCAGAGGCGTGCTCACCGTGGACGATCTGGTTCTCGCGGCGTGGCAGTTCTACGTGAGCGACGACCCCGGCGCGGCGGGCAACTGGCTCTTCGGGCCGCTATGAGCACCGACGTGATCACCTCCGTGAGGACCGCGCTGCGGTCCGTGCTGCACTGGAGACCGCCGGCCCCCCGCACCGGCGGCCCGGCGGCCTGGGCGCTGCTGCCGCTCACCGAGCGGGTGCCGGCGATGGCCGCGCCGTGCCGCATGCACCCCGCGGTCTACGCGATCGAGGCGGCCGTCATCGACTGGGCGCGCCGCACGGGGCTGCGGGCCGATCCGGGGGTCGGCTTCCACCGCATCGCCGGGCGGGCGTTCGCCGGGTTCGACGCCGCCGCGGCGGCCCTGTTCGCGCAGTGGCTGACGTGGCTGTTCCATCTGAACGACGAGATGGACGAGGGGCAGGGCCGGCTGGAGATCTTCCAGGGCATGCTGGCGGGCGCCTCGTCGCACCCGCTGGAGGCGGCCTTCGCCGATCTGTGGCGGGTGACGAGCGCCCGGATGAGCGACCTGTGGCGGGCCAGGTTCGCGGTCAACCTGCAGCGCCAGCACGACGCCTGCCGGCTGGAGGCGGCCAACCGGGCGGCGGGCCGGATCCCGACGTTGCAGCAGTATCCGGCGCTGCGCCGGGCCACGGTCGGCCCCTACCTCTACGACCTGGTCGAGCCGTGCCTGCGGGTCGAGGTGCCGCCGTGGCTGCACGGCTGCGAGCCGTGGCGGGAGCTGGTCGACGCCTGCAACGACGTGACGGCCTGGTGCAACGACGTGGCCTCGCGGCCGAAGGAACACGGCGACGGTCACAACCTGGTCGTGATCGCCATGCACGAGCTGGGCCTGAGCCAGCGGCAGGCCGTCGCCTGGGTGCTCGACCGGATCACCGAGCGCTGCGGCGACATGCGTGAGGCGGCCAGGCGGCTGCCGCTCGACGCGTTCGGCCCGCGTACGGCCAGAGACGTCAGCAAGGTGGCCTGCGCCTATCTCGCCGCGCCGCGCGCCCACCTCGACTGGCTGATGGAGTCGGCCCGGTACGCGTGAGCGGGCCGGGTCAGGGCGGGCCGGCGGCGAGCGCGTCGCCCGTGGAGGTGCGCCGGTAGACGACCTCCCTGCCGACGCGCATCCCCACGGCGAGCCCGCTGCCGCTGAGCACGCGCAGGTGCTGGCTGACGGCGCCGGGGGTGACGGCCATCCGGTGGGCCAGCGCGGAGGTGGTGCTCGGCTCGACCAGCGCGAGCAGGATCTGCGCCCTGCTCCTGCCGATGAGGGCCGCCAGCGCGCCCGGCGCGGGCGGCGGCCCGTTCTCCCAGAGCCCGCCCACGCCGAGCACCGGGTAGACGAGCATCGACTGGTAGGGGGCCGACATCACGGCCACCGACGGCCAGTAGAACGCGCTCGGCACCAGCACCAGCCCGTCGCCGTGCAGCCCGGCGTCGGTGCACCAGGGCCGGTCGACGACCAGCCGCTCGCCCGTCCACACCACGGCCGGGTCGAGCTCGGCGAACAGCTCCCGCGCCCCGCCCCGGGCCAGCCGGCGCGACCTGCGCAGCACGTCGCGCTCCAGCAGCGCGTGGACCCGCGGCCAGAACTCCGCGAAGCACGCCTCCCAGTACGCCTCCAGGGCGTCGGCCACCCTGGCCACGCCCGCCTCCGGATCGCTCCTGAACCGCTCGATCACGGCGGGGTCTGCGCCCACGACGCGGCCGGCCTCCCGCGAGGCCTGAGCGGGCGGCGTGCGCCGTACCCGGTCAAGCTCGGCGGCGAAGTCGGGACAGGGGGTGTCGGGCGGCGGGGTGAGGAAGTCGGCCAGGTAGCCGGACGGCGGGACGAGCGCGAACAGCTCGGCCAGGTCGAGCCCGGCCAGGCGGGACCGCACGGACCTGATCCACGGCAGGTGGACGGCCTGCCGGGCGGGGTCGCGCAGCGTGCGGAGGCTGGCCGCCAGCTCCCACATCGGCGAGAACGCGAACCTGATCCGGGCCACGTCCTCCGGTCTCAACGTCCAGATCACCGACATACGGTTTAGTCTGCACTAAATCATTCGCGGGTCGAAACGGGACACATCACCCTTGTCCCCGTGACGACGACTCTCGCCGGAAAGCCCGGTTTCCTCCGTTCTCAGCTGGGTGGACTGCCCCGCCCGTTCTGGGCGCTGTGGGGCGGCACGCTGGTCAACCGCCTGGGCACCATGGTGATGCCGTTCACCGGCGTCTACCTCACCCAGGCCCGCGGCCTGCCGCTGGCGACGGCGGGCGTGGTGATGGCGGTGTTCGGCGCGGGGTCGCTGATCTCGCAGCTGCTGGCGGGGGTGCTCACCGACCGGATCGGCCGCCGGGCCACGCTGGCGGGCGGCATGCTGGCCACCGCGGTGACGATGGTGGCGCTCGGCTACAGCACCTCGCTGCCCGCGATCATGGGGGCCATGTTCGCGCTGGGCGTGGTGATCGACGCCTACCGGCCCGCGTCCAACGCCCTGGTCGCCGACCTCGTCTCGCCGGCGGAGCGGCCCCGCGCGTACGGGCTGCTGTTCTGGGCGATCAACCTCGGGTACGCGCTCAGCATGACGGCGGGCGGCTGGCTGGCCCGGCTGGGGTTCACCTGGCTGTTCTGGATCAACGCGGTCACCTGCGTGATCTTCGCCGTGCTGGTCTGGCGGGCGATCCCGGAGACCAGGCCCGCCACCCGGCAGGATACGGGCGGCGGGTTCGGCGTGGTGCTGCGCGACCGGCTGATGCTCGGCTTCACCCTGGTCGTGCTGGGCAACGCGCTGGTGTACTCACAGACGTTCACCATGCTGCCGATCGCGATGACCTCGGTGGTCGGGCTGTCCACCGACCGGTTCGGGATGGCCATGGCGCTGAACGGCGTGCTCATCGTCATCGTGCAGCCGCTGGTGTCGGGCTGGCTGGGCCGCCGCGACCCGTCCAGGACGTTCGCGCTGGGGCTGTTCGTCATGGGCGCGGGCTTCGCGCTGACCGCGTTCGTCACCACCACGGGCTGGCTGGCCGTCACCATCGCCGTGTGGACGGCGGGAGAGATCGTCACGGCCGGGATCGCGGGCACGATCGTCGCCGCGCTGGCCCCGGCCCACCTGCGCGGGCGCTACTCGGGACTGTTCGGTTTCGCCTGGTCGGCGGCCGCGATGCTGGCGCCGCTGCTCGGCGGCGCGCTCCTCGAGATCGGGCAGCAGGCGCTCTGGTTCACGGTCGGCGGGATCGGCCTGGTCTCGGCGGTCGGCATGCTCGCGCTCGGCCCGGCGATCAGGCGGCGTTGAACGGGCGTTGATCCGTTGTTGGCAATCACCCGGTAGTTTCCTCCCAGCCAAGAGGCTGAGAGGACGGGTGAGATGCGCCACGCAGGTCTGGCGCGAGGCGTGGCGGCCGCCATCGCCGCGCTCGCCATCGCCTTCGAACTCGTCAACGTCTGGGTGACGACGCGGCTGCCGCCCCCGGCGTACACACCGCTGCCGTTCGCGCCCGAGGACATGGCCGGCGTCACCTTCCCGCTGTTCGGGCTGCTCCTCGTCCACCAGCGGCCGCGGCTGGTCATCGGCTGGCTGCTGCTGGCCGGCGGGCTGAGCGCGGCGGCCAACATCCTGTCGGCCAACCTCCACACGCTGTTCGAGGGCGGACCGCCGGTGCGGGTGATGATCGTCGGCCTCACCTGGAATGTCTGCGAGCTCACGCTCGGCGTGCTGCTGCCGTTGCTCTACCCGGTCGGCAGGCTGCTGTCCCGCCGGTGGCGGTGGGTGATCGTGCTGGCCGTCTGCGGTCAGGCGCTCGACTGGATCGGCGTCTTCACGCAGCAGCGCGGCGTCAGGGAGGTCGCGCACTGGCTGGTCGCGGCCGGCATGGCGATGTCGTTCGCGTCGCTGGCCGTGCGGTTCAGGCACGGTGGCCCGATCGAGCGGCGCCAGCTCCTCTGGCTGCTCGTGACGCTGCCGGGGCTGCTGATCCCGTGGATGCTGGGCGACCCGATCTGGTGGGTGGCCTCGCTGGCCATCCCGCTGATCCCGGCGGCGATCGCGGTGGCGGTGCTGCGCTACCGGTTGTTCGGCATCGACACGCTGATCAGCCGGGCGCTGGTCGGCACCGGGCTGGTGGCCGTGGTGGCGGGCGTCTACCTCGCGGCGAGCGGTGCGTCCAGCGTGTTCCTGTCGGAGGTCGACCCGATCGCCGGGCTCGCGGCGGCGCTGTTCGCCGGGGCGTTCCTGCGGCCGATCCGCCGACTGTTCCAGCGCGGCGTCGACCGCCTGCTCTACGGCAGCACCGGTGACCCGAGCGCGCTGGCCGAGCGGCTCAAGCACCGCCTGCAGCACACCGACCCTGGTCACGGGCTGCTCGGCACGCTCGACGTGCTGCGCGAGGGGCTGGCCGTGACCGGCGTGGCCGTCGAGCTCGACGGCACCACGACCGTGTCCGGCTCACTCGACCGGGCCGACCGGACGATCGCGCTGGTCTGGCACGGGGAACCGGTCGGGCTGCTGCTGATCGGGCCGACGGACCGGCGCGCCTTCCCGGCCGCCCACGACGAGCGGGTGATCACGACGCTCACTCCGCACATCGCCGACGCGGCGCACGCCGTACGCCTGACCGCGGCCCTGCAGCGCTCGCGGGAGCGGATCCTGGCGACTCGCGAGGAGGAACGCCGGCGGCTGCGCCGCGACCTGCACGACGGGCTCGGCCAGTCGCTCAGCCGGATGGCCATGTCGATCAACGCGGCGCGCCTGTCGCTGCGCAGCTCTCCCGAACAGGCCGAGCTCCTGCTGGCCGAGCTCCGCGCGGGCATGGACATCGTCAGCGGCGACATCAGGCAACTCGTGTACGGCCTGCGTCCCCCGGCTCTCGACGAGCTGGGCCTGGCCGGGGCCGTCGAGGAGCTGGCCGGGACGCCCGTGGAGGTGGCCGGCGACCTGGACGGGCTGCCCGCGGCGGTGGAGGTGGCGGCGTACCGGATCGTGCAGGAGGCGCTCACCAACGTCCGCAAGCACGCCTCCGCCACCGGCGTCACCGTCAGATTGGAACGTGCCGAAACGCTGCGGGTGACGGTCACCGACGACGGGATCGGGCTGCCGCCGGACGCGCGGCCGGGCGTCGGGCTGGCCTCGATGCGCGAGCGCGCGGCCGAACTGGGCGGCACCTGCGTGGTCCGGCCGGCTCCGGAAGGGGGAACCGCCGTCTACGCGGACCTGCCGCTGTAGAAAAGCGCCATATGCCCCGAACACCGTTCGGCCCTACGCTTTACCCTGCCATGCTGACCTTCACCGCACTGGGACCGTTCCAGGCCTGGGCCGACGGGGCCCCGCTCGAACTCGGCGGCCAGCGGCAACGAGCGGTGCTCGCGCGCCTGCTCGTCGCCGGTGGCCGGGCCGTGCCCGTCACCACGCTCATCGACGAGCTCTGGCCCGGCGACCCGCCCGCCCAGGCGCTGTCGACCATCCAGGGCTACGTCTCGCGGCTGCGCCGGGCGCTCGAACCCGGCCGGGCGCCGCGCGAGGAGGCGGAGGTGCTGGTGTCGGCCGCGCCCGGCTACGCGTTGCGGGCCTCGGCCGAGCAGGTCGACGCGTGGCGGTTCGAGAGCCTCGTGCAGTCCGACGGCCCGGCCGCGACGGTGTGGGAGGCCATGGACACCGCGCTCGGTCTGTGGCGGGGGCCCGCGCTGGCCGAGTTCGCCGACCTGACGTGGGCGTCCACCGAAGCGGGGCGGCTGGAGGAGCTGCGGCTGGTCGCCGTCGAGCGGCGCGCCGGCGCGGGGCTGGCGCTGGGGCGGGCGACCGCGCTGGTGGCCGACCTGGAGGCGCACGCCTCGGCCCATCCGCTGCGCGAGGAGGCCTGGCGGCTGCTCGCGCTGGGCCTCTACCGGACCGGCCGCCAGGGTGACGCGCTCGGCGCGCTGCGCCGGGCCCGCGCCATCTGGCGCGACGAGCTGGGGCTGGACCTGACCAGCGGGCTGCAACGTCTGGAGAGCGACATGCTGGCCCAGCGGGTGGAGGACGTCCCCACGCCGGCGAGCCCACCCGCTGCGGAGGACCCGGTGGAGGTCCTGCGGGTGCTGGTGGCCGACGACCAGGCCCTGGTACGCGCCGGGCTCCGGGCCGTGCTGAGCGGCGAGGCGGGACTGGAGCCGGTCGGCGAGGCGGCCGACGGCGAGCAGGCGATCGCGGCCGTGCGGGCGGTCCGGCCCGACGTGGTGCTGCTCGACATCCAGATGCCGCGCCTGGACGGCCTGGCCGCGGCGCGCCGGATCCTGGCCGACGACCACCCGCCCAAGGTGATCATGATGACCACGTTCGGCAGCGACGAGAACCTCTACGCGGCGCTGCGGGCCGGGGTGAGCGGCTTCGTGCTGAAGACCTCGCCGCCCGAGCAGCTCGTGGCCGCCATCCGGGCCGCGGCCGCCGGTGACGCGCTGATCGACCAGGCGGTCACCACGAGGCTCATCGCGGGGTTCGCGGGCCGGACCGACCCGGCCTCTCCCCCACAGCTGGCCGGGCTCTCCGACGAGCGCATCGACGTGCTCAAACTCGTCGCCCGCGGCCTGACGAACCGGCAGATCGCGCAGACCCTCTGCCTCACGGAGCCGGTCGTCTCGCGGGAGGTGGCGGCGCTGCTCGACCACCTCGGCCTGTTCGAGCGGGCCCAGCTGGTCGTGGCCGCCTACGAGTCCGGCCTGGTCACCCCCGGGGCGGTGCTCTAGCCGCCCGGACGGACCAAGACGGTGGCGAGGCGGGCGCCATCTGTCCGAGGACCGGGGTGCTAGTCGCCGACGGCGAGCCGGACGGCGAGGACGCCGTAGATCGTCCCGGCGGCTCTGTTGATGAGCCGCCCCACCGATGGGCGGCGACGGAGCAGGCGGCCCACCTTCCCCGCCGCCGCGCCGATGGCCACGTCGGCACCGAGGCCGATCAGCAGCAGCGCCAGGCCGAGCACGAACAACTGCGCGGGCAGGTGACCGATCGAGGGGTCGGCGAACTGTGGCAGGAAGATCAGGTAGAAGAGCACGATCTTGGGGTTGAGCAGGTTGTTCACCGCGCCTCGGGCAAAGATCCGCCACCCGCTGGACCGCTCCGCCGCCGCGGCGGGCGTCGGCACGGGCGAACGGAAGGCACGCAGAGCGAGCCACACCAGGTAGGCGGCGCCGCAGAACCGCAGCAGTTCGAGTGCCGCGGGAGCCGCCTGGAACAACGCCGCGACCCCGAAGGCCACGGCCGAGGTGTGCACGATCATCGCCGCGGCCGCGCCGAGGGCCGCCGCGATCCCGGCCCGCGGCCCGCCGGTGATGCCGTTGGCGAGCACGAAGAGCATGCCCGGTCCAGGGCTGAGCTGGACGATCATCGCAGCGAGCAGAAATGCCGTAAATAGTCCCCAATTCACCACGCTGATGTTACCCGGAGTAGCTCACCGACCAGGTGACAACCACTCTCCGTTAAAAGGTGACTGCCTGAGCCTGCGGCGTAGGCTTGCGAGCATGACCGCCGCGCACGAAGAGTACGAAGACCTTCATCGCTTGGAAGTGCGCACGCTCGTCGGGGTGCCGTTTGACGCGCTTCCATTCGAGCTGGGTGTTGTGCGGGGGTGTGCTCCTCTCAGGCGGCGAACGCGGCGGCCCGCGGCCCGATCAGGGTCAGCAGCAGCCGTGTGCTCCTCTCAGGCGGCGAACGCGGATCTCAGTCGGCGAGCGGAGGTGTAGGGCGGCGGACACGAGTCTCAGTCGGCGAATACGGGCGAGAGGCGAGACCAGTGCTCCGCCGCGCACAGGACGGGCGGGCGGTTGAGGGGCGCGGGCAGGCTCACCGTCCGCCCGCCGGTCAGGTCACGCCCGGTCCAGACGTCGATCCAGCCGCCCTCGGGGAGGTAGACGGAGATTTCCGAGACGCCGGGCTCAGTCACGGGCGCGACCAGCAGCGCGTCGCCGAGCTTGTACTGCAGCGGATGCCGCCAGACCTCCGGATCGTCAGGGTGGTCGAAGAACAGGCCGCGCATCAGCGGCGCGCCGCCGCCGGTCGCCGCCCGCGCCTGCTCGGCCAGGTACGGCACCAGCCGCTCCCGCAGCTCGGCCAGCCGCCGGAACACCGGGATCACCCGCTCGTCCCCGGTCTGGGCGGCGATGTTCCACGGCGTGCGGTCCCTGATGGGCGTGCGGTGGTGGTTGAACTCGGAGTGGTACTGCATGATCGGCATGAAGGCCGACGCTCCCGCCGCCCGCAGGTAGAGCTCGGCGTCCGGCACGGGCCCGGAGAAGCCGGCCAGGTCCCAGCCCCAGTAGACGATCCCGCAGGCCGAGGCCGTGATCCCGGCCCTGATCGAGGAGCGGAAGGCCTCCCAGGTCGAGTCCTCGTCCCCGGCCCAGAAGGCGCCGTGTGGTTGCGACCCCGCGAACCCGGCCCGGCTGAACGTCACCGGCGCCTTGCCGCACGCGCGCAGCAGGTCGCCGAACGCGCGGGCGTAGTGCACGGGGAACAGCCCGTTGCCCGCCGCGCCGTCGCGCCCGTCGGCATAGCGCAGGTCATGGCCCCAGGCGTGCTCGCCGCCGTCGGTCTTGAACCCGTCGATCCCCACCTCCTCGACCAGGTAGTGCCGCTTGGCCGTCCACCAGTCGCGGACCTCCTGAGAGGACAGGTCGGGCATGAGCCCGAGCGGGAACCACCAGCCCCGGTTGCGGTAGGGCCGGCCGTCGGCCTCGCGCACGCCGTACCCGCGCTCGACGAGCTGCCGGGCGTCCACGGCGGCCTGGTGGCGGGGATGGGGGCGCATCTTCTGCAGCGGGATCTGCCAGAGCAGCACCTTGACGTCCCTGCGGTGCAGCTCGTCCACCATGCCTTTGGGGTCCGGCCACGGCCCGTCCGCGGGGAACGTGTAGTCGGCCAGCTTGTGGGGCTCCTCGGACGGCTCGTACTCGGCGCCGCGGAACGCCGTGAACGTCGTCTCGTCGCTCCACGCCTCGATGACCAGCGCGCCCACCGGGATGCCGTGCTCGCGGTGCCGGTCCATCTCGGCCAGCACGCGTTCCTGGGTGTTCCACTCGTTGCCGCTGGCCCACAGCCGGAACACCCACGACGGCAGCTCGGCCGGGCGTCCCACGTCGTCGAGGAAGGCGCGCAGCACGTCCGCGGGGCACTCGCCGCCATAGAAGCGCACGCCCAGCTCGCCGTCCGGACCGGCCTCGGCCTCGACGACGATCCGGCCGGGCCGCGCCGCGCCGACGTCGTACCAGGTCCGCCGCGAGGTCTGGACGTGCCAGCCCCAGCTCGCCGGGCCGCCCACGACCATCGCGTACGGCATCGGCAGATACGTGCGCCCGTGCCGGCCCTGCGCCTTGTACTGCTCGAAGACCACCGCGTCCAGGACGCGGCCCCGCTGGTCCACGGCGTCGAACCGCTCGCCGAAGCCGACCACGTGCTCCTCCGGCTCCAGTGCCAGCTCGAACCGCACCCGCAGCGGGCCGTCGCCGTCGGCTAGCCAGCGCACGCTGCCCGGCACGATCCGGTCGGCGCCCGCGACCTCCAGCGTGCCGCCCGCGTCCGACCAGCTCGCCGCCGTCACCTCGAACCAGCGGCTCGCGCGGTTCGCGCCGTCGCCGGTCGTGGCCCGGAAGCGGTAGGCGTAGCGGCTTCCGGCCTGAAGCGCGGGGGTGCGCACGCTCCAGGAACCGGCCCCGGCGCCGGCGGCCCGCGCCTGGGCGGCGGCCAGATGCCCGCCGTCCACCGCTCCGCCCGCATCCGCTCCGGAGGAATCGCCCGCAGAGCTGCCCGCAGAGTCGCCCGCGTCCGTCCCGGCGGGATCAACCGCGGCGCCGTCCGCGTTCCGCCTGGTCAGGGGCAGCTCGACGGGCGCGGCTCCGTCCACGACCCAGTCGCACACGACGGAGGCGACCCGCGCCGACGCGCGCACCCGCAGCTCCACAGGTTCGCCGTCCAGCGGCCTGGCCGGAACGCGCTGATCCTCGGATTCCGCGTAGGGATGCCCCGATCCGTGGGGCCGGTGCCGGATCACGCCGTCACCCCCAGCTCGTCGGCGAGGACGAGGTACATGCCGTGCGACCACAGCAGCGGCGTGGCCACCGGGCCCCAGCGGTCCAGCCACTCCTGCCGCCGATCCGGGGCCAGCATCAGGTCGGACGCCTGCTCGGGCAGGTCACCCTCGGGGGTCGCCTGCGCCGCCATCCACTCCAGGTAGCGCGCCGCCTCGGCCCGCCGCCCGGCGCGGGCGTGGTTCCAGCCGAGGAACCCGGCGAGCAGCGGCCACCGCCCGCCGCCATAGAAGGTGTCGGCGAGGTAGCGGTACACGCCGCCCTCGCGGGCGAGCTGCCGCTCGACCTCGGCGACCGTCGCCTCGCCGACCGGATGCCCGGCCGGATACAGCCCGAACGGCTCCACACAGGCCAGCAGGCTCGCGTCCACCGCGTCGCTGCCGAGCCACTTGCGCAGGTGCCCGCCGTCGGTGACGCCCTCCCGCGCCACGAGATCGGCGATGCCCTCGACGGCCTCGGCCGCCGCCGCCGACTCCGGCGCGCTCAGCACGCCGAGCGCGATGGCGGCCCGCAGGCCCGCGTGGATCGAGCCGAGGGTTGCCACGTGGCGGTGCTCGACGTGCTCCTCCCACCAGTCGTAGCAGGGCACGTTCCAGAACGCGGTCAGGTAGCGGGCCGCCGTCCTGACGCCCTTCTCGACGCCGGGCACCGCTCTGCCGTGCCGGACGCGGTGCTCGCGCAGCGCCCACAGCCACGTGCCGTACCCGTCGAGCTGGAAGTCCCACCAGCCGTCGTCGCCGTCGACGCCGTCCAGCGTGAACCGGGTCGGCAGCATCTCGGCGGCCGAGACCGCCTCGTCGCGCCCCGCGCGGGACACCAGCACGTCCACCTGGCCCGCGCGGTCGCCTACCACCCGCGCGCACCAGGCGTGGAAGTTGTCCGCGCCGGCCACGTCGCCGTGCCTGCTCACCCCCTCGGCGATGAACGCGCCGTCGCGCAGCCAGGAGTAGCCGCGGTAGGCGGAGAAGGTGGGCGAGGCCGGATAGGCCCCGGAAGGCGCCTGCAATCTCTTGATCACGTCGAGGCTGTGCGCGACGAGGGACAACGAATCTCTCCTGAGTACGTAGAAGGGGAATGCCTAGCCGAGCAGCGCGTCGACTTCGGTGGCGGCCGCCTTGAGCGCGTCCTCCACGGACTTGCGCCCGGCCGCGGCCTCGCTGAGCTCTTTGGTCACCGCGTCCTGCATCTCCTGCTGGCGCTTGATCACCGGAGGCAGCGCGATGGACTTGAGCGAGTCGAAGACCGCCTGCCGGTTGGCCGGCTTGGGATCCTTGAGGTAGCCGGACAGCACCTGCTGGTCGGAGACCGGCGGCAGCTCCCACGACGACTGGATGCGGGTGGTGGCCGCGGTGGCCGAGGCGGACAGGAAGCGGGCCCAGGCCCAGGCCTCCTTGCCGTGCTTGGTGGTCGAGGAGGCGGCCACCGCGTTGTGGAAGACCGCGCTGGCCTTGGCCGTTTCACCTGGCTCGACGACCACGTCCCACTCGAACGGCACGTCCTTCAGGCCCGCGAACTGCCAAATGCCGTTGTGCCACATGGCGAGCTTGCCGGACTTGAAGAGGTTCGTGTCGTAGTCGGCGGTGCCGCCGATCTCGGCCTCGGTCGGCATCGTCTTGCCCACCTTCGAGACCAGCCAATTGGCGGCCTTGACGCCCTGAGGGCTGTTGAACGCCGACTTCTTGCCGTCCGCCGACAGGAACTCTCCGCCCGCCTGCTTGAGCGTCTTGTAGAACTCGAAGAACTGCACCGGTTGGAAGTCGCCGAACACGCCCTTCTTCCGGTCGGTCAGCTTCGCCGCGGCGGCCTGCTCGTCGGCCCACGTCCAGTCCGCGGTGGGCGGGGCCACCCCGGCCTTGTCGAACAGGTCCTTGTTGTAGAAGAGCACGACCGTGGAGAAGGAGGCGGGCAGCGCGTACTGCTTGCCGTCCCGCTTGAAGGCGTCGAGCGACTCCGGGGCGTACACCGAGGTGTCGCCGTCGCCCGCCACCGTGGCGAGGTCGAGCAGGGAGCCGGCGCTGGCGTAGGTGACGAAGTTCTCGTAGTTGAGCTCGAACGTGTCCGGCGCGGTGCCGCCCGCGATGCTGGTCTGCAGCTTGGTGAAGTACTGGTCGAAGGGCGCGGTCTCGACGACCACGTCCACCTTCGGGTTCTCCTTCTCGAAGGCCTTCTCGATCGTGTCGAGGTCCTTCACGTGGTCGGGCGCGGCCGAGAACGTGAAGTACCGCAGGGTCACCTTGCCACCGCCCTCACTGGTGGTGCCCTTGGTGGCCGATCCCTGCGAGCAGGCGGAGGCGAGCAACGCGGCCGCCGCGACGGCGGTGGCGATCTTGATGTGTCGTGACATGGGGGGTTCCTTTACTTGAGTCCGCTCTGCGCGACGCTGGCGATGACGTGCTTCTGCGCGAAGACGTACAGGATGAGGATGGGGACGACGCTGACGACCGAGCCCGCCATCACCACGTCCCACTGCGTGGTGAACTGGCCGTGCAGGGTTGCCAGGCCCAGCGGCAGTGTCATGAACTCGGGCGACCTGATGATGATCAGCGGCCAGAGGTAGCTGTTCCAGCTGGCCATGAAGCCGAAGATGGCGAACGTGGCCAGAGCCGGGCGGATCAGCGGCAGCACCACGTACCGGAAGATCCGGAAATGTCCGGCGCCGTCCAACACGGCCGCCTCGTCGAACTCCCGGGGCACCTGGCTGATGGCCTGCCGCAGCAGGAACACGCCGAACGCCGAGGCGATCGTCGGTGCGAGCAGCGCGAAGTACGTGTCGACCAGGTTGAACATGCGCATCTCGATGAACAGCGGCACGACCAGCACCGGCAGCGGCATCATCAGCGTCGCGAGGTAGACCGCGAACAGCGCGCTCCGGCCGGGGAAGGGCAGCCGGGCGAACGCGTAGGCCGCCATCGCGCTGGTGACCAGCTGCAACGTGGTGGAGGCGGCGCCGATCCAGGCGCTGTTGAGCACGATCCGCCAGAACGGCAGCGTCTCCAGCAGCCTGCCGTACGCGTCCAGGCTCGCGTCCTCGGGGGTGAAGTCGGGCGGCACGGACAGCACGGCGTCGCTCGGCGTGATCGAGGTGATCACCGCCCAGGCGAACGGGAACAGCATGACCAGCGCGCCGAGGCCCACCAGCAGGAAACGCAGGACCTTACCCATAGGTGACCCACCGCCTCTGGCCCCGGATCTGCACGATCGTCACGAGCAGCACGAGCGCGAACAGCAGCCATGACAGCGCCGAGGCGCTGCCGGCCCTGCCGTACCGGAATGTGAGGTCGTAGATCTGCGAGACCACCACCTGCGTCGCGCCGCCCGGCCCGCCGCCCGTCATGATCTGGACCTGGTCGAACACCTGGAAGCCGTTGATCAGCGAGATCACCACCACGAAGAACGTCGAGGGTGACAGCAGCGGCAGCGTGATGTGCCGGAACCTGCGCCAGGCCGTGGCGCCGTCCACCATGGCGGCCTCCTGGTACTCGCGGGGGATCGCCTGCAGCCCGGCCAGCAGGATGATCATCACGAAGCCCAGGTCCTTCCACGCCGAGGCGAGGATGATCGACGGCATCGCCCAGTCGGGGTCGGTCCACCAGCCGGGCCCGCTCACGCCGACCAGGCCGAGCGCCCAGTTGACGATGCCGCTGGCCGGGTTGAGCAGCCACTTCCACATCAGCGCGACGACCACCCAGCTCGTGATCACCGGCAGGAAGTACACGCCGCGCAGCAGGCCGCGCGCGGGCATCGCCCGGTTGAGCAGCACCGCGAGGCCCAGGCCGCCGAGGTAGACGAGCGGCAGGTAGCCGGCGATGAAGTACAGCGTGTGCAGGAACGCGGCCCTGGTGCCGGGGTCGCCAATGAGCTCGATGTAGTTGCCGAGCCCCACCCACCGCATGTCGGTGATGAGGTCCCATTCGTGCAGGCTGGTCCAGAACGAGCCGACCATCGGGATCAGCGTGTAGAGGGTCAGCGGCACCAGGCTCGGCAGCAGGAACACCGCGACCGTGCCGGCGTAGCGCCACCTGCCGCGCCGCTTCGGGCTCTCGTGGGTGACCCGCGGCTTGGGCGGGGTCTCGGGAAGGGCCTGCCGGACGCTCATGGGGCGGCTCCGATCAGGCGGGCGCGGACCAGGCGGCCCTGCTCGCCCGCCGCTCCGGCGGAGTCGAACGGGGTGGCCAGCACCAACGCCGCCGCTCCCTGGGCCCAGCTCGTGTCGTCCCAGCTCTCCACCTCGACGGAGATGTCGCGCCGCCCCGGATACAGCTGCGCCCGGAGCGCCGGCTCGAAGCCGGTCCGCCACAGCGGCCAGTCGGCCGTGCCCTCGCCGAGCACCACCACGACCTCGGGGTCCACCACGTTGATCAGCCCCGCCGTGGTCCGGCCCAGGATCGCCCCGGCCTCGGCGAACACCTCGCGCGCGATCGCGTCGCCGCCCTCGGCGGCCCTTCCGAGCGCGGCCACCGCCCCGAGCGGGTCGCGCGTGTCCGGTTCGGGGCGGGCCGTCCTGGCGCGGGCGGCGGCGAGCAGGCCCGCCGAGCCGACGAACGCCTCCAGACAGCCCCGGGCGCCGCAGCCGCACAGCGGGCCCTCGGGGTCCACCGGCAGGTGGCCGAACTCGCCCGCGCCGCCCCGGGCGCCCCGGTAGACGCGGCCGTCCGCGACGATCGCCGCGCCGACGCCGCGCCCGATCGTCAGCACGAGGAAGTCGCGGTGCGTGCGCCCCCGGCCGTACAGGCGCTCGGCCGCGGCCAGCGCGTTCACGTCGTTCTCGACCAGGACGGGCAGGTTGAGCCGGCGGCGCAGCCGGTCGCCCACCGGCATGGCCTGCCAGCCGAGCGTCGGCGCGTTGACCGTGCCGACCGCCTGGTCGTCCACGCTGCCCGGCACCCCGACCCCGACCCCCAGCAGCGGCGGCACCCCGGAGATCTCGCGGACCACCGACTCCACCGCGCCCGCCAGGTGGTCCAGGGCGTCGGGCGCCGCCGGGTCGTGGGGCGTCTCCCAGGAGCCGAGCACCTCGCCGTCGAGCCGTACGTCCACCAGCACCAGGTGGTCGGCCGTCACCTTCACGCCGAGCGCCCGCCCGGCGCTGCCCACCAGCCCGAGCCGCTGGGCCGGACGTCCGCCGCGCGACGGCTTGAGGTCCAGCTCCTCCAGCATTCCGTGCCGGATGAGCTCCTTGGTGAGCTGCGTCACGGTGGCCGGGCTGAGATCCAACTCGCGGGCTATCTCGCTGCGGCTCAGCGGGCCGACCGTGCCCAGGAGGGCGAGGATCGCCGTCCTGGTGAGGTCGCCGCGGTCCGTGCCTGCCATGTGAGAGTACTTTCTTTAGAAATAAAGTTAGTGGTGAAGATAGTGGGGCGTGGCCATCCTCCTGTCAAGAGCCCGAAACCTTCCTGAAACGCGAAGAAGGCCCCGCCGGTCGCAGCGGAGACCTTCAGGTGTGCGCAGGCCAGGCGGAGGCGGCGTCCTTTTCCGCTTTCGTCGCTTGAACGACAAAAAATCAGGCCGTACTAGTCTTGTCGCGTGGCACAACTGCGGATCGCCCTGGCCCAGACGAACCCGACCGTAGGCGACCTCGCCGGCAACGCCGGCAAGGTGGTCGCCTGGACCCGCGACGCCGCCGACCGGGGCGCGCATCTGGTGGTGTTCACCGAGATGGTCCTCACCGGCTACCCGGTCGAGGATCTCGTGCTGCGCACCTCCTTCGTGGACGCGAGCATCAGGACCCTGGAGGAGACGGCGGTCCGGCTACGAGAGGAGGGCCTGGGCGACCTTCCGGTGGTGGTGGGCTACGTCGACCGGGCCGGCCTCGCGCCGCGCGTCGGCCAGCCCAAGGGCGCGCCGCTCGACGCGGCCGCGCTCCTCTACCGGGGCGAGGTGGTCATCCGCACGGCCAAGCACCACCTGCCCAACTACGGCGTGTTCGACGAGTACCGCTACTTCGTCCGCGGCGACCGGCTGCCGATCTTCCGGCTGCACGGGGTGGACGTCGCCATCGCGGTCTGCGAAGACCTCTGGCAGGACGGCGGGCCGGTGGCCGTCGTGGGGCAGGCCGGCGCCGGGCTGCTCGTGGTGCCGAACGCCTCGCCGTACGAGAAGGAGAAGGACGACGTACGGCTGGAGCTGTGCGCGCGCAGGGCGCGTGAGGCCGGCTGCGCGCTCGTCTACGTCAACCAGGTCGGCGCGCAGGACGAGCTGGTCTTCGACGGCGACTCCATCGTGGTGGACGCGGCGGGCCGCCCGGTCGCCCGGGCGGGGCAGTTCCGCGAGGAACTGCTCACCGTCGACCTCGACCTGCCGGTCTCGGACGCCGAGCCCGGCACGTACCCCTACGACGCCGGCGACGGCACCACGATCACGGTGGACCGGATTGTCCTGTCGGACGAGCCCGTCGAGCCCTACGCTCCCGAGCCGCCCTCACCGGCCGAGCGTCTGGACCTGCCCGCCGAGGTCTACTCGGCCCTGGTGCTGGGGGTGCGCGACTACGCGGCCAAGAACGGCTTCCAGTCGGTGATCCTCGGCCTGTCGGGCGGCATCGACTCCGCGCTGACCGCGACGATCGCCGCCGACGCGATCGGCCCCGACCGGGTGCACGTCGTACTGATGCCGTCGCGCTACTCCTCCGACCACTCGGTGAGCGACGCCGAGGAGCTGGTGAACAGGCAGGGCATCCACTCACAGGTGGTGCCGATCGCGGAGATCGTCAACGCCTTCGAGAAGGAGATCGACCTGTCCGGGCTGGCGGCCGAGAACCTCCAGGCCCGTGTCCGCGGCATGATCCTGATGGGGCTGTCCAACGAGCACGGCCACCTGGTGCTGACCACCGGCAACAAGAGCGAGCTGGCGACCGGCTACTCCACCCTCTACGGCGACTCGGCCGGCGGCTTCGCGCCGATCAAGGACGTGCCGAAGACGATGGTGTGGGAGCTGGCCAGGTGGCGCAACGAGCACACCGACCCGTCCTTCCTGCTCCGGGCCGAGCGGCCGATTCCGGACAACTCGATCACCAAGGAGCCGAGCGCCGAGCTGCGGCCCGGCCAGCGCGACACCGACTCGCTGCCGCCCTACGAGGTGCTCGACCGGCTGCTGGACGACTACGTCGAGAAGGACCTGGGCTCCCACGAGCTGATCGCCGCGGGCCACGACCCCGACCTGGTGACCCGGGTCATCCGGCTGGTGGACCTGGCCGAGTACAAGCGCAGGCAGTATCCGCCGGGCCCGAAGATCACCCCGAAGAACTTCGGCCGCGACCGCCGCCTCCCCATCACCAACAGATGGCGCGAAATCCCCTCCTAACGCCTGCGTATCGGACCGCGACGAACGCGGAGATCTCCAACGTCCAGCCGAGTACGCCCGGTCAGCTGGCACACTGGCGGTGCCTTACCGCCGGGTGACTGCGTTGGTAAGGGTGTGAATGGGCGTCATGAGCACTAAACGTCAGGACGAAGCGTTGCCCGAGCTTGCCGCGGCGATTCGCGATATCGACGTTCCTGGAGAGCTGGCGATCAGCAACGTGATCGTGGAGCCGTACAGAGACAGCGCCGATGAGGCTGCCCTGCGCGCGATCGTGGTGATGAACGGAGCAGACGCCGACGGTTGGTCGGCGGAGCTGACGCACACCCTGGGCACACAGGCGAACCGGCTCGCGGCCGAACGCGGCCTGGACGACTACGTGTACGTCTCGGTCTTCAGCGAGCAGGAATACTCCGAACGCGGGAACGACAGCCTCGAGGTGGACAACGACACGGATGAGGTCGATCGCCTCCTGGCGGAGGAACCGCAGGGTGATCAGTGAGACGGACCTGAAGATCACCAACATGCGATCGGCCGCTGGCATGCGCATGGTAACTTCCGCCCATCGTTGAGGACGCGTGACATCCACTCCAGTGACCCCGTGCTGACTCGGCCTCAGGGGTCGCGGGCGCAGAGGTACGCGTCCAGGTCGGCGGCGCCCTTGAGCATGGCGCGGCCCCGGGCGGACAGGCGGGCCCGCCAGTCGCGCAGGGTCGACTCCAGCGGGGCGACGCCTCCGGCGGAGCGGACCTGAGCGATCAGCGGGGTGATCTGCTCCAGCAGGTAGCCGCCCCGCCTGAGCTGGTGGGCCAGCCGGGCGTCCCGTACGTCGGCCGCGCTGTAGATCCGGTAGCCCGTACGCGGGTCGCGGCGCGGCCGGACCAGCCCGGCGTTCTCCCATTTGCGCAGGGTGGCAGGGCGGATGCCGAGCCTCCCGGCCAGGGGGCCGATGAACGTGTCGCCGCGCTCCTGCGGCACGGGCGCCAGATCGCGGAGCGCGGCTTCGACAGCCTGGAGGGTGCGGCGGTCGTCGAGGAGCTGGCCGTGGCTCTCGTCGATGAGCCGCAGCGCGTCCTCGGTGGCACCCCGGTTGACCGCCTGCATGATCGACGTTGCCGTCTGGTGACCGTGCCCGGGCACGAGGGCGAGGAACGCGCGCAGGGCTTGCGCGTGCAGCGGCGTATAGGTGCGATAGCCGTGGACGGTGCGTTCGGCGGCGGGCAGGATGTCGGCGTCCTCGTAGTTCCTGATCGCCTGGGTGGACAGGCCGTGCTCGCGCGCCAGGTCCACCGGCCTCATGAATGCATCACCGATTGAAGGTCCATCGCGATGAGATCGGGGATTTCCATCGAAAAGTTTACACCGAATGTTCAGCGATACCGTTGAAGGTATGGATATCAAGGACACGGCCCGGCCGCTCAATGGCGCGGGCGTCTCGGCGTTCCTGCGGTCGCTTCCCGCCAAGCCCCTGCTGCTCGGCCTGGGCGAGGCCAGGCACTTCGTGGGGGAGCTGGGCGAGTTGCGCAACGAGATCTTCCGGCATCTGGTCGAGCACGAGGGCTACCGCTCGTTCGCCATCGAGAGCGACTGTCTCATGGGCCTCGTGGTGGACGACTACATCACGACGGGCGCGGACACGCTCGATGACGTCATGGAACGCGGCTTCAGCCACGGCTTCGGCGCGTCACCGGCCAACCGCGACCTCGTACGCTGGATGCGGGCGTACAACGAGGAGCATGACGAAAAGCTCCGGTTCTTCGGCTTCGACGGCCCGCTGGAGTATTGGGCGGCGAGCCCGCGCCAGGCGCTCACCGCCCTCTACGCCCTCCTCGACGGCCCGCTGCCCTGCACCAGGGAAACCCTCGACACGCTGCTGGGCCCGGACGACCGGTGGTCGAACGAGGCCACGGTCATGGACCCGTCCCAGTCGATCGGCCAGTCGGCCGACGCCCAGCGGCTGCGACTGATCGCCGACGACCTGGTGGCGCTGCTCGACACGCAGGCGCCGCGGCTGAGCGCGGAGGACAGGGAGCGGGCGGCACTGTACGGGCGCACCGCCACCGGCCTGCTCCGCTACCACCACTGGATGGCCGACGCGTCCCCGGCACGGTGGACCCGGCTGTCGGCCCTGCGGGACGCGATGATGGCCGCCAACCTGCGTGCCGTCGCCGAGCGCGGCCCGGCCCTGGTCTTCGGCCACAACCTCCACCTGCAGCGGAACAAGAGCTTCATGCCGCTCGGCGACCAGCTGCTGGAGTGGTGGAGCGCGGGGGCGATCACCGAAGCGCACCTGGGCGACCGGTACGCCTTCCTGGCCTCGGCCCTCGGCACGGCCGGCGACGACACCCCGCCCCCGGACACCGTCGAGGGCATCCTGTCCACGCTCCCGTGGGACCACTCTCTCATCGACGCCCGCCGCCTGGCCGAGGCCCTCACGAAGCCCGCCCCGCGCATCTCCCACGATTTCCGCTATTTCCCGCTGGACCCGGCGCAGCTCGACATGATCGACGGCGTCGTCTTCCTCAAACAGGCTGTCAGACTGGATTGACAGGCGCGTGCGCGTCAGGCTGTGCTGACACGCACGCACACGAACGGTCCGGTCAGACGGCGAAGAGTAGCGTGAGGCCGCCGAGGGTGTAGCAGATCATCAGGACGAACAGCGGGATCTGTCCCGCCACGGCCCTGGCCGGGGGCAGCAGCCGGACCGAGCGGTCATGCGCGGCCACCACGCCGGCCACGTGCCCGGCGACGATCACCAGCACCTGCACCGTGGCGATCGTCCCGGGGCTGACGACGTCCTGGGCGACCTCGGCGTCGAGGCCCAGGGTGAGGATGACCGCGCGCTGGCCCTCGATCACCAGCAGCGAGAAGTAGTGGGCGATCAGGTAGCCGATCGCAATCGGGATCAGCGAGTGGGCGAACCTCGGCGCGAGGCCCCGGGCGCCGCCGATCAGCCCGGCCACGCCCAGGCAGGCGGCGTACAACGCGGCCACGCCGGCGATGGCCGCCAGCAGGCCCAGTGTGCCGAGCCCCGTACTGCCGAGGGGTCCCGACTGGAGGGCGTCCACCCAGGCCGGGGCCGTGGAGAAGCCGTCGTAACCGGTGCTGCCGAGCAGCACGCAGGCCGTGGCCACCAGGCCGGGCGCGGACGCGATGGCGTCCAGGCCGTCGAACGGGTTGCGCAGCACGCGCCTGCCGTCGGCCCGCCTGCCGAGCGGTGACAGGTGGCCGATCAGTGTCGAGTACACCTCGAACGGGTCGCCGCGCTCCAGCCAGGCGTGGCCGTACACGAAGGTGCCGGTCAGCTGCGTGGCGCCGTACAGGATGAAGAAGACCAGGAGCGTGAGCGACGCGGCGGGTTCGGGGGCGACGAGCTCCATCCAGGTGAAGGCGAGCAGGCCGGCGGCGGCGGGCCAGTAGCCGAGCCGCGCAGGCAGCGTCCGGCGTGGCCGGTCGGGCAGCAGCCGGAACGGGTTCAGCGTCCGCCACACCGGCCCGAACAGCAGCGACGCCGGCACCAGCCCGACCCAGAACAGCACATACACCAGGTACGGCGCCGGGTTGTCGGTATCGGGGCCGATCAGCAGCAGGCCCACGGTGTAGGCGGCGGCTAGCAGGGTCAGCACGCGCGGCGGCCGGGCGGGCAGCCGGAGCGTCACCACACGTCCGGCCCGGTCGCCGGTGAACCTGGAGTCGGCCCAGAGCAGGCCGAGCGCCAGGAACGACACGACGAGCGCCGCGAACGCCCCCGCGTAGGCGTAGAACGCCGGGATCGGCAGATCACTCCGCGCGCCGACCCCGTGTGCCAGCACCCCGTCCAGCAAACCGGTCATCTCACTGCCAGCTGGGTCAGGACCAGCTTGCTCTCGTGGGTCTCCACCTCGAACACCCCGGTCAGGTCCGCGGGGAACCGTACGGTGACCGGCACGCCCGGCGGCAGCTCGACCTCGACGTCGTAGCCGTGCACGTGCAGCTCGTCGGCGACGTCGCTGGTCACGGTGATGCGGACGGGCTGGCCGCGCCGGGCCTCCAGCCAGCCGGACGGCGGGCTGACCCGGCCGCCCTGGACGCGGATCTCCGCGTGCGCCTCGCCGGGCGCGGGAGCGGGCGCCGAGGTGGCCACTTCGTGGCTGTTGCCCGGATCGCGGTGGGTCTGCGACATCGGACCGCACCCCGCCACCAGCAGCGCCGCCACGGCGACCACTCCTGTCACGTACGCGCCCCGGCCGCCGGCCACGCTCGCGGCGGACATCCCGGCCCGATCGGTCATGCGGGCACCTCGGCCTGGGACGGGGCCGGTTCGACGGCGGGGCGTCGGCGTGGGGCGAGCACGACGACGGCGCACAGCACCCACACGCCGGTGAGCAGCCCGCGGATCCAGCCTGGCCCCAGCGGGATCAACGGGATCAGCTGCACCGTCCGGTCGTAGGCGTCGGCCACGGCCAGCCAGCCGAGGACGATCGTGAACCAGCCGAACACCGGCCGCTCCCTCCGCAGGGCGACCCCCAGGCAGATCCACCAGGCCGCCATGAGCAGCAGCGCCACCGCTGCGAGGAGCGTGCCGTCGGTCGCCGCCGCCACCACGTCGAGCGCCAGGCCGGCCAGCCCGGCGAGGGCCCCGGCCACGACGAGCCGGTACGCGCGCCCGGAGATCCCGCTCACCTTCGGGGACACGCCGTTGCCCGAGGGGTCGCCGGTGTGACGCCGGGCCAGCCGGCCCGACCGGACGCAGAACAGGACGGCCAGCAGCCCGAGCACGAGCGAGCCGCCCAGCGCGAGCTGGGTCTCCAGCCTGCCGAGGCCGGACGCGCCGAACCAGTCGCAGCCGGCGGGCAGCCGGGCCTCCGAGGCGCTGTAGTCGGCGCACAGGTACAGCTTGACGACCTTCACCGGCTCGGCCACCCAGCGGCTGGAGCCGCCGGACAGGGCCGGAGCCTGGGCCGCGCAGGTCGGGAGCGCGGCGGGGGTGGACCCGCCCGTGTCCCCCTGCCAGCAGTTGCCGGTGCCCTGGCCGTCCCACCACACGTCGAGGCCGTTGGGCCGCCGCTCGCCCGTCGGGCTGACGCCGAACACGTTGCCCTCGAAGCGGTTGAAGTTGGACGTGTCGGTCTGCTTGGCCGGCTCCGTCTCGCCCCGGACGAACGCGGGCACGCCGAACAACTGGAACGCCGCCCCTTGGTGCCCCCACACCTGGTTGTTCTTGAACACGTTGTAGTTGCCGCCCGCGACGAGCACGCCGGTGCCCGGCGGGACTCCCACCTGCGAGCAGACCACGCCCTTCTCGTAGCCGCGCTGGGCCGGGGGTTTGGCGCAGGTGCCGTCGCGGATGTACTCGTAGTAGTCCTTGTTGTTGTCGTAGATCTTGTTGTTCTCGAACTTGGCGTGGTTCTGCGGCAGGCCGGGGTGGTCGGGCCAGAGGCTGTCCATCGTGGCGCCGACCATGTTGTCGTAGAACTCGTTGTCGTGGACCCACATCGAGTCGCCGGCGGTTCCCGAGTAGCCGAGCGCGTTGTCGTGGCTCTTGCAGCGGCGGATCTCGATGGCGTAGCGGGGGACGTCGTGGCCGCGGCCGTCGTTGATGTTGGAGGCGCTGCCGGGGTAGAGGCCGCCGTCGCCGTTGCCGTACGACTCGCAGTCGGTGTAGAGGCCGTGGTCGCTGGCGAAGGTCAGGAAGCCGTACTCGTCGTTCCAGCGGGTGAGGACCCGGTCGATGACGAAGCCGTCGGTCTCCAGGACGTACAGGGAGTTGAAGGTGGTGCGCTGGGCGGTGAAGTTGCGGAAGTAGATGCCGTTCGTACGGTCCGCCCGGATGGCGTTGAGCTTGTGGTATTCGGCGTCGATGACCACGTCGAGCGGGTCCGCGCCGGTGCCCTCGATCTGCAGGTCGCGCTTGCCGAGGATGGCCACCAGGTTCTGGTTGTGGGGGCACTGCTGTTGCTGTTCGAAGCTGAGGATCTGGTAGCCCCAGTCGGACCAGCGAGCCGAAAGCTTGGCGCAGTCGCCGGTGGGGGCGGGCCGGCTCGGCTCCTCGCGGTAGAGGCCGGGCAGGATCGCGATCGTCATCCCGGGCGTGTTCACCTGGTCGACGGCTTCCTGGAGGTGCCGGAAGCCGTCACGCCGGCATTGCGCGAAGAGGGCGCGGTTGCGCTCCTTGAGATCGGCGGGGAAGCCGGCGATCCGCCGCTCGAAGTCGGCTTCGTCGGTCTTGCACACCAGCAGGTCGGGCTCCGCGGTGCGCAGGACCGGGACGCTGCCCGTGCCGTCCGGCAGCGTGACCGGCCGTTCCTCGTGAGCCAGTGCCGCGCCGGCGGCCAGTTGCAGACCGAACACCAGGGCGACGGCGATCGCGATCCTGCGTAAGGAGGACATGGGCGCGAGATTAGAGCAATGCTCACGTTCTGCCTAGGCCCCTGACGGCCTCGCTCTACGGATCTTCACAAGATCGCGACGAACCCGGCCAGGCCGGCACGAGACAGCCCGGCACCACAGACGCGTACCCGTATCGGGCATCACCGAGGATCGCCGGACGGGCCGGCAGCATCGACGCGGGGCGGCGAACGGGGGCTCAGGCGGCCAGGCCGGGCAGGACGTGGTCGACGATCCGCTCGGCGAGGTCGGCGGGGAGGTCGCCGGCGGGCCCCCACTTGGTGTGCCAGATCATCGCCCCCGACAGGATGGCCATGCACATCTCCACCTCGATGTCGGGCCTGAGCTCGCCGGAGGCGATGCCGCGCCGGATCACCTCGCGCATCGCCTGCCGGCGGGGCTCGATCGCGATGTCGAAGAAGCGCTCCAGCAGCCGGGGGTAGCGGTCGGAGTCGCCGAGGGCGATGTTCATCACGCAACGGGTGCGGGTCTGGCCCGCCTCGCGGCGCATCGTGTCGAGCAGGGTGATCAGGTCGTCGCGCACGGAGACCCCGGCGAGCGGCGGGAGCGGGGCCTTGAGCGTGGCGAGCGCGTCGAGCACCAGGTCTTCCTTGTTGGACCAGCGGCGGTAGATGGTCGTCTTGCCGACGCCGGCCCGGGAGGCGATCGCCTCGATGGACAGCTCTGCGATGCCCGTGCCCTCTCCGATCAGATCGAGGGTCGCCTCGATGATCGCCTTTTCGGCCTTCTCACTGCGCGGACGGCCTGCCGGACGGGCCGTCACCGGTTCCTGAATCGTCATCGGGGCCTCACCCTACCGCCGCCGTTTCCTTGGCCGGCGCCTGCTGGGCCGGCCGCGCCTTGCCCGGCATCCACTTGGCCACCACGGCGACGCCGAGCAGCGCGATCACGGCCGACACCACGGCTGTGACGTGCATGCCGCCGATGAACGCGGCGAAGGCGGGCTTCATCAGGGCCTGTCCCTGCGCGCCGAGCGCCTCGGCGGCGCCCGCCGTGGCCATGATCGACTCTCCGGCGGCGTGCCGGGCGCCGGGCGGCAGCACGGACAGAGCGGGTGCGATCTCGCCACGGTAGCTGGAGGACAGCACCGAGCCGAGCACGGCCACGCCGAGCGCGCCCGCGACCTGGCGCACGGTGTTGCTCATGGCCGAGCCGACGCCGGCCTTCTCCCTGGGCAGCGACTCCATGATCGCGGTGGTGGCCGGCGGCATGATGTTGGCCATCGCGGCGCCCTGCACGAAGAAGATGATCTCGATCAGGACGATCGGGGTGTTCTGGTCGAGGAAGGCGTAGCTGCCCAGCGCCGCGGTGATCACGATCATGCTCACGGTGGACGACAGCTTGGCCCCGAACCGCTCGTTCACCCGCTGGCTGAGCGGCGCGAAGATGAGCTGAGCCGCCGCGAACGGGATCATCAGCGCTCCCGCCTGGATCGGGCTGTAGTCGAGCACGATCTGCAGGTAGAAGGTCAGGAAGAACATCCCGCCCATCATCGCGAAGAACACGATGCCGACCATGCCGATGGCCGTGCTGAACCTGGGGTTGGCGAAGTTGCGCACGTCGAAGGCCGGGTGGTCGCTGCGCCGCTCCCACCAGACGAAGGCCGCCAGCACCGCCAGGCCGAACAGCGCCGGGACGTAGACCTCGGGGCTGGTCACGGTGGCCAGCTCGCCGCCGCGGATGATGCCGTAGACCACGGCGACCAGGCCGACGATCGAGAGCAGCACGCCGACCGGGTCGAGCCTGGACGGCTTGGGGTCACGCGACTCGGGCACGACCCTGGCGATGAGGATCACGCTGACCACCACGATCGGCACGTTGATCAGGAAGACCGAGCCCCACCAGAAGCGCTCGATCAGCAACCCGCCCGTGATCGGGCCGATCGCGATCGCCAGGCCCACGCCACCGGCCCACACGCCGATCGCCTTGCCGCGCTCGCCGGACGGGAAGACGTTGGAGATGATGGCCAGTGTGGCCGGCATGATCGCGGCGCCGCCGATGCCCATCGCCGCCCTGGCCAGGATCAACTGCGTCGGATCCTGGGAATAGGCGCTGGTCAGCGAGGCCAGCCCGAACAACACCATGCCGATGAAGAGCATCCGCTTGCGGCCGGTGCGGTCGCCGATCACGCCGAAGGTGAACAGCAGCCCGGCGAACACCAGCGTGTAGGAGTTGATCGCCCATTCCAGCTCGCTCTGCGTCGCCCCCAGGCCCTGGACCGGGTCGGCGATGGTCTTCATCGCCACGTTGAGGATCGTGTTGTCGAGCACGACCGCCAGCAGGCTGAACACCAGCACGCCGAGGATCGCCCATCTCCTCGGGTGGCCCTGTGTCGCGTCCATGAGAACACCTTAATTTCGATACGGGGAAGTTTCGCAACAGAACCGTATCGCAATGGTTTTCGATACGCAACGGTGCCGTTTCGTAAGGGTCAGGTTGCCGTGACCGGCTCCAGCCCCTGCTCCCTGACGGGCTCGGCCACCGGCGGGCGCCGCCGCCAGAACGGCAGCGCGAGCGCCACCATGGCCACGCCCACCAGCCCTGCCGTGACGAACGCCCAGACGGCGCCATGGGAGTCGATGATCGCTCCGGCGATGGGCGCGGAGGCCGCGCCGCCGATCAGCAGGGCGGTGCCGTGCAGGCCCATCGCCTCGCCACGGGCCCCGGAGGGCACCCAGCGACTGACCGCCTCGACCGTGGAGGACAGCGCGGGGGCGCAGAGCAGCCCGGCCGGCAGCAGGGCGAGGACCAGCCATCGCCAGTCGCCGCCCGCCAGCCCCACGGGCACGGTCAGCGCGCCCATGAGCCCGATGAGCAGCAGGGGCGAGAACCCGCGGCTCAGCCCGCCGTAGAAGAAGCCGCCAAGCAGGGAGTAGAGGCACCAGATGGCCACGGCGAGCCCGATCCACGCGGTCTGCCCACTGTGCTCCATGGTGCCGACCAGGGCGAGCTCGGTCGCGGTGAGCACGAACGTGGCCGCGCCCACGGTGCCGAGCAGCGCGACCATGCCCGGCGTGATCCACTGCCGTCGCGGCACCCGCACCACGGGCTCGCCGAGCTCCTCGGCCGAGCGGATCGGCGGGTTGAGGAGGATCAGCGCCAGGCCGGAGCCGGTCAGGCCGACCGCGATGATCATCATCGTCGGGCCGCCGCCCAGGATGGTCACGCCGGCCACGGCCAGCGCCGGGCCGGTCATGTAGGAGAGCTCGACCAGCATCGAGTCGAGCGAGAAGCCCATCCGGCGCTGCTCCAGGGGCACCACGGCGGCCAGGCACTGCCTGATCACGCCGAAGACCGGCAGTCCCAGCAGCCCGGCGACCGCGGCCGCGACGACCAGCACGGGATAGGGCAGCGCCCAGGCGCAGGACCAGAACGCCGCCTGCGCCCCGGTGGTGACGACCAGCACGGGCCGCAGCCCGTGCCTGTCGACGAACCTCCCCGACAGCGGCGAGCCGACGGCCATGCCGATCGTGCTCGCCATGGTGACCAGCCCGGCCCGGCCGAAGCCGAGCCCCATGCCGTGGGCGACGTGCAGCGTCAGCGCCATCCCCGTCGCGGTGGCCGGGACGCGCGCGAGCAGGCCCACCAGCAGCAGAGCCCGGACACCGGGGAGCCGGAGCAGGAGCCGGTAAGGTTCGATTGCCATGGTGATTGCTTACCTCCTCGCATATTCTGGCAGTCGGCGCCGACAGTTTCGCCCATGGTTTTCGCGGGTGGCATCAGCGGATGGCATCGGCGGGTGGCATCATCGGAGGGGTCCGGGGACGCCACAGGGGCGCCTCGAGACTTTCCCTGGAGGGTCCACCCATGTCCTCTTCCACCACGCTGTACGGCGGCGCCGGCGGGCGCAGGCTCACCGTCCGCGACATCGCGACGGCCAAGGCACGCGGCGAGCGATGGCCCATGCTGACGGCCTACGACGCGATGACGGCCCGCGTGTTCGACCAGGCGGGCATCCCGGTCCTGCTGGTCGGCGACTCGGCGGCGATGGTCGTCTACGGCTACGAGTCCACGGTGCCGGTCACCGTCGACGACCTGCTCCCGCTCACCGCGGCCGTGGTGCGGGGCTCGTCGCGCGCCCTCGTGGTGGCCGACCTCCCGTTCGGCTCCTACCAGTCGTCACCGGCGCAGGCCCTGGAGACGGCCGCCCGCTTCATGAAGGAGGCGGGCGCGCACGCGATCAAGCTGGAGGGCGGCCGCCGCGTCGTGCCCCAGGTCGAGGCGCTGGTCGCGGCGGGAGTGCCGGTCATGGCGCACCTCGGCCTGACCCCGCAGTCGGTCAACACCCTCGGCGGCTACCGGGTCCAGGGACGCGGCGAGTCGGGCGACGAGCTCATGAAGGACGCCAAGGACCTGGAGCGGGCCGGGGCGTTCGCGGTGGTGCTGGAATGCGTGCCCGCCGACCTGGCCGAACGGGTCACGGCGTCGCTGTCCATCCCCACCGTCGGCATCGGCGCCGGCCCGGCCACCGACGCGCAGGTGCTGGTCTGGCAGGACCTCATGGGCCTGACCCCGCATCCGGCCAGGTTCGTCAAGCGGTATTCGGGGCTGGCCGCCGAGCTGGACCGGGCCGCCCGCGCCTTCGCCGCCGACGTCACCACCGGCGCCTTCCCGGCCCCGGAGCACACCTACGAGTGACCCCGCCACGAGTGATCCCGGCCGGCCGCGTCCCCGCGAAGGGGGTGCGGCCGGTTCAGGCCAGGGTGCCCGGGTCGGTGTTGGACCCGCACACCATGATCGCGACCCGCTCGCCCGGGGCGGGCGTGTACGCGCCCGACAGCAACGCGGCGTAGGCGGTCGCGCCCGCGTGCTCGGCCGCCACGCGGTGCCGTTCCCAGAGGGCACGCCGGGCCGCCGCGATCGCGTCGTCGGGCACGAGCAGGCTCCGCACCCCCGCGCGGGAGCAGATGTCGAAGGCCAGTCCGCCTATCCGGGTGGCGCCGAGGGCATCGGCGGCCACCCCTCTCACCGGGACCGGCACCGGCCGCCCCGCCTCCAGCGCGTCGTGCAGGGTCGGGATCAGCTCCGGCTCGACGGCCACGACCCGCGTCGCCGAGCCCCCGGACGCGCCGGTCGCGGTCGCGGTCTCGGATGTGGGTGCGGGCGCGGGCGCGGGTGTGGGTGTGGGTGCGGGTGCGGGCGTGAGTGTGGGTGCGGGTGCCTCCGGGCCGCGCACGCCGAGGGTGATGCCGGAGACGAAGCCGCCGCCGCCCACGGCCACCAGGACGGTGTCGACCCCGCCCGTCTGCTCCACCAGCTCCAGCCCGGTCGTGCCCTGCCCGGCGACCACCTCGGGCTGGTCGTAGGCGTGCACCTCGAGCGCGCCGGTCTCGGCGGCGCGCTTGGCGGCGGCCTCCGCGGCCTCCGAGTAGATGGCCCCGCCCTGGGTGATCTCGGCGCCCAGCGCGCGCAGCCCGGCGAGCTTCACTGGGCTGGTCACGTCGGGCACGAAGATCTCGGCCCGGATCCCCAGCGCGCGGGCCGCGTAGGCGACGGCGAGCCCGTGGTTGCCGCCGCTGGCGGCGATCACCCCGCTCGGCGGCGGCGCGCCGGCGGACAGGATCCGGTTGAACGCGCCGCGCACCTTGAACGATCCGGAGTGCTGGAGTTGCTCGAGCTTGAGGAACAGCCCCGGCGAGATCTCGAGCACCGGCGTGCGCAGCACGTGACCGGCGATCCGCCGGGCGGCGCCCACCACGTCCTTGTACGTCACCGACATCACAGCTCCCCCTCGATCGCCCGTTTGAGATCGGCTATCCGCGCCTCGTCGCGCCGGTAGAACACCCACTGCTTGACGCGTTTGCCGTGGATGAGCCCGGCGCGCTCCAGGATCTTCAGCGTTCCCAACCTCTATGTCAACGCCTGCTCGATGTCGGCCCAGAGGTCCTCGGGGTGCTCGATGCCCACGGCGATGCGCACGGTGCCCTCGCCGATGCCCTGCCCGGCCAGTTCCTCCGCGCTGAGCGCCCGGTGGGAGGTGGTCGCGGGGTGCAGGACGAGCGTCTCGACGCCGCCCAGCGAGGGGGCCAGCAACGCCAGCCGGATCGAGGCCATGAACCTCTCCCCCGCGGCCCGCCCGCCGGCCAGGTCGAACGAGAACACGCCGCCGAAGTCGGTCAGCAGCTTGCCGGCCAGCTCGTACGACGGGTGCGACGGCAGGCCGGGCCAGTGCACCGCGGCCACGGCGGGGTGCTCGGACAGCCGGGTGGCGATCAGACGGGCGTTGGAGCAGTGCCGTTCCATCCGCAGCGCCAGGGTCTGCAGGCCGCGCAGCGTGAGCCAGGCCGCGAACGGGTCGGCCGTGACGCCCAGCTCGATCGCGAAGTGCCAGGCCTTGCGATACAGCTCGTCACCGGCGAAGACGGCGATGCCGCCGAGCACGTCGGTGTGCCCGGACAGGTACTTGGTGGTGGAGTGCAGCACGATGTCCGCGCCGTGCTCGATCGGGCGGCAGAGCATGGGCGAGGCGAACGTGTTGTCCACGACCGAGACGAGCCCGGCCTCGCGGGCCGCCGCGCACATCCCGGGCAGGTCGGCCACCTGGGCGATCGGGTTGGCGATGGTCTCGAGGTAGACGAGCTTGGTCTCGGGCCGCACCGCGTCGCGCAGGGCCGCGGGATCGTCCTCGGACACGTAGTCGACCGCGATGCCGAACCTTCCGGCCAGCTCGTTGATCACCGTGGCCGTCCCGCCGTACAGGGGCTTCTGCGCGATGAGGTGGTCGCCCGGCTGGAGCAGGCCGAGCAGCACGGCGTTGATCGCGCCCATGCCGGAGCCGGTGGCGAAGGCCGCGGCCCCGCCCTCGAGGTCGGCGATCGCCGTCTCCAGCGAGCGGACGGTGGGGTTGGTGAAACGGCCGTAGACGAACGGGCCATCGGGGCGTCCCATGGCGTCCGCCATCACGGCGGGATCGTCGAACACGAATCCGGACGTCTGGTAGATCGGCACCGCGATCGGGCGGCTGCCCTCGATCGGCGGCTGCGGCAGGTGGACGGCGCGAGTTTCCGGACGGAGTTCACTCATAACGTCAAGGATGTCCCTCAAAAGCACCCAATGTCAGATCCAATGACGCAAAATTGGTCCATGAATGGGTCCAATGTGGACGACCTCGTCGACCTGCTCGGCCGCTGGGCGTCCGGACGGGGGCCGCTCTACCTGCTGCTGACCGCCCGCCTGCGGGCGCTGATCGACGACGGCGTCCTGCATCCCGGCGAGCCGCTGCCGCCCGACCGGGTGCTGGCCGGGCGGCTCGCCGTGGGCAGGGGCACCGTGGTCGCCGCCTACGACCTGCTCCAGCAGGAGGGGCGGGTGGTGCGCCGGCAGGGCAGCGGCACCCGCGTCGCCGACTGGGACCTGCCCGCCACCCGCGCCGGCGACGGCATCGCCGCCAACCCGCTGCTGCTGCACATCCTGAACCCACCGGACGGCGTACGGCTGCTGACCTGCGCCGCGCCGGACGACCCGCCGCCCCAGCTGGCCGAGGCCTACCAGGAGGCGATCGGGCGGCTGGCCGGCCTGCGCGACCTCGGCTACCAGCCGGCCGGCAACCCCGCCCTGCGCGAGGTCCTGGCCGCCTACTACCGCGACCGCGGTCTGCCCACGACCGCAGAGGAGATCGTGGTCACGACCGGCGCGCAGCAGGCGCTCACGCTGCTGGCCGGGGCGCTGATCCGGCCGGGCGACACCGTGCTGACCGAGTCGCCGACGTACCCGGGCGCGCTGGAGGCGTTCAGGCACGCGGCGGCGGCCGTCCGCCCGGTGAGCATGGAGCCGCGGGCGCTGGCCGCGTCGATGCGCGAGCGTCCCGCGCTGGTCTACACCGTGCCGACCGCCCGCAACCCGACGGGCTCGATCATGGACGCGGCGACCCGCAGGCGGCTGGCCGCCCTGGCCGGGGAGCACGACGTGCCGCTGATCGACGACGAGGTCTGCGCCGAGCTCTGCTTCACCGGCGAGACCCCGCCGCCCGTGGCCGCCTACACCACCGGCGAGCAGGTGATCACGGTCGGCTCGCTGAGCAAGCTGGTCTGGGGCGGCATGCGGCTGGGCTGGATCCGCGCCCCGGTCCCGCTGGCCTCCCGGCTGGCCCGGCTGCGCGCCGTACACGATCTGGGCGGCGAGGTGATGAGCCAGTTCGCCGCCGTCGCGCTGCTCCGGCGGCTGGACGAGATCAGGCGGGCCCGCGTGGACACGCTGCGCGCGCGTCACGACCACCTCTGCGCCGAGTTGCGCGCCCACCTGCCGTCCTGGACGTTCGAGCCGGCCCTGGGCGGCCAGACGCTCTGGGTACGGCTCCCGCGCGGCGAGGCCGGCTCCTTCTCCCAGGTGGCCCTCAGGCACGGGGTGGCGGTGCCGCCCGGCCGCTCCTTCGACCCGCTCGGCGGGCACGCGGAGTACACGCGGCTGCACTTCCTGCTCCCCCGTGAGGAGCTGACGCGGGCGGTCGCCGAGCTGGTGAGGGCGTGGGAGTCCTACGACGGCGTGCGGCGGCCCGCCTCCCGGCACACGCTGATCGTCTGACGTCCGCCGAGAGCTGACAGCGCTCCCGGCGACCGGCCGGTTGCGCGAGGCTGGAGGCATGAAGGCGACGTTCGTGCTCGTGCACAGCCTGTCCGTGGGCCCGTCGACGTGGGAGCCGGTGGCGCGCGCGCTGGAGCGCCGGGGCCACGCGGCCGTGGTGCCCGACCTGACCGGCGTGGCCGGCGGCGGGCCTCCCTACTGGCCGCGGGTGGTGGAGGCGGTGCGCGCGGCGGCGCCCGAGACGCCGATCGTGCTGGCCGGGCACAGCAACGCCGGGCTGCTCCTGCCGGTGATCAGGGAGGGGCTGGGCGAGCGGGTGGTGTCGTGCCTGTTCGCCGACGCGCACCTGCCGCCGGCCAGCGGGCTGGTCAGGGTCGCCGAGGAGGGGTTCCTGCCGTTCCTGCGGGAGCTGGCCGATGAGTCCGGGGTGCTGCCGCGCTGGACCGACTGGTGGAGCGAGGAGGACGTCGCAGCCCTGCTGCCCGACCCGGCGACACGGGCGCGGGTGATCGAGGAGCAGCCCCGGCTGCCGCTCGCCTACTACACGCAGCCCATCCCGATCCCCGCCGGGTGGGACACGGTCAGGTGCGCCTGTCTCTGGTACGGCCCGCCGTACGACACGGTGGCGGAGGAGGCGGCGCGGCGCGGCTGGCCCGTGCTGCGCACACCCGGCCGGCACCTTCACCAGGTCGTCGACCCGGAGGGAGTGACCGACGCGCTGCTGAAGCTCTCGCGCACGTCGTGAATTCCTCACCGCCGCCTCACGACGGACCCCGGCATGGTCCGGACTACCGCCTCACGACGGATCCCGGCATGGCCCGGCGCTCGCCCCGCCCGGCCGCCTCGACGTGCTCTTCCTCGACGAGCCGCCCGGCGCCCGGCGCGAGACCGGCGCCATCCGCGTCGCCGAGGACGCCGGCCGGCTCTGACCGCTCAGATGTCGGTGACGCGGATGCCTGCGTGGGCCTTGTAGCGGCGGTTGATCGAGATGAGGTTGGCCGTCAGCGCCTCGACCTGGGCGGCGTTGCGCAGGCGGCCGCCGTAGACGCCCCGCACGCCGGGGATGACCGCGGCCAGCGCCTGCACCAGGTCGGTGGCCTCCCGGTCGTCGCCGAGGACCAGCACGTCCAGGTCCACCTTGTCCACCGAGGGGTCCATCAGCACCACGGCCGACACATGGTGGAAGGCCGCCACCACCCGGCTGTCCGGCAGCACGGCGGCGGCCTGCTGGGCGGCGCTCCCCTCCTCGACCGGCAGCGCGAAGGCGCCCTGCTTGTCGAACCCGAGCGGGTTGACGCAGTCGATGACGATCTTTCCGGCCAGCTCCGCGCGCAGCGACTCCAGCAGCGCCTTGTGCCCGTCGTACGGCACCGCCACGATCACGACGTCGGCCTCGGTGGCGACCACCGCGTTCTCCGCGCCGCGCGCGCCGGACCCGATCGAGTCGGCCGCCTCCTGGGCCCGCCCGGCGCTCCGCGATCCGATCAGCACCGGATGTCCCGCCAGCGCGAACCGCCGCGCCAGCCCCTTCCCTTGATCGCCAGTGCCGCCGAGGATGCCGATGGAAAGCCCGTTCACGTCAGTCATAGGCGGCATCATGCCATCCCGCCCCATACCCACCCCCACGCCACCCCCACCTGACATCCCTGCTCGGGCAGCGTGCGCCCGGCCCCGGCGGGTCCGCGAGGGGCATGCCGAAGCCGGGCGGCGCGGTCAGCAGTTGCCGAACGCGGGCAGGCCGAGGATGCGCAGGGTCAGCCATTCGACGGCCGGCGGCCCTCCCTCGATCGCGCCCGTGACGTGGTCGGGCGCGGGGAGCGACAGCCAGCGGGTGTTGACACCGGCACGGCAGTACTCCGAGCGGAGCGTGGCGCCCACCGCGTAGGGGATGATCTGGTCGCCCGTGCCGTGGTAGAGGAACATCGGCACCCGCGGCGGGGCGGACCCGAGGCGGTTCTCGGCCAGGCGGGCCAGCCACTTGGGCTGGTTCAGCAGGTCCACGGGGCTGAGGTCGGAGAAGCGGAGCCCGGCGAGCTTGTCCAGGTCGCCCACGCAGTCGTCGGCGGCGTCGGCGAGGAGGGCGCGCCCGCGCTCGTTGAGGTCGGCGACGAGGTCAAGTTCGGGGTAGGCGGCGTCCAGGCCCACGCCGGCGGCCGCGGCCAGGCCGAAGTCGGGCGAGCCGTCGAGATGGTCGGCGACGGCGTGCAGATCGGCGGGCACACCACCCGCGGCGACGCCCTTCAGCCGGAGTTCGGGCGCGTACGACGGCTGTAGCTGCGCGGCCCAGGCGGCCGAGGCGCCGCCCTGCGAGTAGCCCATCACCGCGACCGGCGCGGTGGCGGAGAGCCCCGAGCCGGGCACGCGCGCGGCGGCCCTGATCGAGTCGAGCACGGCGTGCCCCTGCGAGACGCCCGCCATGTATGTGTGCGGACCTGGCGTGCCGAGCCCTTCGTAGTCGGTGATCGCCACGGCGAAGCCCTTGAGCAGGAACATGCTGACGAACGCCAGTTCCGCCTCCTGCCCCTGGCTCATGCTGACCGAGGGGGCGCACTGGTCGCCGAGGCCGTGGGTGCCGACGGCGTAGCCGATGACCGGCCGGGCGCCCAGCAGGTATCGCGCCTTGGGCACGAGCAGGGTGCCGGACACGGCGTTGAGCGAGCCGGTCGCCGAGGTGGAGCGGTAGAGCATGTGCCAGGCGTTGACCGGGACCTCCAGCAGCTTGCCCGGCAAGAGGTAGACGGTGGTCGGCTGGGCGGACACCACCTCCCCCGCCGCGGCCGCCCGCGCCGGAGTGGTGACGAGGGACACGATCAGTAAGAGGATCATGGACATGCTGACGCGGACACGTAATCTCATGTGCCGCCCCTCTCCGGGGATGGATCACATTGGGACGGCGGCGCCGCGAGCCGATCGTTACCCGGCGGTAACCTCCTGTCAAGGCCCGGAATGACACCGAAACAAACCGGATGTCAGACAACGCCACCGTACGAGACCCCCGGACGTCGCGAACCGGTCACCACGGCCGCGGCCATCGTGCACCATGGGGTGGTGGATCCAGGATCTGTGGCCCTGCTGCGCGAGCTCATCGCCGAGACGGGGTGGGTCGAGCGCACCCGGGAGTTCGGCCTGGCACTGCGGGCCACCCGATCCCCCGGCGGCCTGCTGCTCGTGGGCACGCCCGACGAGGAGCCCTGGCACCTGACCGCCCACCTCGACGACGAGGCGCGGCTGTCGGGCCTGCCGCAGCTCGCCCCCACGCTCGTCCGCTGGGAGCCGCCCGCCGGCGCGCCCCCTCACCTGCGGGTCGGGCTCGACCGCATCCACCGGGCGGGGCGCGGGGAGACGCTGTTCGTGGTGGCCGAACACCAGGCGCCCGTGCCGCTGCTCGAACGCGTCGACGACGCCCGCCGTACGGGGGCCACGATCCTGGCGCTGGACGGCGGCCACACCGAGCTGGCCGGGCTGGCCCACGACACGATCGCCGTGCCGGCGAGCGGGCCCGTCACCTTCGACGCCGCCCAGCACCTGGTCAGCGCGGCCGCCGGTGAGCTGCCGCAGCGCCCCGGCCTGCGCGAGCGGCTGGCCCGCCTGCTGGAAAGGGTCAGCGGGCCCCACGTGAACGACTGACCCGCGACTTCACAGAGCGGGCGCGTCAGAGGGGCTGGAGGTGGGCGACCAGGGTGGCGTCGAGGGCCGCCGTGGCGTCCTCGATCGCGCCGATCACGACCGCCTGCACGGGATCGGGCTGTCCCGACCGGGTGCGGCTGATCCGCGTCACGGCGTCCAGCCGGCGCGCCCCCACGTCGCGCAGCTCGCTGACCCGCACCTCACCCCCGGGCACGTCGAGCAGGGCCAGCGCGGGCACGATCGCCACCCCGTGCCCGGCCGCCACCAGAGCCAGCGCGGGCCCGAACTCCGTGATCACGTGCACCTTGCGCGGCTCGAAGCCGTGCAGCCCGGCGAGCCGGTCGAGCGCCTGCCCGCACGCCTGGCCGGGCTCACCGGCCACCCACGGCACCTCCGCCAGATCGGCGACCGAGCGCGGCGGATCGGGCCAGTCCGGAGGCATCACGATGCGGTACTCGTCGACGTAGAAGGCGTGGGTGGCCAGCGAGGGCTGGGCGAGCACCGGCAGGCTCATGTCCTGCTCGGTGATCAGCACGTCGACGGCGCCGAGCCTCAGCTCCTGGAGCGCGGGCGGTCCGTACACCTCGTGGATGATCGGGGTGATCTGGGGGTGGCGGGCGGCCAGATCGCGCAGGGCCGGCACCAGCATGTGCTTGATCACCGTGGGGAAGGCGGCGATCCGCACGGGCCCCGCCAGCCGTTCGGTGAAGCGGGTGAGCTCGCGGCGCGCCTCGGCCAGCTCGTCCTCGACCCGCTCGGCGTAGCCGGCGAGCACCCGGCCGGCCGGGGTGAGGGAGACGCGGCGCTGGGAGCGGTCGATGAGCGCGAGCCCCACCTCGCGCTCCAGCTGGGCGAGTTGCTGCGAAACCGCGGAGGGTGTCAGGTAGAGCGCTTCGGCCGCTCGCATCACCCCGCCGCGGCGGGCGACCTCGTGCAGCACCCGCAACCGCCGGGGGTCGATCTCCATGCAGGTGAGCTTACGCCCTCATTTAGATTTCGTTATTTGCGCTTTAGCGCAGGACATTCGGACAATGGCCCACATGGATCTCCTCCTCGACGCCATCGGCTGGCTGGGCGCGGGCCTGCTCGTGATCGGCTACGGCCTCATCTCGACCTCACGGCTGTCCGGCGACAGCGTCGCGTACCAGGTCATCAACCTCGTGGGCTCGATCACCCTGATGGCCAACAGCGCCTACAACGACGCCTGGCCCTCGGCCGGCCTCAACCTGGTCTGGGCCGCGATCGGCGTGGTCGCCCTGGTCAAACTCGTCCGGATCGGCGCCGCCCGGTGATCGTCGAGCTGAGTCACCGCATCGTGGAGGGCATGGGCATGTTCCACGTCCCGGTCTACGCGGTCGCCCCCTGACGGAAGGATCCGTCCCCGAACGAAAGGGACAGTCCGCCGAACAGAGGGCCTCAGAACCTAGGCCCGCCGAACAGAGAACCCCCCGAACCTAGGCCCGCCGAACAGAGACCCGCCGAACAGAGGACCTCTCAAGGAGGGGCCTCCGAACAGAGGCCCCTCGAATCGAACACAGGGCCTTCGAATATGGAGCCTTCGAGCCTGAGATAGCCGCCTGGACTGGGGTCAGTCGTCGTCCTGGTCGGCCTCTTCCCACGCCTTGTTGCGGTCGGCGGCGCGTTGCAGGGCGCCGGCGGCCTCCTGCTCGCTCGCGTAGGGACCCATCCGGTCCTTGTTGGGGCACCCCTTTTCGGGCTCGACCCGCATGTGCTTGAGACAGAACCACCACTGGCCATCGCTCACGAGGCTCATTCTGCCCCGTAGACTCGTGTTTCATGACGACACTGCTCCAGCCAGGGCGAGTTTCGCCCATCCGAAAGGTTCCCGCCCACATCGAGCGGCCGGAGTACGTCGGCAAGAAGCGCCCCAAGATCGGCGAGTCCGACGTCAAGACCCCGGAGACGATCGAGCTGATGCGCGTGGCGGGCCGGATCGCCGCGCAGGCCCTCGAAGAGGTCGGCAAGCACGTCCAGCCGGGCGTCACGACCGACGAGCTCGACCGGATCGGCCACGAGTTCCTCATCGGCCACGGCGCCTACCCGAGCACGCTCGGCTACAAGGGCTACCCCAAGTCGCTGTGCACCTCGATCAACGAGGTGATCTGCCACGGCATCCCCGACGACACCGTGCTGCACGACGGAGACATCGTCAACGTCGACATCACCGCGTTCATCGGCGGCGTCCACGGTGACACCGACGCCACGTTCCTGGTGGGCGAGGTCGACGAGGAGTCGCGACTGCTGGTGGAGCGCACCCATGAGGCCATGATGCGGGCGATCAAGGCGGTGGCCCCGGGCAGGCAGCTCAACGTGGTGGGCCGGGTCATCGAGGCCTACGCCAAGAGGTTCGGCTACGGGGTGGTGCGCGACTTCACCGGTCACGGCATCGGCACGACGTTCCACTCCGGCCTGATGGTGCCCCACTACGACGACCCGTCGCTGCGGGTGGAGCTGGTGCCGGGCATGACGTTCACGATCGAGCCGATGCTGACGCTGGGCACGATCGACTATGACATCTGGCCCGACAAGTGGACCGCGGTGACCAAGGACCGCAAGCGCACGGCGCAGTTCGAGCACACGATCGTGGTGACCGAGACGGGCAGCGAGATCCTCACCCTCGCCTAGGCACCACGCCGGTGACGGTGGTGCCCTCGCCCCGCACGCTGTTGACCGACAGGCTGCCACCGACCTCGGCGAAGGCGGCCCGCATCCGCGCGATGCCCCGCCCGGCCCTGTCCGTGACGAACCCGGAGCCGTGATCGCTCACCGTCATGCGCAGCCCGCTCCTGCCGACGGTCACCGCGATCGACACCGCCTCGGCGCCGCTGTGCAGCTCGACGTTGGCCAATGCCTCGCGGATGACGGACAGGACGGCCTGCGCGATGCGGGCCTGCACGTCGGTGGCGGGCAGCGCCCAGATCTCCACGCGGATGCCGGTGCGCTCGGACCACTCCGTCAGATCGGTCTCGAGCGCCTCGGCCAGGCTTCGTCCCCCACGCATGCGTGTCTCTTTGGACAACTCAACTCGCCTTCCTGAGCACCCGAGCACCACCGGCAGCCCCACCTCCGCGTGGTGCGCGATCCCCCCGTGAACTGCGCACGCGGCTGTGGGAGTGATGCCCGTCTCCCCTTCAGGCAAGGCTACCTGGCCGCTGGGAGACGCGTTGCCGGCGGTTACGTTGCCCTTGCCATCCGGCTACTCTGCCTTGTCGGCACGGTTGAGACGGGCGAGATAGGCGTTGTAGGAGGCGAGCTCGGGGTCGCCCGCGCCGCTGCGGTCGGCCCGGCGGTCGGCCCGGCGGCCCTGTCTCTCCTCGTCCTTGTACCACTGCGCGGCGATCGTCAGCAGCACGATGAGCGTCGGGATCTCGCCGAACCCCCACGCGATCGCCCCGCCGTTCTGCTGCTCCTGGAGCAGCGAGTCTCCCCAGGTGCGGCCCAGCTGTTCGTACCAGCCGGACGCGATCAAGCTGCCCGTCATCATCAGCGCCACCCCGAAGAACGCGTGGAACGGCATGGTGACGAAGAGTGTCAGGAGCTTGCCGACGTAGGGCAGGCGGTGCGGCGCGGGGTCGATCCCGATGATGACCCAGAAGAACAGCGAGCCGCTGATCAGGAAGTGCAGCGTCATCCAGATGTGCCCGAGGTGCTCCTCCATGGCCGAGGCGAACAACGGCGTGAAGTAGAGCGCGTAGGTCGAGGCGATGAAGATGGCGGTGGCGATGCCCGGATGCCCGACGAACCGGACGAACCTGCTGTGCAGGATGGTCATGAGCCACTCGCGCGGCCCCCGGTCGCCGCGCCTGACGGCCGGCCGGAGCGCGCGCAGCGCGAGCGTGACGGGCCCGCCGAGCACCAGGAAGATCGGCACGATCATGGACAGCGTCATGTGCTCGATCATGTGCACGTCGAACATGACCTTGGCGTAGCGGGCCAGGCCGCTCTGGGTGGCGAAGACCAGGATCACCACGCCGACGAACCACGACACGGTGCGCCCCAGCGGCCAGGAGTCGCCCCGCCTGCTGAGCCTGATCACCCCGGCGGCGTAGAGGCCGGCCAGGGCGGCGGCGACCAGCGCGAAGAACAGGTCGAGCCACCAGAGGGAGAAGATGTTGGCCAGCGTGATCGGCGGCGGCATCGTGAAGCCGAGCAGGCTGAAGGCACGGTCGGCGGGCAGGACGACCAGCGGCGGCGCGGTGCGGGAGAGCGCGACGGCCAGGCCCACGGTGGCGAGCATCAGCAGCGCCTCGCCACCGGCCAGCCGCGCGAACGCGCGGGGCCGGCCGGCCTCGAGACTCACCAGCGTGCGCTGCCGGTGCCACCAGCCGACGTAGCCGAGCAGCACGAACGCGACGATCTTCGCCACGACCAGCACGCCGTAGGACGACGTCCAGAGGTCGGACAGGTTGGCCAGCCGCGCGACGACGCTGAAGACTCCGGACAGGCCGACCCCGATGTAGCACCACAGGGCGAGCCTGGAGAACCTGGCCGCGGCGATGTCCAGCCGCGGCAGCCCGCGCACGGCGTGCAGCGCGACGACGACGAGCCCGCCGACCCACAGGGCGAGCGAGAGCAGGTGCAGCGACAGGCCGGAGGTGGCCAGGTCATGGTTGGGCGAGGAGGCGGAGTGGCCGGTGAGCGCCGGCGGCATCAGCGTCACCAGCGCGAACACCAGCAGGCCCGCCGACGCGCCGGCGGTGATGGCGCCGCGCGAGAACAGGGCGATCGCCATCGCGAACAGCACCACGAGCGTGAGGGCGATGCCCTGGCTGGTCTGGGTGGCGTAGCTGGTCAGGTAGTTGCCGCCGGTGAGCACCTGGACGACCGGCTGGCCCCACGAGTCGGCCACGCCGAACAGCAGCGTGAGGAAGGCCGCGACGGCCCAGGCCAGCGCGGTCCACGAGGCGGCCTGCACGTGGCGCAGCGCGGTGCGGTCGAGCACGCCCTTGTCGTTGGGCAGCAGCGCGGTGGCCATCAGCAGCAGGCCGACGGTGAGGACCCCCGCCACGTCCATGGAGAGTTTGGACAGCGGCAGCCCCCACCGAGTGATCACGCCGGCGTCGGGCAGCCCGGCGATGATCCGGGGAAAGGCCGCGCCTCCTGCGATCATGGCGATCACCAGGCCGGCGACGGCGGCGACGGCCGCGCCGAGCGCCAGACGCGCGGCCCTGGTCACGGCTTCTTCTTCCGCATGCTCAGCAGGAAGCCGACACCGATGCCGGCCAGCGCGCCGACGACGACCAGCAGCCAGACGGGGAACGCCGTCGAGGGCTGCTCCTGCGACGCCGCCCGCGTGGCGTCCGGCTGCGTCTCCTGCCCGGCCGTCGGCTCGGCCGAGGGCTCAACCGACGGCGAGGTCACGGGCGGCGCCGACTGCTGCGCCGCCGGCTCGGCGGACGGCTCCGAAGACGGCTCGGCGGACGGTGGGGCGCCCTTGACGGCGAACGGGATCTCGCCTTCCACCGGATGACCGTCGGAGGAGACGACGCGGTAGGCGATCGTGTATTTCCCGTCGGGCAGAACGCCCCTGAGCTGCTGCTTCACCACCGAACCGTCGGTCGCGGGGGCTCCGAGCTGGTGCTCGGCGCCGTCCGCGCCACGGACGATGACGAACGGCATGCGGACCTTGGCGGTGAACTCGAGCGTGACCTCGTCGATCGTCTTGACCGTGGCGTCCTTGGCCGGGTCGCTGCGCTTGAGCGCGTCGTGTGCCAGGGCGGGCACGGCGGCGCCGATCACGAGCAGGGCGGCGAAGGTCGCGGTGAGGGCCGCGAGCAGGGTTCTCTTCATGGCACCCCCAGGCTACCGACGCCGCCACCCGGTCCGGGACTCAGTCACAGCCCGGCGCAGGCCAGGGCTCGTTGGTAGGCCTCCACGGCGCCGTCGGCGTCGCCCAGCTGCTCCATGGTCTCGGCCGCGGCGTACCACGTGCCGGCGGTGCGCCGGGAGTCGGGCAGCGGCGTGAGCCAGTCGCGCACCGCGCCCAGCTCGCGCTCGGCCGACGGCAGGTCGCCGAGCCCACCGTAGGCGCGGCTCAGCAGCAGGTGGGCCTCGGCCTCCAGGGCCCGCGCCGTGGTCGGCAGCAGCTGCTGACCGGCACGGCCGTGGCTGATCGCCCGCTCGAGGTTGCCCGCCATGATCTCGACACGGGCCAGCTCGACCTGGGTGTTGGCCCGGTCGAGGGTGCTCGCCGACGTCTGCGCCAGCTCCTGCTCGGTCCGCAGCAGCACGCTGCGGACCTCGTCGACGGCGTCGGGGCGGACGCGCAGCTTCAGGGTCGCGTAGGCCACGCGGGTGCGGGCGAGGCTGCGCGGCTGGCCGTTCTCCGACTGGATGGCCAGTGCGCGCTCGGCGAAGCTCAGCGACTCCTCGCCGTGACCGGTGCTCTCGGCCACGACGGCGGCGTTCCAGCAGGCCGCGACGACCGACCTGGGGGTGTTGAGCATCTCGGCCGCGTTGAGCAGCTCGGCGGCGAACTGGCGGGCGCGCAGCAGGTCGCCGCTGTGCAGGTAGGCGATGAGCAGGGTCGCGCCGAGCTCCATCAGCCCGTCGGACCAGGCCGGCCGCGCCGAGCCGCCGAGGATCGCCTCGCCGACCTTGACCGCCTCGCTCAGCCGGTCGCTCTGGCGGTAGACGCGGCACAGGGCGATCGCGATGTCGATGTGGCGCTCCGGGCTGAGCTCCTCGGCCCGCAGCCGGTTGAGGACGTCGATCGCCTCGTCGAGCTCGCCGCACGCCTCCATGGCCAGCGCCAGCCCGAACTCGGTGTCTTGACGGAGAGACGTGAGACCGGTCAGATTGTTGTTCGCCAGCAGCTCACCGAAACGGGTGCGGGCCTCCCGCACCTCACCGTTCTCGAGCGCGAGCCTCGCGTAGCCGAGCGCGAGTTCGATATCCTCCAGCTGCTCGGCGGTGACTCCGTTGAGGAGATAGGAGAGCGAACAGTCCAGCTTTTGAGCCAGCAACTCCAGGACGGCCGGAGTCGGGGTACGCTTGCCACTCTCGATCAAGGAGACGTAGCTGTCCGACAACTCTGGGTGTGCGAGCTGTGCCTGAGACAGTCCACGCTGCCGCCTTACCGTCTTGATACGGAGTCCGACCAGGTCAGATGTAGTCACAGCTGCTACTCCCTGAGATGATTACGTCCGAACATCACATAGGCGAGGGAGAACCCCCATGCGCACGCGCATTGCCTTGTCCGTAGTAGGCACGATTCTCACGGCCGTGGTGGCCGTAGGAGGTAATGCTACGACCGCGATGGCCGACTCGTCTCCTGTCGCGCCTCCGATGGCGACATTCGAAGTCCCTTCCTGCTGCTAGTCCGCGACCGTCCGCGCGCTGACGGTCGCGGACCATCCACACGAAGGTCCAGCCGGGTGCCGCAACGGCGCGGCCTCCGGGTGGGGCCGCTGTCCAGCGTCCCCTGCTCCTCCCGTTCCTGACAGGTGTGCTCGCCGCGCGAGCCTTCGGTCAGCCGGCTCGTAGCGCCAGGAAGAAGTCCACCCTGTCCGCCATCGCCGACAGGTCCCTGCCGGTGAGGTCCTCCACTCTCCTGATCCGATAGCGGACCGTGTTGACGTGCACGTGCATCCGCTCGGCACAAGCGTTCCAGGAGCCCGCGCAGTCGAGGAACGTCCCCAGCGTCCGCACCAGCTCCGACTGGTGCCGCCGGTCATAGTCGACCAGCGGCCCCAGCAGCCGCCCGGCGAACGAACGCCGCACGTCGCCCGGCACCGTGGCCAGCAGGAGCGCGTGCGTGTAGATCTCGTCGCTGGTGACCACGCCTCCTGAGCGGGCCTCGGCCAGCCTCCTGGCGTGACCGGCCTCCTCGACGCCTCCCTTGATGGCCGCCGCGCCGGTCAGTTCGCCGCTCAGCCCGACGCAGACGTGGCCGTCCGGCAGCGCCGACAGGACCTCGACGCCGTGGCGCAGCCGCTCCGCCAGCCCGGCGACGGTCGTGCCGCGCAGCGGCACCAGCGCCACCGCGCCGTCCGCGCCCGCAGCCGCGACGACCTCGCGGCCCAGCAGCTCCTCCGCCACCGGGCCGCCCAGCGCCGCCGGATCGGGCCCGCGGCCGGCGCCCACCCGTGGCACGGTGACGTGCGCCACCGCGTACGGCTCGGTGGCGCCGATGCCGCAGGTGCGCAGCCCGGCGTTGAGCTCGGCCGGGTCGGCCCCGGTGAGGGCGGCCATGACGAGCCGCTCGGCCAGGCGCCGCTCGACCCGCCGCCCCTCCTCCATCCGGCTGCGTTCGAGGGCCACGCAGGCGGCCAGCTCGTAGCCGAGGTCGGCCCGGTCCATCAGGTCGCCGTCGCAGGCCAGGACCCAGCCCGCCGCCCGGTGGCCGCTGCCGACGCCGAAGACCGTGTGGCGCCCGGCCGGGCAGGGCAGCCGGGAGGCGGTCAGGTAGGCCCGCGCGAGCCGTGCCGGATCGTCCACGGCGCCGACGATCACCTCACCGGTGGCCGACAGCACCGCGCCCGTGATGCCGAGCTCGGCGGCGGTCAGCTCGAACAGCTCCGGCAGGCCGGCGCCCTCGGCGACGGCGGCCACGAGCCTGCGGTGGCGGCCGAGCGCGTCGCGCACGTCGCCCGTCAGGCGTGGCGCGGCGAGCTCGGCGATCGTGCGGAAGGAGACCTCGGTGGGCACGTCGAGGAGCGGCAGCCCGGCCTCCTCGCAGGCCGAGACCACGTCGGCCGGGATGTGGCCGAGCCGGGCCCGCCCCGCGCCGAGGGCGGCCACCCCGGCCTCGACCAGCGCGGCCACGAACCGGGCGGAGTCGGCCGGCGTGTGCCGCCACATCAGGCCGGTGAGCACCAGCTCGCCGCCCGACAGGTAGCGCCCGGGCTCGGGCAGGTCGGTGATGTGCACGGTGTGGAACTCCCGGCCGGGGTCGCCGGTGAGCAGCGTGAGGCTGAGCTCGTCGGCGGCCAGCAGGTCCCTTATGCGCACTTGGAGGAATATACAAGGCGGCCCGTCAAGTGCTGACCCCGATTTCACTCCACGCGCATAGGCCGGCCTGCCCGCCGGTGCTCTACTCGAAGGATGACCGAAACGGCGAGTGCGTCGCGTCAGGACGTCGGCGCGAGCGCGCGGCGTCCCGACGCGACGCTCAAGGTGACGGGCGAGTTCGCCTACGCCTCCGACCTGTGGCTCGACGGCATGGTGTGGGGCGTGACGCTGCGCAGCCCGCACGCCTCGGCGTGGATCCGGTCGATCGACATCGGGCCCGCGCTGGCCATGCCGGGCGTGCTGGCGGTGCTCACCCACGAGGACGTGCCGGGCGAGAAGCACTACGGCCTGGAGCTGAAGGACCAGCCGGTGCTCGCCGTCGACCAGGTGCGCTACCAGGGCGAACCGGTGGCGCTGGTGGCGGCCGAGCATCCGGAGACGGCGCGCAGGGCAGCGGCGGCGATCGTGGTCGAGTACGAGCCGCGCGAGGCGGTGACCGACCCCCGCGAGTCCACGCGCTTCGTCAGGCGGCAGCCGGTCCGGGTGGGCGACACGTTCGAGGCCGACGTCGTGGTGACCGGCGAGTACGAGGTCGGCATGCAGGACCAGGCGTTCCTGGGACCGGAGTCGGGGCTGGCGGTCCCGGCCGAGGACGGCGGCGTCGACCTCTACATCGCCACTCAGTGGCTGCACGTGGACCGCGACCAGCTCGCGCCGTGCCTCGGCCTGCCGCCGGAGAAGGTGCGGCTGACGCTCTCCGGGGTGGGCGGCGCCTTCGGCGCCCGTGAGGACCTGTCGATGCAGGTGCACGCCTGCATGCTGGCGCTGCGGCTGAACCGTCCCGTGAAGATCGTGTACGGCCGCGAGGAGTCGTTCTTCGGCCACGTGCACCGCCATCCCGCGTGGATGCGCTACGAGCACGGCGCCACCCGGGACGGCAGGCTCGTGTACGTCAAGGCCGACATCCTGCTCGACGGCGGCGCCTACTGCTCCTCGTCCCCGGCGGTCGTGGGCAACGCCGCCTCGCTGGGCGTGGGGCCGTACGAGGTGCCGAACGTGCGGGTGGTGGCGACCGGCGTCTACACCAACAACCCGCCGTGCGGCGCGATGCGCGGGTTCGGCGCGGTGCAGGCCTGCTACGCCTACGAGTCGCAGATGGACCGTCTCGCCGAGGCGTGCGGCCTGTCGCCGGTCGAGATCCGGGTGCGCAACGCGGTGTCGCAGGGCTCGGCGCTGATCACCGGCCAGGTGATCGACTCGCCGGCGCCGCTCGCCGACATGCTGCGCGAGCTCGAGGCGATGCCACTCCCAGAGCCACTCCCCGGCTCCCTGCCCGGGTCGCCACCCGAATCGCTGCCCGGGTCGCTGCCCGCCTCCGCCGGGACGGACCTGCGCGCGCTGCCGGGCGGCGTCTCCCAGACCACCCACGGCGAGTCCGTACGGCGAGGCGTCGGCTACGGCGTGGGCATCAAGAACATCTGCTTCTCCGAGGGCTTCGACGACTACTCGACGGCCAGGGTGCGGGCCGAGCTGGTCGGCGGCGAGCCGCACGTCACCGTGCACACCGCGGCGGCCGAGGTGGGACAGGGCCTGGTGACCGTCCAGGCCCAGATCGCCCGCACCGAGCTGGGCGTCCAGGACGTGACCGTGGCCACGGCCGACACGACGGTCGGCTCGGCGGGCTCGTCCTCGGCCTCCCGGCAGTCCTACGTCACCGGCGGCGCGGTGAAGGCGGCCTGCGAAGCCGTACGGGCGCGCTTCGCGGGGCTGCCCGCCCGGGAGGCGCTGGAGAAGTTCGGGCCGATCGAGGAGACGCGGGAGTTCCGTCACCGGCCCACCTACCCGCTGCATCCCGAGACCGGGCAGGGCGACTCGCACACCCAGCTGGCGCTGTGCGTGCACCGGGCGGTGGTGGACGTGGACGTGGAGCTGGGCCTGGTGAAGGTGGTCGAGCTGGCGGCCGTCCAGGACGTGGGCAGGATCCTGAACCCGCGGGCCCTGGAGGGCCAGATCCACGGCGGGTCGGCGCAGGGGCTCGGGCTGGCGCTGATGGAGGAGATCCGGCTGCGTGACGGGCGGGTGCTGAACCCGTCGTTCACCGACTACCTCATCCCCACCATCCTCGACATGCCGCCGATGGTGATGAAGATCCTGGAAAATCCAGACCCCGCCGCGCCGTACGGGCTGCGCGGGGCCGGCGAGCCGCCCACGCTGTCGTCCACGCCCGCCATCGCGGCGGCGGTACGGGCGGCGACGGGCCGTAAGTTGACGCGCGTTCCCATCAGACCGGAAGATATCGCCCTGGTTTGACGAACGGGGAGGATCCGATGAGCGACGCACGCGAAGCGGCCAAGGCCGAGTTCGAGCGGTTCGACAGCGACGGCGACGGCCTGCTGACGGCCGCCGAGATCAGGCAGGTCAACCTGGCGCTGGGCACCCAGGGCGCGACCACGGAGGAGATCGAGGCGTTCATCGCCACGGCCGACCGCGACGGAGACGGGCGGATCGGGCTGGAGGAGTTCGCCGCCCTGGTGGGCGGCGGCCGGCACGAGAAGGCGTGATCATCTCTCCCTCCGGGTAGGACCTGCGGCGATTCCCCCTGACCGCGAGGGGGGATCGTTGTGCTCGACAGGCTCTTCGAGCTGTCCGGGCGGGGGAGCGACGTCGGGCGTGAGGTGCGTGGCGGGATCACCACCTTCATGGCGATGGCCTACATCATCCTGCTCAACCCGATCATCCTGGCCGGCGCGCATGACGTCACCGGCGCCAAGCTCACGATCGGCCAGCTGACCACGTCGACGGCGCTGGCCGCAGCCGTCAGCACGCTGCTGATGGCCTTCGTCGGCAACGCGCCGTTCGGCCTGGCGGCCGGGCTGGGGCTGAACGCCCTCGTCGCCTACCAGGCCGCCCCCTACATGACCTGGGCGCAGGCGATGGGCCTGGTCGTGCTCGAAGGCGTGGTCATCATCGTGCTCGCCGTGACCGGCCTGCGCACCCTGATCATGAACGCGATCCCGCTGGCGTTGAAGCACGCCATCAGCGTGGGGATCGGGCTGTTCATCGCGCTGGTCGGGCTGGTCGACGCCGGGTTCGTCACGGCGGGCTCGGGCACTCCGGTGCAGCTCGGCGCGACCGGGCACCTGACGGGCTGGCCGGTCGCGATCTTCTGCTTCGGCCTGCTCCTGATGATCGTCCTGTACGCGCGCAGGACGCCGGCCGCCATCCTGCTCAGCATCGCGGTGACCACAGTGCTGGCCGTGGCGGTGAACTCGCTGGCCACCATCGATCCCAGGTCGTGGGGCGTGGTCACGCCGCGGATGCCGGAGTCGCTGGTCGCCGCGCCGGACTTCGGGCTGGTGGGGCAGGTCGACGTGTTCGGCGGGTTCGTCCGCGCGGGCGGGCTGACGGCCACCGTGGTGCTGTTCACCCTGGTGCTGTCCGGGTTCTTCGACGCGATGGGCACGATCATCGGTGTCAGCGACGAGGCCGGGCTGGTCGACGAGCGGGGCCGGGTGCCGAGGCTGGGCCGGATCCTCACCGTGGACGGCGTCGCGGGAGTCGTGGGCGGGGTGACGAGCTCGTCGGCCAACACGGTGTTCGTGGAGTCGGCGGCGGGCGTCGGCGAGGGGGCGCGCACCGGGCTGGCCTCCGTGGTGACGGGCGCGCTGCTCGGCCTCACGCTGCTGTTCACCCCGCTGGCGGCCGTGGTGCCCGCGGCGGCGGCCGCCCCGGCCCTGGTGCTCGTCGGGGCGCTGATGATGACGCAGAGCCGCAACGTGCCCTGGGAGGACCTGGAGATGGCCGTGCCGGCCTTCCTGACGATCGCGCTGATGCCGTTCACGTACTCGATCACGAACGGGGTGGGCGCCGGAGTGATCACCTACACGCTCATCAAGGCGGCGCGGGGGAAGTTCTCCCAGATCCCGTGGCTGCTCTGGGTGGTGTCGCTGGTGTTCCTCGCCTACTTCGGGATCTCCGCGCTGCAGAACCTCTTCGGTTAGCGGATATCGGGCGAGTTGCAGGCCACGCCGTTGCCGTCGACGTCGGTGTACCAGGCGTATTCGGGGTGGACGCCCTTGGTGTAGGGGCCGTCGCCGGCCGCCACGGCCTCCTTGCAGCTGGCGTAGCGGCGGTCGCGCGAAGGCCGGTCGCCGCTCCCCACCGAGACCGGGCCCGTCGAGGCGGGCCCGCCCGTGTCGGGCGCGCTCGTCTGCGGGACGCCTGTGTCGGGAACGCCCGTGCCCGTGCTCCCCGTGCCCGTGCTCCCCGTGCCCGTGCTCCCCGTATCCGTGCTCCCCGGGCCGCCCGTCGCGGGGGCGCCCGTGTCCGGGGCGCCCGTCTCGGGGGTGCCGGTGGCCGGCGGGCTGCTCAGGAGGCGGGCGGTGATCGCGTCGGCCTCCTCCTTGGTGAACCCGGCGATGCTCAGGCTGTCGCCGTCCATGCTCTGGGTGACGATGGGCGCCGCCACCACGGTCGCGGGCACCAGGATGACCGCGACCTGCCGCTGGTCGGACACCAGCTCGTCGATGAGCTCGGCCACCTTGTCGCGGAAGGCGGGGGCGATCGCGACGCGCACCGAGTAGGTGCCGTTCTTCTCGCGCACCGGCTCGATCCGCTGCACGGCGTTGACCGTCACACCGTCCTCGAGCAGATAACAGGTGGTCTGCTTCTCGTCGAGCACGGCTTCGGCGCCGGGGCACGGAGCCGCCTTGGTCTCCCTGACCGGCGCGAAGTGGATGGGCGTGGCCAGCCGCAGCGGCGGGGCGCCCCCGAGTAACGGGGTGTCGGGGCTCCTGGTCATCAGCACGGCCACGGTGCCGGCCACGCCCGCGAGCAGCACGACCAGGACGAGCGAGACGATCAGCACGATGGTGGTCGCCCGGCTGGCCTGCGGCTCTTCCGGGACCGCTAAGGGGTCCGCTCCCGGCTTGTCCATCCTTGACGACACCATCCTGAGGTTCGGGCTGCGGGTGAGCTTACCGAGGAGGGGCAGAACCGGGGTAATCGGTCGGACAATCCTGAATTTTCTCGTGATAGGCGGAAAAATTGAGGAAGAAGGACAGTGTGACGGTACATACCGCACCCCGGTGAAACGGAAGTGGTCCATGAAGGTCGGAGTTCCTCGCGAGGTCAAGGACAACGAATACCGTGTGGCGCTCACCCCGGCGGGCGCCCACGAACTCGTACGGCACGGCCACCAGGTTCTCGTCGAGCGCGGGGCGGGCGTCGGCTCGGCGATCCCCGACACCGACTTCGAGGCGGTGGGCGCGATCATCGCCGGCGACGCGGACGAGGTGTGGGCCGCGGGCGACCTGATCCTGAAGGTGAAGGAGCCGGTGGCCGAGGAGTATCACCGGATGCGCAAGGGGCAGGTGCTGTTCACCTACCTGCACCTGGCCGCCTCGCGGGCGTGCACCACCGCCATGCTCGACGCGGGCGTCACCGGCGTCGCCTACGAGACCGTGCAGACACCGAGCGGCGCGCTGCCCCTGCTCGCGCCCATGTCGGAGGTCGCGGGCCGGCTCGCGCCCCAGGTGGGGGCCTACCACCTGATGCGCTCGGGGGGCGGCAGGGGCGTGCTGATGGGCGGCGTGTCCGGCGTCCACGCGGCGCACGTGGTGGTGATCGGGGCCGGTGTGTCGGGCATGAACGCGGCGGCCATCGCGCTCGGCATGCAGGCCGAGGTGCTGCTGCTCGACCAGAACATCGACAAGCTGCGCCAGGCGGACATGATCTACCAGGGGCACTGCCAGACCGTCGCCTCCAACACGCTGGAGATCGAGCTGGCGGTCCTGGCGGCCGACCTGGTGATCGGCGCCGTGCTGATCCCCGGCGCACGGGCCCCCAGGCTGGTCTCCAGCGACCTGGTCAGCCGTATGAAGCCGGGCTCGGTGCTGGTGGACATCTCGATCGACCAGGGCGGCTGCTTCGAGGACTCGCGCCCGACGACGCACGCCGAGCCCACCTACCCGGTGCACGACTCGATCTTCTACTGCGTGGCCAACATGCCCGGCGCCGTGCCGCACACCTCGACGTACGCGCTCACGAACGTGACGCTCCCGTACGCGCTGGCCATCGCCGACCTGGGCTGGAGGGACGCGATGCGCCAGGACCGGGCGCTCGCGCTCGGCTTGAGCACCCACGAGGGACACCTGACGAGCCGTCCGGTGGCCGAGGCGCACGGGCTGGACTCGGTGTCGCTGGAGGACGTCCTGGCGTAGCACCCCTCAGAGATGCTCCATCACGAACACCGCCGTGGTGCCGGCCCGCAGGGCCTGGAAGATGTGCGGGGTGTCGCCGGGATAGGTGACATAGTCGCCGGGCCCGAGCTCGGTCGGCTCCTCGGCCGGGCCTGCCAGCGCCCGGCCGCTGCTCAGCACGACATGCTCGGTCGTGCCCGGCGGGTGGGCGGCCGAGAGCCTGGGCGTGCCGGGCCGCGCCACGATCCGGTAGACGTCGCGGCGGGCGTTGGGCGGGCAGGAGGCGAGCAGGGTGGCCGCGTAGCCGGCCTGCTCGGAGTGGGCGACCGGCCCCTCGCCGGCCCGGATCACCCGGACGTCCGGCCGCGGCGGGTCGACCAGCAGGCTGAACGGCACGCCGAGCGCGGTGCCGAGCGCCCACAGGGTCTCCACGCTCGGATTGCCGGCGCCGGACTCGAGCTGGGAGAGCGTGGACTTGGCCAGGCCCGCCCGCCGGGCCAGCTCGGTCAGCGACAGCCCGGCGCGGGCGCGCTCACGCCGGATCGCCCCGGCGATCAGCCCGATGAGGTCGGAGGGCTCCCGCACGCCCTCGCTCGCGGAACCGTTTCCCACCTGTTCGCTCCAGAAGTCGATTCGTTCGGCTTGACGAACCCTGTCCATCGCGTTCAGTCTAGTGGACAGATGTTCGCCATTGCGAACACTTGAGCCGGTCTGGAGGCAATCATGAGACACCTCGGCATCCTCGCCCACAGCACTGAGGGCGCGGCGCTCTGCTTCCTCGGCTACTGCCAGGAGGGGTTTCGCCGGACCGGCCGCAACGAGCATCCCGACGTGACCCTCGACTACATCGCCTTCGGCCGGAGCATGCCGGCCTGGGACGCGGGCGACCACGCGTCGATCAGGGCCACGCTGTCGGTGAGCGTGGACCGGCTGGCCCGGGCGGGCGCCGACTTCTTCGCCTGCCCGGACAACACCGCGCACCTGGCGCTCGAACACCCCGGCGCGGACCTCGCGCTGCCCGGGCTGCACCTCGCCGAGGTGGTCGCGGACCAGGCCGCCCGCGACGGTCACCGGCGCGTCGGCATCCTCGGCACGAGATACCTCATGGACGGCCCCGTCTACCCGAGGGCGCTGGGCGCCCGGGGCATCGCCACCGAGGTGCCCGGACCCGCCGACCGCGACCTGGTCGACACGATCATCTTCAAGGAGCTCGTGAACGGCGTCTTCAGCGACGACTCCCGCCAGGGTTATGTCCGCGTCATCGAACGGCTGGCGGCGCGGGGCTGCGACGCGGTGGCCCTGGTGTGCACCGAGATCCCGCTCCTGGTGACCCCGGACGTCTCTCCCCTGCCCACCCTCGACTCGACCCGTCTGCTGGCCCGCGCCGCCTACGACGTCGCCGTGGGCGAGCGGCCCCTGCCCACGTGGCGCGGCGGCCCGGTCGCGGGCTGACCGGCGGTGCCGCCCCGGTCAGAGCCGGCCGGGGCGGGCGAGCGTCACTGACCGGCCGGGCTGGCGCTCGGTGAGATGGTCTCCATCGGAGTCTGCCCCTGCGGCTCGGGCGGCAGCGGAGCCAGGTCCGCCGTGGTGGTGATGGCGTCGGCCCCACCGCAGGTGGCACCAGGCTCCGGGGTGTCCTTGCCGTTCTGGAACTTCTTGATGAAGGCGCCCAGCTTGGGGTCGTCCGGGTTGTCCAGCTTGAGCTGGTGTCCCCACGACGAGACCACGATCGGCGCCGACAGGTCCGGATAGGGGCTCATCAGCATGTATTCCAGCTGGCCGGTCGAGGTGGCCACCTTGGTCAGCGCGTCGACCTGAGCCTTGGGCAGGTCGGGCCGGTAGGTGATCCAGATGGCGCCGTGCTCCAGGGAGTGGACCGCGTGCTCGCTGTGGATGGGCTTGGTGTAGATGTCGCACTGCTGCCAGTAGTTGTTGTGCTCACCGCCCACGGGCGGCGTCTCCTTGTAGGAGACCGGCTTCCACACGTGCTGCCCGGCCTCGTAGGAGTAGTTGGCCACCGCGTCGAGCGAGGTCTCCCGTGCCTGCTTGACCAGGTAGAAACCGACCAGGCCGACGAGCAACACGATGACGGCGCCCCCAGCCCCCCACATGAGGAACGCGGTGCGACGCTCCTTGCGCTTCTGCTCGGCCCGCATCCTCTGCAGATGCTCCCGCCGCGCCTGCGCCTTCTCCTTCATCGGTTCCTCCATCGGCCTGCCAACCTCGGGTCACCCTATGCCCTCCGGGCGTATGCCGAGAATAAGAGGGACCTATGCGACCGATCCCCCCTTCTCGCAGGGGTGGATAGGCTGGACCCGCCATGCACAAACCAGCCAAGAACCCACTGCTCATCGCCTGCGCCGTGCTGATCGTCGGCGCGGCGGTCGTCTTCCTCGTCCTCGGCCGCGGCGCGGCTCCCGCCGACGGCTCCGCCGAGGCGGGCTTCGCCCGCGACATGGCCACCCACCACGCGCAGGCCGTCGACATGTCGTTCACGATCAGGGACAAGAGCCAGTCCAAGGAGATCCGCAACCTGGCCTTCGACATCATCAACACCCAGGCCACCCAGCGCGGCATGTTCATCGGCTGGCTGGAGCAGTGGGGGCTCGGCCAGTCGACCGACCTCCGGTCGATGGCCTGGATGAGCGGCCACGGCCACGGCGCCGCGCCCACCGGGTCCGCCGGGTCAGCCGGGTCGGTGGAGCCCGGTGTGATGCCGGGCATGGCCAGTGCCGCGGAGCTGGCCAAGCTCAAGGAGCTGCAGGGCACCGAGGCCGAGGTGCTCTTCCTCCAGCTGATGATCCGCCACCACGAGGGCGGCGTGCAGATGGCCGAGGGGCTGCTGAAGCTCTCCGACCGCGACGAGGTGGTCAACATGGCCCAGAAGATCGTCAAGGGGCAGAGCGGCGAGATCAAGCTGATGACCGAGATGCTCGGGCATCGTGGCGCGCAGCCGTATCCCACGATCCTGAAATGAACGCCTGAAATGAACGCCTGAAGTGAGCATCTGGAGTGAGCGCCTGAGGTGAGCGCCGACGCGGTCGTCGTGGGGTCGGGTCCCAACGGGCTCGTCGCGGCGATCATGCTGGCCCGCGCCGGGCGCGAGGTGCTGCTGCTGGAGGCGGCCGAGCGGTTCGGCGGCGGGCTGCGCTCGGCGGAGCTCACGCTGCCCGGCCGGGTGCACGACCTCGGCGCGACCGTGATGGCGATGGCCCTGGCCTCCCCCGCGCTGCGCGGGCTCGGCCTGGAGGGGCGCGGGCCGGGGCAGGTCGAGTTCGTCCATCCCGCCGTGGCCGCCGCGCACCCGCTCGACGACCGGCCCGCCGTGCTCGTGCACCGCGACGCCGGCCGTACGTGTGAGGGGCTCGGGGTCGACGGCGCGGCCTGGGGGGCGACGGTCGGAGCGGCGGCGCGGGCCGGGTTCCCGCTGGTCGACCTGCTGGTGAAGCCGCTCGGGCCGTGGCGGCCCGAGCCGCGCGCGTTCGCCGCCGCGGCGAGGTTCGGGGTCGCGGCGGCGCTGCCCGCCACCACGTTCGCCAGGCGAGTCTTGAGGACGGTCGAGGGCCGCGCGGTGTTCGCCGGCATGGCCGCGCATTCCGTGCTCGACCTGCGCTCCCCCATCACGAGCGGCTACGGTCTGCTGCTCGCGTCGCTGGCCCACCTGGTGGGCTGGCCGCTGGTCAAGGGCGGCTCGCAGGTGCTGGCCGACGCCCTGGTGGCCAGGCTGCGGGGGCTGGGGGGCGAGGCGGTCGCCGGGCACCGGGTGCGGCGCCTCGACGAGCTCGCCGGCCTCGGCGCCGAGACGATCGTGCTGGACGTGACGCCCCGGCAGTTCCTGGAGATGGCCGACCTGCCCGCGCGCTACCGCCGGCGGCTGGAGCGCTACCGCTACGGCCCCGGGGTGTTCAAGCTCGACTGGGCGCTCGACGGGCCGGTGCCGTGGCGCGATCCGGCCGTCGCCGCCGCGGGGACCGTGCATCTGGGCGGGACCCTGGAGGAGATCGCGCTGAGCGAGGCCGAGGTGGCCGCCGGGCGCCACTCGCCCCGGCCGTACGTGCTGCTCGTGCAGCCCTACGCGGCCGATTCGACACGGGGCGGCCACACGTTGTGGGCCTACTGCCACGTCCCGAACGGCTCCCCCGTGGACATGACGGGGGCGATCGAGACGCAGATCGAGCGCTACGCCCCCGGCTTCCGCGACCGGGTGCTGGCCCGGCACGCGATGGGCCCGGCCGACCTGGAGGCGTGGAACCCCAACCTGGTGGGCGGTGACATCGGCGGCGGGCTGGCCGGCCTGGGCCAGTTCCTCAGGCGCCCGGTCTGGTCGCCGGCGCCGTGGCGCACCCCGCTGCCCGGCGTCTTCCTCTGCTCGGCCTCGACGCCGCCGGGGGGCGCGGTGCACGGGATGGGCGGCTGGCAGGCCGCCCGCCTCGCCACCCGCCCCGCCGCCCGCCGCTAGGCCAGTTCCTCGGCGATCGCCGCGGCGAACGCGTCCACGTCGGCCTCGGTGGTGTCGAACGCGCACATCCACCGCACCTCACCCGTCGCCTCGTTCCAGGTGTAGAAGCGGAAGCGCTTCTGCAGCCGTTCGGTGACCTCCTTGGGCAGGACGGCGAAGACCGCGTTGGCCTCGACCGGCCGCGGCACCTCGACCCCGGGCAGGTCGCGCACCGCCTCGGCCAGCCGCCGCCCCATCGCGTTGGCCTGCCGGGCGTTGCGCAGCCACAGGTCACCCGAGAGCAGCGCCTCGAACTGGGCCGACACGAACCGCATCTTGGACGACAGCTGCATGAACGTCTTGCGGATGTAGTCGACCCCGGTGGCCGCCGAGGGGTTGAGCACCACGACCGCCTCGCCGTACAGCATGCCGATCTTCGTACCGCCGAAGGAGAGCACGTCGACGCCCGCGTCGGTGGTGAGCGCCCGCATCGGGACGTCGAGCGCGGCGGCGGCGTTGGTCAGCCGGGAGCCGTCGAGGTGGACGAGCAGGCCGCGCTCGTGCGCGTGGGCGCAGATCTCGGCGACCTCCCGTGGCGTGTAGACGGTGCCGAGCTCGGTGGTGTTGGAGATGGACACGACGCGCGGCTGGGCCCGGTGCACGTCGCCGAAGCCCCACGCCTGGCGGTCGATCAGCTCGGGCGTGAGCTTGCCGTCGGGCGTGGGCACGGTCAGCAGCTTGATGCCGCCCGCCACCTCGGGGGCGCCGCCCTCGTCGGTGTTGATGTGGGCGGTCTCGGCGCAGATGACCGCCTCCCAGTGGGCGGTCATCGCGCGGAGCGAGACGACGTTGGCCGCGGTGCCGTTGAACACCGGCCAGGCGTGCGCCTGCTCGCCAAAGTGCCACTGGAAGACGTCCTGCAGGGCCTCGGTGTAGACGTCGTCGCCGTAGGCGATCTGGTGGCCGCCGTTGGCGTCGGCGATCGCCCGCAGGATGTCGGGGTGCACTCCGGCGTAGTTGTCGCTGGCGAACGCCTTGAGCCGGGGGTCGTGCCGGGGTGTCACTGGGTGAGGTCCAATCGCGTGCCGTTGATGTCGGCGGCGGGCCGGTCGTAGAGCCCGCCGATGGCCTGGGCCAGGTCGGCGACGTCGGTGAACCCGGCGAACTTGGCGTCGGGCTTGGCAGCGCGCATGGCGTCGTTGACCAGGGCCTTGACGACCAGGATGACGGCGGCGGCGCCGGTGCCGCGCAGCGCGTCGGCCAGGGAGAGGGTCCACGCCTCGGAGGCGGCCTTGGCGGCCGCGTAGGCGGCGCCGCCCGCGGTGGGGTGCTCGGCGGCCTTGGCCGAGACGATCACGAAGCGGCCGTCCGGGCTCCTGCGCAGCAGCGGCTCGAAGGCCAGCGACACGTGCTGGAGGGTGCGGATCAGCAGGTCGTGCAGGTCGTCCCAGTCCTCCAGCCGGGTCTCGGCGAAGCTCGCGGAGCCGCGCCAGCCACCGACCAGGTGCACCACGCCGTCGACGCCGCCGTGCTCCCGCTCGACGCGCGCCGCCAGGTCGTTGACGGCCTCGCGGTCGAGCAGGTCGACGTCGTCCTTGTCCACGGCGATCACAGTGTGACCATTTTTACGGAAATATTCGGACACCGCCTGGCCAGTGGGACCTGCGGCACCGGTTACCAGAATGATCATCCGCGAATCCCCCTAGTCGATTCGACCACATCCGTCAGCTTACGGCGCAGAGCCTCGTAGAACATGCTCAGGGGGAACTCGTCCGGCAGCACCGCGTCGACCTTGGCCTTCTGCTCCTCGGGCAGCGCCTGGACACCCTTGGCCCAGGTGGAGGCCGGGTGCGGCTCGACGTAGGCGCTGACCAGCTCGTAGGCCGCCAGCCAGTGGGCCAGCTTGGACCGGTCGATGCTGTCGCGGTAGAGCTTCTCGACCTCGCCGCGCAGGTCGGCCACGCCGCCCGCGACCCGCTCCCAGTCGATCGTGAGCCGGTTGTCGGTCCACCGGACGATGTCGTTGCGGTGCAGGTAGGCGAAGAGCAGCTGCCCGCCGAGCCCGTCGTAGTTGCGCACCCGCTCCCCGGTGATCGGGAACCGGAAGAGCCGGTCGAACAGGATCGCGTGCCGCACGTAGCGGGCGTGCGGCACTCCCTGCTCCTCCAGCCGCACGGCCTCGCCGAACGCGGTCAGGTCGCAGCGCAGCTCCTCCAGGGAGTAGAGCCAGTACGGCATCCGCTGCTTGATCATGAACGGGTCGAACGGCAGGTCACCGTGACTGTGCGTGCGGTCGTGGATCAGGTCCCACATCACGTAGGTGTCCTGGGCGAGCTGCTGGGACTCGAGCAGCCTGGACGCGTCCGGCGGCAGGTCGAGCCTGAGCGTCTCGGTGGCGGCCCTGGAGACCCGCCGGAACCTGGCGGCCTCGCGGTCGGCGAAGATCGCACCCCAGGTGAACCGCTCCGGCGTCCGCCGCACGGCCACCGTCTCGGGGAAGAGCACCGCCGAGTGGGTGTCGTAGCCGGAGGTGAACTCCTCGAACGCGACCGGCACGAACATCGGGTTGTCGTACCCGTTCGCCTCCAGCCGGGCCAGCCACCCGGGCCAGATGGTGCGCAGCCAGACGGCCTCGAGGTTGCGGTTCGGGTTGCCGTTCTGGGTGTACATGGGGAACACCACGAGGTGCTCCAGCCCGTCGACGCGCTGGGTGTCGGGGTGGAAGCGGTCCAGCGAGTCGAGGAAGTCGGGGACGCCCAGGTCCTGCTCGGACCACTTGGCCAGGTCGTCCCGGACGGCCTGAAGGTAGGCGGCGTCGTGCGGGAAGTGCGGCGCCAGCTCGCCGACGCGGGCGGAGACGGTCGCGACCAGCGCCTTGGCGCGGTCCTTGTCCTCGGGCACCGAGCCGTCCTTGACCTGGAGCGGCCGCAGCTCCTCGACGGCCGCGGCGAGCCCGGCGAACAGCTCGGCCCTGGACTCGTCGCGGGCCCCGGCGGAGGTGGCGGCGGGCACGCGGGCCGCCCAGGTGACCATGTTGCCCCAGAGCGTGCGGTGGTCGTAGTCGTCGATCGAGTCGTCGCCGAACAGGTCGGAGTCGGCGAACACGACGACGCGGCCCCGGCCGTGGCGTACGGCGACCGCGAGCGGGGCGTTCGCGGGGGCTGCGGACGGCGAGGTGGCGAACAGGACGGTGGCGTCCTCACCGGGGACGAGCACGCCGGAGCGGTAGAAGCAGGCGGTCCTGACGCCCGCGAGCAGGCCGTCGGTGGAGGCGGGCCCGGCCAGAACCCAGGTGGCGACGCCGCGGTGGGCGCGGCCGGGGTCGCGCACGGTGGTGTGCCCGACGCCGACGCCGAAGCGGGCCAGCAGCTCGGCCAGGTTGTTGCCGTACTTGTCCTGCTCCTCCTCGGCCAGCACGACGAGCCCGCCGCCCCCGGCCACGAACGCCTGGACGGCGTCGAGCTCGGCGGCGGAGAACACCGGGCTGCCGAGGCCGGTGGTGCGCTCCCACCGCTCGCCCGAGGGGTGCGCGATGACCAGCACGTCCTGCTCGCTGAGCGCCTCCGGCGACAGCGTGCCCTCGGTATGGGCCGTCACCGTGTGCCCCAGGTGCCGCAGCAGCGCGGCCGCGCGGGCATAGCTGTTGTCGTCGGGATGGGCGGGACTGATGGCCTCGGCCACCTCTCGCCGGATGGTCCACGACTCGCTGTGGGCCTCGTCGAACAGCACCCTGGGGAAAGCCTGCATGAAATATCTCCTGTATCTCCCGCCCTACAACGGAAAATATACACATGAAGTACCCATGTCTTGCCAAACCCTCCCGAATGGTGAGACTCAGGCGGCTCCCGGACGCACCACACCCGTCTCGTACGCGAACACGACCGCCTGGGCCCGGTCACGCAGGCCGAGCTTCATCAGCACCCGCGCCACGTGCGTCTTGACCGTGGCCTCCCCCACGTACAGCTCCCGGGCGATCTCGGCGTTGGTGATGCCGCGGGCCAGCATCTGGAGGACCTCCAGCTCGCGCGGGGTCAGCTCGTCCAGCCGGGGCGACGGCCTCGGCTCGGCCCGGCCGGCGAACGTGGCGATCACCCGGCTGGTCACGGCCGGGTCGAGCAGCGCGTCGCCGGCGTGCACGACCCGGATCGCCTCGATGAGCTGCTCGGGCGGCGACACCTTGAGCAGGAACCCGCTGGTGCCGGCGCGCAGCGCGGCGTAGAGGTTCTCGTCGCTGTCGAACGTGGTCAGCGTGATGACCTTGGGCGGCGACGGCGCGTCGAGGAGCTCCCGGGCCGCCGACAGCCCGTCGAGGCGCGGCATCGAGATGTCCATCAGCACGATGTCGGGCCGGGTGCGCCTGGCGACGGCGATGGCGTCGCGCCCGTCGGCCGCCTCGCCGACGACCTCCATGCCCGGCTCGCTCTCCACGATCATCCGCAGCCCGGCCCTGACCATCGCCTGATCGTCGACGATGACGATTCGAATGCTCACATCCGGAGGCTAGACCGCGACCCCCGTCCTTGAACACCCAGGTCAAGCCGTACACAAGTCAGTTACAAGGTCACGACAGCCGGACGCTCTGCCTGATGCGGGCCTGGGTGGCGTCGTCGCAGCTGTTCTTGGCGCAGAAGTACATCAGCAGCATCATCGGCTCGGGCCGGCGGTCGACGATGTAGGTGACGAAACCGAGCCTGACGCCGCTGTTGCGGTCGGTCAGCGAGCCGGTGTAGCGGGTGGCCGGGCTGGTGCCCGCCTGCTCGGTGACCGGGCCGCTGACGTCGATCTTGCCGGGCAGCAGGCCTTCGAGCGTCGCCTGCATCTGGACGTCGGTGGCGGTGGTGCTGAGCGTCTCGGAGAGCTGGACGTAGACGCCGGCGGCGCCGTCGGGGTCGTCGGTGATGACCGGGACCACCGGGGTCCAGTCGGCGCCCGCGCCGGAGACGAACAGCGTCTCGAACTCGGCGGCGTGCGGGGAGGCCAGCGCGAAGAGGTCGCCGTGGGTGCGCACGGTCCAGCCGGCCGGGTACTCGAACGACAGCGGCGCGGCCGTCGTGCTCTGGTAGCGGGACCAGGCGTCACCCCGCTGGCTCATGATGAGGAGCGCGACCAGGGCCAGCGCGGCGACGGCCGCGGTGATCGTGGCGGCGATGATCGGCAGCCGTCCCGGCCGGCCGGGACGCGCCGGGCGGCGGTGCCGCACACCCGAGAGCTGGGTGGGCGGCGGCGCGGCCGGGTGGCCGCTGATGGCGTCGCGCAGCGCGGTGACGAACGCGGCACAGCTCGGGTAGCGCTCCTCCGGCGACTTGGCCAGCGCCCGGTTCATCACGACGTCGACGTCGGCCGGCAGCTCCGCCCTGACCTGCGACAGCGGCGTGGGCTGCTCGGCCAGGTGCGCCCACAGCAGCGCGATGTCGTTGTCGCGTTGAAAGGGCAGCCGCCCCGACAGCGCCTCGTAGACCACGCAGGCCAGTGCGTACTGGTCGCACCTGCCGTCGATGTGCTCCTTGTTGATCTGCTCGGGCGACATGTAGCGCGGTGTGCCGATGAACTGGTCGGTCTGCGTCAGCCCGGAGATGGACGTGCGGTGCTTGGTGATGCCGAAGTCGGTCAGGTAGACGTGATCGCCGGCCAGCAGGATGTTGGCCGGTTTGACGTCCCGGTGGATCAGGTCGTGCGCGTGCGCCGCGTCGAGCGCGGCGGCGACCTGGGCGAAGATCTGGTTGGCCTGCGCGATCGGCAGCGGCCCCCGGTCGTAGATGAGGCGGCGCAGGTCGAGCCCGTCGACGTAGCGCATCGAGATGTACAGCACGCCGTCGGCGTCGGCGTTGGCCTCGTAGATCGGGATGATGTTGGGGTGCTCGATGCTGGCGACGGTCCGGGACTCCAGGATGAACCTCTGCCTGAAGCGGTCGTCCAGGCTGAGCACCGGGTTGAGGATCTTGAGCGCCACGCGCCGGCTCAGCCTGGGATCGAGCGCCAGGTAGACGACGGCCATGCCGCCCTTGCCGACGATGTCCTCGATGTAGTATCCGGCCACCTCCTGGCCGATCAGGGATCTGTCATTCAATTGCATCACGTCTCGCTGGGGTGACCGCAGTAGCCGCAGAACCGGTGCGCGTGCCCCAGCCGCATCCCGCACGCCGTGCAGTACTTGACGGACGGATCCTGGGCGGTCAGGACCTGCTTCTGCTGGGGGACGATCGCGAACGGCTGCGACCTGCGGACGACCACGGTCTGGTTGGCTCCCTCGTCGAGCGGCGGCTGCTGCTGGCCGACCAGCGGCGGCAGGTCAGGCGGCGGGTCCTCGGGCGCGCGGCGCCGCCACAGCACGAACGCCCCGGCGCCCGCCGCCATGAACAGCACCCCGGCCGCCACGATGAACGGCCACAGCGGCGTGGACCTGCTCACCGGCGCGGCCGCCTTCTTCGTGCCCTGGTCCTCGGGACCGCCCCGCTTGGCCAGTGAGTCCTTCAGCAGGTTGGCGGCCACCACGTTGCCGGGATAGAGCTCCAGGACCCGCTGGAAGCCCGGCGCGGCCTCGGTGTAGTACTTGGTGTGGTAGCGGGTCAGCGCCGCCTCGAAGGCGGTGTCGATCGGGCCTCTGCGCGGGGTCACCCCGGCCTTGGTCAGGGCCGCGTTGATCTCCCTGACGCCGATCATCCGGGCGTCCTTGCCGCCGCCGATGAGCAGGCCGATGATGTGGCCGTCCTTGTCGCCGATCACCGGCGCGCCGCGCAGGCCGCGGTCGGCCAGGCCGCCCATCTTCACCGGCTCGTCGACCTTCTTGTCGGGGTCGGCGAACGGCCTGCCCGCCTCGCCGGCGTTGCCGCCCTTGCCGAGGTGGGCGATCTCGACGGTCTCCTTGACGTTCGGGCCGGGCCTGCCGAGGAAGCCCGCGATGTTGGTGGGTGAGCCCTGCTGGTCGGGCACCTTGTCGGCGAGCGGGGCCGTGGGCAGGCCGACGCTGCCGATGATCCGGCTCGACGTCATCAGCACGGCCGGGCTGTCGGGCCTCGGCCCGGCCTTGACGAGCTCGGCCTTGAGGCCCTTGGGGTCGGCCGGGGAGACGTTGGGGAAGACCGTGATGTCGGTGGTGACGTCGACGATGCAGGTGGCCTTGGCGGACTTGGGCGGGTAGCACTGCTGAAGATGCCTGTCGAACAGGTCGTCCTTGAGCTTGTGCCGCTTGAAGTCGGCCGGGATCTTCACGTCGTGGTGCTCGGCGAAGATCCTGTTGGCCGCGTAGACGGCCACGTCCTGCTCGTTCTTGACGACCCGGGTGAGCGTGACGATCGCTCCCTCGGGGTTGACGACGGTGCCCGTGCCCACGCCGATGGGCACGTCGTAGGACCGTTCCACGTGCATGAGATCACCGATGTGGTCGAGCAGGGTGATCTCCACGTGCGCGGTGGCCTCGACGCGCACCACGGCCGGGGTCACCAGATCGGTGATGCCGCTGGGGTGCTCGTGCGCCGCCACGGGCAATGCGAGCAGCACGAGTGTCGCCGCGACACCGCCGGCCAGAGCTGTGAGACGCGCCATCTCCGCTCCTATTTCTCAGGGATAGGTTCAGGGTCCCAATCACCTGCCGTAAGTCAAGAGAAGAGCGCGTAGACAAGCGCTTGCTTTGGCACTAACCGTTTCCAGATGGGCTACGCGATCGGCGTCGACATCGGCGGCACCTTTACCGATGTGGCCCCGCGCGGTAGATCCGTCTCGGTGGCGAAGTGTTTGAGCACCCACGACGACCCCATCGTTGGAATCGTCACCGGCGTTACGCGCGTGCTCGGCGATCTCGACCCCGGACTCGTCACCAGGGTCGCCCACGCCACCACCCTGGCCACCAACGCGGCGCTCACCCGCGAAGAGTCAGGCCTGCCCGCCTGACAGCGCGCGCCTCGCTCAGCCTCGACGCTCGATCAGTTCGGCGGGGTCGAAGCTGACCGGGTAGGGCTGGTGCAGGGTGACGGTGGCCCCGGCCTTGTAGGCGGAAGGCGACCGGTAGGTCTTGCCGTCGAGTTCGTACACGTAGAGGGTGGGGCCTTCGGCCACCTCGATCCGCCAGTAGACCGGAATGCCCGCGGCCGCGTACGCCTCGGTCTTGAGGTGCCCGTCACGCGCCTGCGTGCTCGGACTGACCACTTCCACCGCGAGCCGGATGTCACTGGGAGAGAACATGAGCCGCACGGCCTCCACCGAGGCGGGCGGCACGACCACGAGGTCGGGGATATAGAAGTCCTTGTCGCTCACTCGCAAGTTGACGGTGGTCAGCGCTTCCAGGTCCGGCGGGCTCGCCCTATCCAGAATGATCAAGGCGCGAGCGATGGCGCGCTGGTGCAGCGGAGTGGGGGCAGGGCCCACCAGTAGGCTCCCGTTGAAGAGCTCATAGCGATTCCCGTCATCGGGGAACTTGAGCAGGTCGTCGACAGTGAAGGGTGGCACGCCGGGAAGGACCGTGCGCCCAGTGGTCGGTTCGGTCGTCGCCATTGCGGTCACCCACTCATCGTCCTCATCGTCGCGGATCACGCCCTCGCTCACATGCTACTTCCCCGCATTCCCTGACTCTCTGTCATAAGGCCGCCACGCTTCGGCGCCGCGGCGGACGGCCGCGTGGACCGCTCGGGCGAGCCGGGCGCCCCAGGTGGAGCGGGGGCCCGCGAACAGCTCCTCGGGACCGGCCGCCGCCACGACGACGCAGACCGCGTCGGAGGCGGTGCCCGTACCCGGGTAGCCTGCCTCGACCAGGGCCTGGGTCTTGGCCTCCGTGACCGTCATGACGGCGTTGACCAGCGCGGCGTCGGTCATCGCCACCGGCAGCGTCACCATGATGTTGATCGTGCCCACCGGCGGGGCATCGGCCCGGGCCGGGCTCGCCGGTGAGACGCTCCGCCTGTCCGGGAAGACCGCCGGGTCCATCGGGTCCACCGGCTCGGCGGGCGCGGTCCACAGCATCGGGGCCAGCTCCGGGTCGGGGACGCCTTCGGGGGCGGCGGCCCAGGTGGGGACGCGCAGCCCGACCGTGGCGACGGCCCGCGCGCCGTGGTCCTCGGCGACCACGTACCGGTCGACCGAGGCGGCCGTCATCATCCCCACCCCCACGCCCGGGGGCGCCATCGCGGCCAGGTGCTCGACCGGGTCCGTGCGCGAGTAGCCGGCCACGACCTGCGCGTTCAGCACCCAGGAGCAGGGGCCGATGCCGCCGCCGAGCATGGCCGAGGAGATCGCCCGCCGGCCCGGCCCTAACTCCCACAGCAGTGACCCCAGCCGCACGCCCTCTTCGATCCGGTAGCTGAGTTTCACGGTCCTCCTCTGACGAGATGGACGACGGGACGCCCGTCAGGGCCCGGCTCGATCTTCACCTGCGCGTCGAAGTGCCTGCCGACCAGCGCCTCGGTGAGCACCTGGGACGGCTTGCCGGCGGCCACCGCGCGGCCCCGGGCGAGCAGCAGCAGGGTGTCGGCGTACAGGCCGGCGACGGTCAGGTCGTGCAGCGTGGTGACGACGGTCAGCCCGTCGGCGAGGCGCAGCCGGTCGACGAGTTCGAGCACCTGCTGCTGGTGGCCGAGGTCGAGGGCGGTGGTGGGCTCGTCGAGCAGGAGCACGGACGCCTGCTGGGCGAGCGCCCTGGCCAGCACCACGCGCTGCCGCTCCCCGCCGGACAGCTCGCCCACCCTGCGGGCCGCGAACCCGGTCAGGTCGAGCCGTTCCAGCACCGACGCGGTGACCTCCCGGTCGTGCCGGCTCTCCCAGCCGAGGTAGGAGATGTACGGGGTGCGGCCGAGCAGGGCGTAGTCGAACACGGTCATGTCGGGCGGCAGCGCCGGGCTCTGGGGCGCGTAGGCGACCAGGCGGGCCCGGTCCCTGGGCCCGAGCGCGGCGGCGGGCCGGCCGTCGAGCGTGACCTCGCCCCGGCGGGCGACGAGGCCCATGACGGCCTTGACCAGGGTGGACTTGCCGGCGCCGTTCGGGCCGATGACGGCCAGCCACTCGCCGCGCCGGACACGGAGGTCGACGTCGGTGAGCACCTCGCGCTCGCCGAGCCGTACGGACAGGGCGCTCGTCTCGATCACGTGGCGGCCTGCCTGGTCATCCGCAGCACGGCGACGAAGAACGGCGCGCCGACGAACATGGTGACGACGCCGATGGGCAGCTCGGCGGGGGCGATGACGGTGCGCGCGAGCAGGTCGGCGAGCACCAGGAAGGCGGCGCCGCCGACCAGCGAGAGCGGTAGCACGATCCGGTACGAACCGCCCGCCAGCCGCCTGACCACATGCGGGATGACGATGCCGACGAATCCGATCAGGCCGCTGACCGCGACGGCCGCCGCGGTGGCCAGGGAGGCGGCCAGCAGGACGGCCAGCCGCACCCTGGCCGCCCGCACGCCCAGGCCGGTCGCCTCCTCGTCGCCCACGGACAGCACGTCGAGCAGGCGCCCGTGCAGGATCAGCAGCACGGCGGACACGGCCGCGTACGGCAGGACCATCCAGAACTGGTCCCATCCGCCGCCGACGTCGCCCAGGATCCAGGAGTAGATCCGCTGCAGCTTCTCGACCTTGAACTGCTGGACGAACGTCTGGATGGCGGTCAGGAACGAGGTGACCGCCACCCCGGCCAGCACCAGCGTCGCCGTGCCGCCCGCCCGGCCCGCCGTGTTGCCCAGCACGTACGCCAGGAAGACCCCGCCGACGGCGCCGGCGAACGCGGCCAGCGGCAGGCCGCCCGGCAGGCCGGGCAGCAGCACGATCACCACCGTGGCGGTCAGCCCGGCGCCGGCGGCGGCGCCCAGCAGGTACGGGTCGGCCAGCGGGTTGCGGAACACGCCCTGGTAGCCGGCCCCGGCGATGGCGAGCAGCCCGCCGACCACGGCGGCCACGAGCACCCTGGGCAGGCGGAGCTCGTACAGGAGTCCCTGCTCGACGGGGGCCAGGCCGGAGTCGACCGTCACGAACGGCAGCCAGTCGAGCGCCTGCAGGACCACCTGCCACGGCGAGATGTCGGCGGCGCCGCCGAGCAGGCCGGCCAGCATGGAGCCGGCCAGCACGGCGAGCGCCACGGCCACCTGGAGCGGCCGGGCGCGGGACGGACGGGCTCGGGTGAGCCCGGGTTCCGCGCCCGGCGGCG
>NZ_JBEZFS010000024.1:0-105167 GCF_040649575.1 Nonomuraea sp. NPDC048916
GGGTCGTCCGGCCGCACGCCGATCGGGTCGTCCGGCCGCACGCCGATCGGGTCGTCCGGCCGCACGCCGATCGGGTCGTCCGGCCGCACGGCGATCGGGTCGTCCGGCCGCACGGCGATCGGGTCGTCCGGCCGCGCGGCGATCGGGTCGTCCGGCCGCGCGGCAACGGGGTCGTCCGGCCGTGCCTGAGCGAGGTCGTACGGGCGGACGAAGTCCTCGTCCTCGACGGGGAGCGCGCTCACGCGAACACCTCCAGGTGGATCGGGTGGGCCGGTGTGTCCGGCCGGGCCCCGAGCACCCGGCCAGGCATCACACACACGTGAACCGCAAGTGAGATCACCCTCGAATAGTGCTTTGAGGCCGTTTCGCCAACGGGTCTCTTCTGTTACCGCTGTGCTACATCACCCAGCCCGCGGGATTGATCACCGGACGGGTGGGAATCCTGCGGATGACGGCGCGACGAATCGGGGAGTTGCGGTGACAGTCCGGCCCATCCGTTTGTTCAGCGACCCTGTGCTCCGTTCGGTGGCGGAGCCGGTGCGCGATTTCGATCGTGAGCTGCGGGGGCTGGTGAAGTCCCTGACCGCGACCATCCGCGCGGGAGCCGGCCGAGCCGGTCTGGCCGCTCCGCAGATAGGGGTGCCGCTGCGCGTGCTCGCCTTCTCCTACGAGGGCAGGTCGGGTCACCTGGTCAACCCGAGGCTCGAGCTGTCGGAGCGGCGCATCACGGCCGACGAGGCCTGCCTGTCGGCTCCGGGCGTGTGGTGGCCGCTGGAACGCTCCTACCTGGTCACGGCGCGTGGCCGCGACATGTTCGGCAAGCCCGTGGTCGTGCGCGCGCTGGGCGTGCTGGCCAGGGTGCTGCAACACGAGAACGACCACCTCGACGGCGTGCTGTTCAGCGATCACCTCGAGGCGGACGAACGCGAGCGGTTCCTGGCCGCCGCCTTGCCCTCGGGTTGAGCGCGCCCCCGCGCGACCGGCCGCGCGGCGAGCGCGCGGCGTTGTGACGGATCGGCGCCACCCCAGATCCCGTAGGCCTGGCCGGTGCTGATGGCGTAGTCGAGGCAGGGCTGGCGCACCGGGCAGCCCTGGCAGATCGCCTTGGCGCGCTCCACCTGCTCCTGGCCCGGCCCTTCGGTCGAGATCGGGAAGAACAACTCCGGGTCCAGGGTCAGGCAGGCGGCTCCGCGCGACCAGTCGAACATCATCATGCCCGCCACGTCTACCCAGGCCTTTCGCGGTCATACCTGGCGAGTGTCGGCGCTTCGGCGGGCGCCGGGCCGATCATCACCAGCGGCTCCAGTCGGCCAGCCCGGTCCACAGCGCCGAGCCGGCCGCGGCGGCCGGGGCCGGCTGGCAGGTGTCGCCCCGCTGGGCGTCGCTCAGCACCCGGTCGACGGCCTCGGTCAGGTCGTCGGCCACCTCGGGGGCCTGCTGGATCTCCTCCTGCCGCGTCTCCCGTGTGGGCACCAGGATCCCGCGCGCCCCGGCGGCCCTGGCCGCCTCCATGTCCCTGCCGATGTCGCCGACCACCACGCAGTCGCGCGGGCTGACGTCCAGCACGGCGGCGGCCCTGATCAGCAGGCCGGGCGCGGGTTTGCGGCAGGTGCAGCCGTCGCCGTCGTCGTGGACGCAGATCGCCCACGCGTCGAACGGGCCGAGCAGCTCCTCCACCTTGGCGTTGACCTGATCCATCTCGTCGGGCGTGAGCAGCCCCCTGGCCACACCGGCCTGGTTCGTGACGACCGCCACCGGAACCTCGGCCCGGCGTAGCCGTACCAGCGCCTCGACCGCACCGGGCATGGGCTCCACCCGGTCCGGATCTCCGTTGTACGGGACGTTCCTGATCAGCGTCCCGTCACGGTCGAAGAGCACGGCACCTGGACGGCGTTGTTCGAACACCTCTCACCTCCGTTGAGCTGCCCGCCAGCTACCCGGAGCCCGCCCGCGCAAACAACCGCCGGCAGTGATCCGTGACCGCCGGATCCGCCTGTTTCCGCAGGTCCCCGGCTCCTTGATGTTTGGGGGCCGCTCCTGTCGGTAGCGACCCTCCAGTCTTGGGGGAGGACTTGGGGGAGGAAGAGATGAAGGCGCTGGTTACCGGCGGAGCCGGGTTCCTCGGTTCCTATCTGTGTGAACGCCTGCTGGACGCCGGAGCGGAAGTGGTCTGCATGGACAGCTTCCTCACCGGCGGGCCGCGCAACGTGGAGCACCTGATCGACCGGCCCGCTTTCCGGGTCATCGAGTGCGACCTGACCGGCTACGTGCACGTGCCCGACCGGCTGGACCTCGTGCTGCACTTCGCCTCGGCCGCCTCGCCCACCGACTACCTGCGCTACCCGATCGAGACGCTCCGGGTGGGCAGCGTCGGCACGCTGCACGCGCTGGGCCTGGCCAGGGAGAAGGGCGCCCGGTTCGTCCTGGCCTCGACCAGCGAGGTGTACGGCGACCCGCTGGAGCACCCGCAGCGGGAGACGTACTGGGGCAACGTCAACCCGGTCGGCCCGCGCAGCGTGTACGACGAGGCCAAGCGCTTCGCCGAGTCGCTGACCACCGCCTACCGCCACTCGCGCGCCACCGACACGGGCATCGTGCGGATCTTCAACACCTACGGCCCGCGCATGCGTCCCTACGACGGCCGGGCGATCCCGACGTTCATCAGGCAGGCGCTGACGGGCGAGCCGATCACGGTCACCGGCGACGGCTCGCAGAGCCGTTCCATCTGCTACGTGGACGACACGGTGTCGGGCATCCTCGCCATGGCCACCGGCGACTTCGGGGGCCCGGTCAACATCGGCAACCCGGACGAGCTGACCATGCTGGAGCTGGCCACGCTGATCAGGGAGCTGGCGGGGTCGTCCTCGCCGATCGAGTTCGTCGAGCGCCCGGCCGAGGATCCCATGATGCGCAGGCCCGACACGACGCTGGCCGCCGAGCGGCTGGGCTGGCGGGCCGTGGTCCCGGCGGCCGAGGGGCTGCGCCGTACCATCGACTGGTTCTCGGCGGAGTTGTCCGGGTTGTCCGGCGACAAGCGGCTGGAGCGGCTGGGCGCCTGAGCCCGCCGCCGGGGGGATCCGTCATGCCGAGGATCGCGATGATCGTGATCGACATGCTCAATCCGTATGGGCATCGGGATGCCGAGCGGCTCGAGCACGGGGTGGAGCCGATCGTGCCGCGGCTGGCCGAGCTGATCGGCCGGGCCCGCCGGCACGACGACGTGGAGCTGATCTACGTCAACGACAACCACGGCGACTTCTCGGCCACCCGCGACGACCTGGTTTCCAGGGCGCTGAGGGGGCGCCGCCCCGACCTGGTGGAGCCGGTCGCGCCACCGGACGACTGCGCGTTCCTGCCGAAGGTACGGCACAGCGTCTTCTACGGCACGGCCCTGGAGTATCTGCTGCGGCAGCTGGCCGTCGGCACCGTGCTGCTGACCGGGCAGGTGACCGAGCAGTGCGTGCTCTACAGCGCGCTCGACGCCTACGTCAGGCAGTTCGGCATCATGGTGCCGCCGGACTGCGTCGCGCCGATCCACGGCGATCTCGGCCGGGCCGCGCTGCGCATGATGGAGCGCAACATGTCGGCCGAGATCGTGCCCGCCCGCCGCTGCCTGCCCTAGAGGGCCGGCCCATCGGCCTGGAGCGCGACTCCGAGGAGGGCGTCGGCCAGGTCGCGGACCAGGCCGGGCGCCGTCTCGTCGGCGCCGCCGTGGCTGAGCGCCCGCTCGGCCCAGGCGTCGATCGCGGCCAGCGCTCCGGGCGCGTCGAGGTCGTCGGAGAGCCGCTCGCGCACCGTGGCCAGCAGCTCGTCGGCGGGCGGGGCGTCGGGGAGCGCCGTGGCCGCGCGCCAGCGGGCCAGCCTGTGCTCGGCCTCGGCCAGCTGGGCGGGGAGGTATTCCCAGTCGGCACGGTAGTGGTGGGCCAGCAGCACGAGCCGGACCGCCATCGGGTCGTGCTCGGCCCGCAGCCTGGACACGAACACCAGGTTGCCCTTGGACTTCGACATCTTCTCGCCGTCGAGCGCGACCATGCCGGCGTGCGTGTAGAACTTGGCGAACGGCCATTCGCCGGTCGCGGCGTGCCCTTCGGACGCGCCGCACTCGTGGTGGGGGAAGATCAGGTCGGAGCCGCCGCCCGCGACGTCGAAGCCGGAGCCCAGCCGGTCGAGCGCGATGCCGGTGCACTCGATGTGCCAGCCGGGCCGGCCTCTGCCCAACGGCGACTCCCAGGCCGGCTCACCCGGCCGTTCGGCCCGCCACAGCAGCCAGTCGAGCGGGTGGCGTTTGCCCGGCCTGTCAGGGTCGCCGCCACGCTCGGCGAACAGGGTGAGCATCCGTTCCTCGGCGTAGCCGGACACCTGACCGAACTTGGGCGCGTCGGCCGAGCTGAAGTAGACGTCGCCGTCGAGCACGTAGGTGAGGCCTTTGGCCGCCAGCCGCTCGACCAGGCCGGCGATCTGGCCGACGACCTCGGTGACGCCGACGTACTCGCGCGGGGGCAGGATGCGCAGCGCCTCCATGTCGGCGCGGAACAGCTCGGTCTCCCGCTCGGCCAGCTCCCGCCAGTCGACTCCGGTCTGCTGGGCGCGCTCCAGCAGCGGGTCGTCGACGTCGGTGGTGTTCTGCGTGTAGTGGACGTCGTGACCGGCGTCGCGCCACACCCTGCCGACCAGGTCGAAGGCGAGGTAGGTGTTGGCGTGGCCGAGGTGGGTGGCGTCGTAGGGGGTGATGCCGCAGACGTACATCCTGGCCGTGGGCCCGGGATCGGTCTGCCGTACCTGTCGTGCCGCGGTGTCGTGGAGTCGCAGCGGGACGCTCTCGCCGGGAAGCCTGGGAACCTTCGGGGCAGACCACGATCTCATAGCTTTGAGCCTATCTGTCCGGATCAGCGGTCAGGTCCGTGAACTCGTACGTCACGCCGCCCGGGTCCAGCTCGACCGTCATGACCGACAGGGACGCGAAGACCCTGCCGTCGGGCAGCTCGTGACGGACGATGAGCGCGCCGGGATCGTCGGAGGGCTCGCCGGTGATCAGCTCGCGCCAGTCGGCGCTGCTCTCGAACCTGGGCAGGAACCCGGCCACCCGCTCGCTGGCGGGGTCGAGGCCGGTGTTGACCACCATGCTGACGCCCTCGTCCAGCTCGGCCGTGGCGAGCCGGACGCCGTCCCAGCTGAACAGGCGAACCCCGGACGGCTCGGCGAGCACCAGGTGGAAGGGGTCGTAACCGGCGAGCGGGACCCGTGGCATGCCGCCGGTCGTGACCGCGCGGAGCGCCAGGTCGCCGCGGGAGATCCTGGCGGTCTCGGGGGCGGCCCTGCCCCGCCCGTTGAGCAGGGCGGCGGCGCGGCGGGCCGCCGGATGGACGGCCAGCCAGGTGCCGCCCGCCTTGAGGTCGAGTCCCCCGATCACGCCGGGGTATTCGGGCCAGTGCTCGCCCGGACCCTCCCATGGCCGGTCGGTGTGTTCGTCACGTACGCCCATCAGGGTCAGCGGTCGCCCCGTCTTCACGATCAGCGTGCACATGTGCCAAAGAGTAGTAAACCGGTTTAGATGGGCGGCCAGGGGATGGCAGGCCAGTCCTCCGACGGGTAGGGATGGACTCCGGTGTCGAGCAACCGCCTGACCCGCCGCCAGGTGGCCTCGACCTCGGCGAGCGACAGCAGCTCGCGCAGCCTGCGGCCCAGCGCGCCCGACTCGAGGTCGCGCTCCAGCTTGGCGAGCACGGCCACCGCCTCGCGTGCCAGCGGTTTGCCCCGCCACTGCCAGAGCACGGTGCGCAGTTTGTCCTCGACGGCGAAACAGACGCCGTGGTCGACCCCGAAGACGTGGCCGGTGGACAGGGGCAGCAGGTGGCCGCCCTTGCGGTCGGCGTTGTTGACCACGGCGTCGAACACCGCCATCCGGCGCACCACCGGGTTGCGGCTGCGGATCAGCCGTGTCAGGTCGATCTCGCGCTGGGTGTCGATCCACAGCTGGCACATGCCGGGCCCGAACGGGCCGTCGCGGTAGACGGTGGGCGGCACGATCTGCCAGCCGGTCGCCTGGGACACCTCGAACGCCGCCACCTCGCGGGCGGCCAGGGTGCCGTCGGGGAAGTCCCACAGCGGGCGCTCGCCGCGCACGGGCTTGTAGACGCAGGCGGCGGTCCGCCCGGCCAGCGTGACCGAGCAGTAGAGGGTCATGTTGGTGGCCTCGACCAGCCGCCCGGCCACCTCCAGGCGGCCGTCGCGCAGCAGGGTGAGCGCCCCCTCGGCCTCCATGGCCGACGGGGAGGATGGTCGGATGGCCGGCTCGCTCTCCGAGGCGCTCATGAAGCCGCTTCACCCCCGCGGTAGCCGTTGAGCCGGACACAGACGTGGCCTTCGGCGTCGAGCGGCTGCCCGCACAGGGGGCAGGGCGGCCGGCCCGCGGCGACGAGCCGGAGCGCCCGCTGGGTGAACGCCCGTGCGGCCCCGGCGCTGATGCGCACCCGGAGCACGGCCGGCTCGTCCGGATCGACGTCGTCGTCCTCGATGATCTCCTGCGCCTCGATGACCACCTGTGACGTCTCGGGATCCCAGGCCAGCGCCATGGTGCCGACCCGGAAGTCCTCGGCGAGCGGCACGTCAAGGGGGGCGTCGTCGGACAGGTCGGCGGGAGCCATGGCGGGCACGTGGGCGGTGCCCCCGCTGCGCCGCAGCACCTCGTCGAGCAGCTCGTCGAGCCGGCCCGCGAGCGCGGCCACCTGCAGCTTCTCCAGCGCGACAGTGGTCAGTCTGCCCTCGGCTCTGGCCTGCAGAAAGAAGGCCCGTGCACCCGGTTGCCCCAGGGCACCGGCCACGAACCTCTCCGGTGGGTCGTAGTCGAAGACCGGCATAGCCTGACCTTACGTGGTCCCGGGCCCGCCGCCGACGGCGGCATCGCTCCCGGTGATGTTTTCTCCCCCGTCTTTCTCCTCCGAATCCTCGGGAAGCCGCAATTCCCCCATATCGTTAAGTCGGAGAACAAAGGGACGCAAGGGGCTATAGCGAATCACGGTGAGGGCTCCCGGATCGGCGGTTATCCGCTGAAAGTGATCGAGGTGGAGCCCGAGAGCGTCGGCCACGATCGCCTTGATCACATCACCGTGACTGCACGCCAGGTAGACACCCTTCCCCCCGACGCGCTCGTTCCAGTCTCGGACCGCCTCCACCCCCCGCCGCTGCATGGCGGCCATGGACTCCCCGTCCGGGAACGTCACCGCGCTCGGATGCGCCTGCACCACCTGCCACAGCGGCTCCTTGGCCAGCTCGGCCAGCGGACGTCCGGTCCAGTCGCCGTAACCGCACTCGACGAACCGCTCGTCGGTCACCACCTCCATCCCCCGTTCCGCGGCGACGGCCTGCGCGGTCTCCTGGCAGCGTTCGAGCGGGCTGGAGACGACGGCGTCGAGCCGGACGCCCGCGATGCGCCGGGCGAGGGCCTCGGCCTGCCCCCGGCCGGCGTCGCTCAGCCGCACCCCCGGAGTGCGGCCGGCCAGGACGGGTCCGGTGAGCGCGGTGAGCCCATGACGGGCGAGAAGGAGGGTGGTCACGCACCAAGTGTCGCAGGCGTGGATCACGGCGTTCCAGCGGCCCGAGCGGTAACCTGGCGGGATCATGCAGCAACGCTATGTCGGCCGTAGCGGCCTGTCGGTGTCCCGTCTCGGGCTCGGCACGATGACCTGGGGGCGTGATACCGACGCCGACGACGCGTCGGTCCAGCTCCGGGCGTTCATGGACGCCGGCGGCACCCTCGTCGACACGGCCGACGTCTACACCGGCGGCGACGCCGAGCGGGTTCTCGGCCGGATGCTGCGCGACTCATTCCCCCGCTCGGAGCTGGTGATCTCCACCAAGGCGGTGGTGACCCCGGCGGGCCGCAGGCCCCGTGACGCCTCCCGGCGCCACCTGATCGCCGCGGTCGACGACTCCCTCAACCGGCTCGGCCTCGACTACGTCGACCTGTGGCAGCTGCACACCTACGACGAGGAGGTGCCCCTGGAGGAGACGCTGGCCGCGCTCGACGCGATCGTCTCCTCCGGCCGCGCGGTCTACGCGGGCGTCTGCGACTACACCGGCTGGCAGCTGGCCGCCGCCGGCGTCACCCAGCGGGCGATCCCCGGCCGGATCCCGATCACCTCCGCCCAGGTCGAATACTCGCTGCTGGCCCGCGAGCCGGAGCGCGAGCTGCTGCCCGCCGCCCATCACGTGGGGGCGGGCGTGCTGGCCTGGTCGCCGCTGGGCAGGGGCGTGCTGACCGGCAAATACCGCACGGGCATCCCGGCCGACTCGCGGGCCGCGACCCCGCACTTCGCCGAGTTCGTCAGGCCCTACCTCGACGAGCGGAGCCGCCGGGTGGTCGAGTCCGTCATGACCGCCGCCGACGGGCTCGGGGTGTCGCCGGTGGCGGTGGCCCTGTCGTGGGTACGCGATCAGCCGGGCGTGGCCTCGGCCATCGTCGGCGCCCGCACCTACGCCCAGCTCACCGGAGCGCTGCCCGCCGAGGACGTGGTGCTGCCGAGAGAGATCCGCGAGGCGCTGGACGACGTGTCCTCGATCGACTGACGGTGAAACGAGAACGGCACTCGCGTATCACTAGTCGATACCAAATCGCAACTTTCGCGAGAAACACCTGCCTCTTACCGCTGATGTCCGTAAAGATTTCCCCGAGGCGAATGCGGAAGGGGACTGATGGGGAGCAGGAGCGCGATCTCGGCCGGCGTCCTGGCGGTGACGCTGGCGGCGATCCCGCTGACCGCGCCACCCACGTCGGCGGCCGCCGCGGCCGCCGACTGCCCGAACGGAGGCGGCCTGCTCGGCGGCGTGACCGACGGTCTGTGCGACGTCGTCGACGTGGTCACCGGCACCGTCGACACGCTCACGGGCGACACGGTCAAGCCGGTCACCAAGGGCCTCAACGACACCACCGACGAGGTGCTCGGCACGGTGGGCAAGGTGGGGCCCACCGGCACTCCGTCCAGCGAGAACGCGCCCGAGCCGTCGCACGGCGCCACCCTGCTGCCCGAGACGCTCGGCAAGGTCTGCCTGCCCGTGCTGGCCTGCGGCGACCGCGACTCCGGCGACGAGGCCGCCCCCAAGCCGACGCCGAAGGTGTCCGACCCTGCTCCCGAGGCCACGGGCAGCGCCGACAAGCGGGCGCGCGAGGACGAGCGGGAGGACGCCACGGCGCCCACGACGGCGCCCACCATGGGGCCGACGCCGCCGCAGAGCGAGCCCTACCTGATGGACACCAGCGAGGATCCGGTCGCCGACGAGCCGACCGTCGACACCGACGACGCGCGCATCGACCTGCTGTGGCCGAATCCGTTCGCGCGGGAGCTGTCGGTGCCGATGCGCGAGCGGGTGGTGCGGCCGAGCGGCCCGGCGTCCGACGTGGTCGGCACCGGGCTGACGATCGCGCTCCTGGCCTCGGCCATCGCCGCCACCCGCATCGTGCAGCAGCGGCGGCAGCGCAGCGAGCGATCCGACTCGATCCCGTTCGAACCGGTCCGGGCGGCCGGCGGCCGGCACCGCCTGGCCTGACGCGCAGAAGTCTGACGCGCAGGGGCCTCGGCGCCGATCCGCGACGGTGACCCGAGACGGTGACCCCAGGCAGCGGGCACGGACGGGCGGCCGATCGCGGAAAGGGTCAGCCGCCGACCGCGTGGACACCGCCGTCCACGTGGACGATCTCGCCCGTGGTGGCGGGGAACCAGTCGGACATCAGCGCCACGCACGCCTTCGCGGCCGGGATCGTGTCGGCGAGGTCCCAGCCGAGCGGGGCCTTGGCCGGCCAGCTGTCCTCGAACTCCTTGAAGCCCGGGATCGACTTGGCCGCCATCGTGCGCAGCGGCCCGGCGGCGACCAGGTTGACCCTGATGCCCTGCTTGCCGAGATCGCGCGCGAGATAGCGGGAGGCCGACTCGAGACCGGCCTTGGCCACGCCCATCCAGTCGTAGACCGGCCACGCCTTGGAGGCGTCGAAGTCGAGGCCGACGACCGCGCCCCCCTCCTTCATCAGCGGCAGGCACGCGACGGCCAGCGACTTGAACGAGTAGGTGGACACGTGCAGGGCGGTCGAGACGTCCTCCCACGAGGTGTTGAGGAAGTTGCCGCCGAGGGCGGTCTGCGGGGCGAACCCGATCGAGTGGACGACGCCGTCGAGGCCCTCGACGTGTTCGCCGACCCTGGCGGCCAGGGTGTCGAGGTGGTCGGTGTCCTGGACGTCGAGCTCCAGCACCGGCGCCGGCGCGGGCAGCCGCTTGGCGATGCGCTCGACCAGGCTCAGCCGGCCGAACCCGGTGAGCACCACGGTGGCGCCCTCCTCCTGGGCCAGTTTGGCGACCGAGAACGCGATCGACGCGTCGGTCAGCACCCCGGTCACGAGGATCCGCTTGCCTTCGAGAATGCCCACGTCAGTGCCCCATTCCGAGTCCGCCGTCGACGGGGATCACGGCCCCGGTGATGTAGGAGGCGTCGTCGCTCGCCAGGAAACGGACGACACGCGCGACCTCGCCGGGCGACGCCTGCCGCCCGAGCGGGATGTTCTTCACGATGGCCTCGGTGTCGAGGTCGGCCGTCATGTCGGTGGCCACGAACCCCGGCGAGACCACGTTGACGGTGATGCCGCGCGAGCCGTACTCGCGGGCCATGGAGCGGGCGAAGCCGATCAGCCCGGCCTTCGAGGCGGCGTAGTTGGTCTGGCCCGCCTGGCCGAGCATCGCGATGACGGAGGAGACCAGGATGACCCGGCCCCGCTTGAGCTTCATCATAGGCCTGATGGCCCGCTTGGCGACCCGGTAGGCGCCGGTCAGGTTGGCGTCGACGACGTCGGTGAAGGTCTCTTCCTTCATCATCGCCAGCAAGGTGTCCTTGGTGATGCCGGCGTTGGAGACGAGGACCTCGACCGGCCCCTGCTCCGCCTCGACCTTGTCGAAGGCGGCCTCGACGTCGGCCATGCTGGTCACGTCGCACCGGACGCCGAACAACCCCTCGGGAGGCTCTCCGGATCGGTAGGTGACCGCGACGGCGTCGCCGTGCGCGGCGAGTTCACGGGCGATCGCGAGGCCTATGCCGCGATTGCCCCCGGTGACGAGTACTGAGCGTGCCATGACACATGACGCTATCCCCTACCGGCCGGTATCCGCTTATCCGGGTGACACAAGATCACGGGGTTAGGATCGTGGACATGCGCCAGATCGATCCCGATTTCCTGGAGCTGCCGCTGCGGCAGCTGGCGGAAGCCGCCCTGCAAAAAGCTCGTGACCTGGGCGCCGAGCACGCCGACTTCCGGCTGGAACGCGTCAGAGCCGAGACGCTCAGCCTCTACGACACCCGGCTCGAAGGCGCCATGGACGCCGACGACCTGGGCTACGCGGTCCGCGTCGTCAAGGGCGGCACCTGGGGGTTCGCCGCGGGCATCCACCTGACCCCGGAGGCCGCCGCGCGGGTGGCCGAGCAGGCGGTGCGGGTGGCGGAGGTGAGCGCTCCCATCAACAGGGAGCCCATCGAGCTGGCGCCCGAGCCGGTGCACGCCGACGTCACGTGGGTCTCCTCCTACGACGTCGACCCGTTCTCGGTGCCGTCGGCCGACAAGGTGACGCTGCTGGCCGACTGGTCGGCCGGGCTGCTCAAGGGCGCCGACCACGTCTCGGCCCGGCTGCACCAGGTCAAGGAGCAGAAGTTCTACGCCGACACGGCCGGCACCGTCACCACCCAGCAGCGGGTGCGGGTGCACCCGAGGCTCAACGCGATGAAGGCGGCCGACGGCGGCTTCGACGACATGTCGACGATCGCGCCGCCGGTGGGCCGGGGGTACGAATACCTGACGGGCACGGGCTGGGACTGGCCGGCCGAGCTGGCCCAGCTGCCCGAGCTGCTGGCGGAGAAGCTGGCGGCGCCGTCGGTGGAGGCGGGCGACTACGACCTGGTGATCCACCCGTCCAACCTGTGGCTGACCATCCACGAGTCGATCGGCCACGCCACCGAGCTCGACCGGGCGCTCGGCTACGAGGCCGCCTACGCCGGCACCAGCTTCGCCACCTTCGACCAGCTGGGCAAGCTCGTCTACGGCTCGCCGGTGCTGAACGTGACCGGTGACCGCACCGTCGAGCACGGCCTGGCGACGGTCGGGTTCGACGACGAGGGCGTGCGGGGCCAGAGCTTCGACATCGTCCGCGGCGGCATCCTGACCGGCTACCAGCTCGACCGGCGCATGGCGCTGATGAAGGGGTTCGGCCGCTCCAACGGGTGCGCGTTCGCCGACTCCCCCGGCCACATGCCGATCCAGCGCATGGCCAACGTCTCGCTGGCCGCGGCGCCCGGCGGCCCGTCCACCGAGGAGCTGATCTCGGGCGTCGAGCGGGGCCTCTACATCGTGGGCGACAAGAGCTGGTCGATCGACATGCAGCGTCACAACTTCCAGTTCACCGGCCAGCGGGCCTACCGGATCTCGCACGGCCGGCTGGCCGGGCAGGTCCGCGACTTCGCCTACCAGGCGACCACGACGGACTTCTGGCAGTCCATGGAGGCGGTCGGCGGGCCGCAGACCTACGTGCTCGGCGGCGCCTTCAACTGCGGCAAGGGCCAGCCGGGCCAGGTCGCGCCGGTCAGCCACGGCTGCCCCTCGGGGCTGTTTCGCGACGTCCGGATCCTCAACACGGTGCAGGAGGGCGGCAAGTGAGCGAGCGCGGATTCGCGGGGGGCGCCACGGCCTCCCCGCAGGAGATGGTGGAAAGGGCCCTGGAGCTCTCCACGGCCGACGGGTGCGTCGTGCTCGCCGACGAGGGCTCCACGGCCAACCTGCGTTTCGCGGGCAACACGCTCACCACCAACGGTGTCGCCCGTTCCGCGCAGCTGACCGTGATCTCGATCATGGGCGAGGGGGTCGGCGTGGTCTCCCGGGCCTCCGTACGACCGGAGCAGCTCGCCGACGTGGTCGCCGCGGCCGACCGGGCGGCCCGCGAGGCGCAACCCGCAGAGGACGCCCGGCCGCTGGTCGAGGGCGTGCCGGCGAGCGATGCCTGGGACGAGCCGGCGACGCCCACCGACATCGGGGTGTTCGAGCGCTTCGCGCCGGCGCTGGGCGACGCGTTCGCCGCCGCCGAGTCGGGCGGCCGCAAGCTCTACGGCTTCGCCGAGCACTCGCGCACGACGACCTTCCTCGGCACGTCCGCCGGGTTGCGGCTGCGCCACGACCAGCCGTCCGGGCGGCTGGAGCTCAACGCCAAGTCCGCCGACCTGAAGCGTTCGGCCTGGACGGGCGTGGCGACGCGCGACTTCTCCGACGTCGACGTGGCCGTGCTCGACGCGTCGCTGGCGCAGCGGCTCGACTGGGCCAAGAACCGCGTCGACCTGCCGGCCGGCCGTTACGAGACGCTGCTGCCGCCGAGCGCGGTGGCCGACCTGATGATCTACATGTTCTGGTCGTCGGGAGCCCGTGACGCGCTCGACGGCCGTTCGGTGTTCGCCAAGCCCGGCGGCGGCACCCGGGTGGGCGAGCAGCTGGCCGGCCTGCCGGTGACGTTGTCCGGCGACCCGTCCGCGCCGGGCATCGAGTGCGCGCCGTTCGTGATCGCGCACGCCTCCGGCCGCGAGACCTCCGTCTTCGACAACGGGCTGCCGCTGGCCCCGACCGACTGGATCAGAGACGGCAGGCTGGAGGCGCTGCTGCAGACCCGCTACTCCGCCGAGCTCAGCGGGCTGCCGGCGACGCCGACGATCGACAACCTGATCATGCGGGGTCCCGGCGACGGGCGGTCGCTGGAGGAGATGATCGCCTCCACCCAGCACGGCCTGCTGCTCACCTGCCTGTGGTACATCCGCGAGGTCGACCCGCAGACCCTGCTCGTGACCGGCCTGACCCGCGACGGCGTCTACCTGGTCGAGCACGGCGAGGTGGTGGGCGAGGTCAACAACTTCAGGTTCAACGAGAGCCCCGTCGACCTGCTCGGCCGGCTGAGCGAGGTCGGCGCCGCCGTGCAGACGCTGCCTCGCGAGTGGAACGACTACTGGACCCGTACGGTGATGCCGGCCGTGCGGGTGCCCGACTTCAACATGTCGACGGTCAGCCAGGCGAGCTGATCGCCGGCTCGATCACCCGGTCCCACCGCCGGCCGGGGACGAGCCGGGCGGTGCCGGCTTTCAGGTCGTAGACGACCGACCAGCGGGTGTGCGGCTGCGCGACCCGGCGCAGCAGGCCGAGGGCGTCGGCTTCGGTGCCGATGCCCTCGGTGAGCGTGCGGTAGCGGGGGTCGGCCAGGCGGGTGTCGCGGCTCGCGCCGGTCATCGTGATGTTGGTGAGCACGCGGTCGTCGATGACGTTCAGCCGGCCGTCGCCGTACTCGACGACGGCCGACCGGCCCGAGCGGTCGCCGATCAGGTAGTGGACCTGCGGGCCGCCGGAGAAGTCGAGGTCGTAGCGGCGCATGAGGGCGACGGCCTCGTCCACGGTGGCCGCCCGGTCGAGGAGGATCCGCATGATCCGCGCGCTGCCGACGACGGGGCGGCCGGGCGTGCGGGCGGGCGGCAGGGCGTCGGGCGTCTGGGCCAGGCCGACCGCCAGGCCCTTCTCGTTCATGCCGTCGAACGGGACCAGCACGGCGTGCGCCAGCCGCCGCCGGTCGCCGGGGTCGTCCAGGTCTGGGGCTCTCTGGTCGCCGAGGACGTACGAGACGTCGGAGATCGACAGGGAGGCGTAGCCGCCCGGCGGGCGGGCGTGCACCACCATGGCCGGGTGGGGGTCCCAGTCGAAATTGCGGCCGAACTCCGTGCCGCGCAGGAACAGCGAGCAGGCGAAGGCGTCGTCGCGGCGGGCCAGCTCCTGCTCGGTGAGCGGCGCCTCGGCGTCGTAGCCGCCGTGGAAGGTCATCTCGTACAGAGGCAGGTCGTCGAGCCGGCGCAGGCTCGCCGCCGTACGGGCCGCCTCCTCGGCGCTCTGGCGCAGGACGGGGCGCGGCTCCGGCCCTGACGCCGGCCGCGGCGGCGACGGGGCCGCCGCGCAGGCGGCGAGCAGGGTCAGGACCAGCAGGATCGGGACGAGCGCCGGCAGGATCCCCGTGGTACGGCTGCGCATGAGCGCAGTGTGGCGCGCCGCGCCGCGCCTGTCACGTTCCGCACGGAATCGTGGCAGAACGCGGAGCTCAGGCGTCCTCGAGGCGGAAGCCCACCTTCATCCCCACCTGGAAGTGGGCGACCTCTCCCGCGTCGATGTGCCCGCGGACCTCCGTCACCTCGAACCAGTCGAGGTGACGCAGCGTCTCGGACGCGCGCCTGATGCCGTTGCGGATGGCCTGGTCAACGCTCTCCCCCGACGTCCCGACTATCTCGGTGACCCGGTACGTTCGATCCGTCATCTCCACATCTCCTTACTAGAAGGCCATGATCGCATGACTCGCCGTACCCCTCCGGCAGGCGGTCGCAGCCTGCCCGTCGGAGGTCTAGCGTGGTAGGCATGAAGTGGTGGCGCAGAAAACAGGACGTCCACCAGGTCACTGACGCCAAACCCTCACTGACGGCGGACATCCGCCGCCGAGAGGTCAGCTACCTCATCAAGATGGGGATTCGCACGCTCTGCCTGATCCTGGCGGTGGTGGTGCCGGTGCCGTGGCCCTATCGGCTGCTGTTCATCGCGGGCGCCGTTTTTTTGCCATACATAGCCGTAATCGGGGCCAATGAGAGGGGCGCGGAGGTGCCACCTCCCACCTTTCACACACCCGAGGCTAACCAAAGCGAGATACCAAGGCACCGACGCGAGATCGGGTCGTGACTAAGTCTTGACGCATCCCATGGGTTGTAGGTGTACGCTTTAGCCAAGCGCTCCGGTCCCCCGTCGGAGTGCTGGTGCCGGCGTTCCGGGCCCCCGTCGGAACGCCGATGAAGCGACGCCGGGTGGTTTGCCCCCGTAACCACCCGGCGTCGCCCCTTTCCTGGGGAAACCTTTGTCTTTGGATGATCAGTCCGACAGCGGTGACCCGATTCGATAGGGCGTCTTTCCCGAAATCGTTTACGCTCCAACGCGTTCGGAATTCCCAGGAAATCTTCAGCTTCACGCAGAGGTTGACATCACGAGTTCGTCGGAGTGTCAGTCGTCGGTCAGCGTCTCGGCGGTGGCCTGCGCCCAGTTGCCGGCCAGGGTGGTCAGCCGGGCCACGGCGTCCGCCGGGGCGGTGCCGGAGCCCTCGGCGAGCCCCAGCAGATAGGCGGTCAGCGGCGCGGCGGGCCGGGCCACCCCGTGCGCCACCTCCTTGGTGAGGTCGAGGATCGCGTCGCGGTCGACGCGTGCGGGGTCGATGCCCAGCTCCTTGCAGGCCAGCGCGGTCCACTCGTTGAGCACGTTCATGTGAGCCTCCTTGAGATCGTCCATTGTGTCGCAGTCGAACGACGCCCTGCCGGGCAACGGCACCCGGCCGGCGACCAGTGGCCCGAGCAGCCCGCGCAGCGACCGCCCGTCGTAACCGTCCAGTGCCGCTCGCAGCGGCGCGACCCGCCACACGCCCAGCAGCCACTGCTCCCGCCCGCCGGCGTCGACGGCCACGACGCCGCCCGCGCCGGGTGTCCGCGCCTCCAGCAGCGGCGTCAGATGGGCGGGCGCCAGGAACGGCAGGTCTCCGGCCAGCAGCACCACCCAGGGCGCAGTGACCTCGCGCAGCCCGGCCCGCAGCGCGGGCACCGGCCCGCCGCCCGGAGGGTCCTCCCGTGCGGACACCACCCCGGCCAGCCGCCGCTCGGGCCCGACCACGACGACCCGCAGAGCGCCGGGAACGGCCGCCACGACCCGCTCGACCATCGTCCGGCCGCCCACGGCCAGGCCGGGTTTGTCCACCCCGCCGAGCCGGCGCGCCTGCCCTCCCGCCAGGATCACCGCGTCGTAGCCGCCGCTCACGCGCTCACCGTCCGTCGCACCGGCACAGGTCGCCACAGGCCGCGAACGGTCAGCCGCCGATGGCCGACATCGGCCGGGAGGGCTGCAGGAACGACGGATCGTCGATGCCGTGGCCGGCGCGTTTGCGTGACACGGCGGAGATCCAGCGCTCGGCCAGCTCGTCGTCCGAGGCGCCCGCGCGCAGGGCGGTCTTCAGGTCGGACTCCTCGGTGGCGAACAGGCAGTTGCGGATCTGCCCGTCCGCGGTGAGACGTACGCGGTCACAGGAGCCGCAGAACGGGCGGGTCACCGAGCCGATCACGCCGACCCGAGCGGGACCTCCGTCGACCAGGAACCGCTCCGCGGGGGCGCTGCCGCGCTCCTCCAGGTCGTCGGGGGTGAGCTCGAACGAGGCGGACAGCGAGGCGAGGATCTCGTCGGCGGTCACCATGCCCTCGCGGGTCCAGCCGTGCTGGGCGTCGAGCGGCATCTGCTCGATGAAGCGCAGCTCGTAGCCCCGCTCCAGGCACCAGCGGAGCAGGCTCACGGCCTCGTGGTCGTTGACGCCGCGCATCAGCACGGTGTTGACCTTGACGGGACGCAGGCCGGCCTCCTCGGCGGCGGCCAGGCCGGCGATCACGTCACCGAACCTGTCTCGGTGCGCGAGCCGCTTGAACACCTCGCGGTCGAGCGTGTCGAGTGAGACGTTGACCCGGTCGAGCCCGGCCTCGGCGAGCGGACCGGCCAGCTTGGCCAGGCCGATGCCGTTGGTGGTCAGCGAGACCTGCGGCCCGGGGCCGAGCGCGGTGGTGCGGCCGACGATGTCGACCAGCTCGCGGCGGAGCAACGGCTCGCCGCCGGTGTAGCGGACCTCGGTGATGCCGAGGCGTTCGACGCCGATCGTGACCAGCCGGACGACCTCGTCGGCGGTGAGCAGCTGGGCGTTGGGCAGCCACTCCAGTCCTTCGGGAGGCATGCAGTAGGCGCAGCGCAGATTGCACTTGTCCGTGAGGGACACCCGAAGATCAGTCGCCACCCGTCCGAACGAGTCTCGCAACATGGGGCGTCACCTCCTGTTCCGAATGGCCAGACGGCCAGCCTACGTGGCGCGCCGGCCGGCCCTCGAAGCCCGGGGTCAGCCGGGCGTCGACATCCGCCGAGCGGACGTGACCCCACCCTAGATCACCCTCGGGCACGGCACGCGGCCCGCCCGCCGCCCGCGCCGAGGGGGGGCGCCGAGCGGGGGGACAATGCAGGGGCGGGACCGATAAATGAGTGGGGATCCGCTCCAAGATCGCACAAACTGGATCATGTCCACGTAAGGAGATCCAGATCATGCCGAACCAGCCCGCACCGAACCTGCTGTCCTGGGCCAGTGAGATCGACGAAGGTGCGATCACGCAGGCCGCGCGCACCGCCCGCCTGCCGTTCGTGTCCGGCCACGTCGCTCTCATGCCGGACGCGCACGTCGGCATCGGGGCAACGGTCGGCTCGGTGATCCCCACCGAGGGAGCCATCATCCCGGCCGCCGTGGGCGTCGACATCGGCTGCGGCATGGTCGCCACCGAGACGACCCTGACGGCCGCGGACCTGCCCGACGACCTCGGCCCGCTGATGCCGCTGGTCGAGCGGCGCATCCCGGCCGGCGTCGGCAAGGGCCACGACGACCCGGCCCTCGACCGGGCGCTGAGCGACCTCGGCCGGCCGCACACCAGCCTCACGCCCCAGCAGGAGAAGAAGGTGTCGACGCAGTTCGGCACCCTCGGCTCGGGCAACCACTTCGTCGAGGTCTGCCTGGACGAGCGCGACCGGGTGTGGACGGTGCTGCACTCGGGCTCGCGCGGCATCGGCAACCAGCTGGCCGTCAAGCACATCGCCGACGCCAAGCGGCTGATGCGCCGCCAGGCGGTCGGCCTGGAGGATCCCGACCTGGCGTACCTGGTGCAGAACACGCCGGAGTTCACCGCGTACATCGAGGACATGCTGTGGGCGCAGCGCTACGCGATGGCCTCGCGCGCGCGGATGGACCGGGTGCTCAGCAACGCGCTGTTCCGCGTCGCCGGCCAGGGCGCCCGCGTCCGCACGATCAACTGCCATCACAACTTCACCCAGCAGGAGATCCACGGCGGCAAGGAGCTGTGGATCACCCGGAAGGGGGCCATCAAGGCCGACACCGGCGACGAGGGCGTGATCCCGGGCTCGATGGGGACCCGCTCCTACATCGTGCGCGGGCGCGGCAACCCCGACTCCTACAACTCCTGCTCTCACGGGGCGGGTCGGCGCATGTCGCGGAGCAGGGCCAAGCGGCAGCTGTCGGCGGCCTCGCTCACCGAGGCGATGCGGGGCCGCACCTGGAACTCCGGCCGGGCGGCCGCGCTGGTGGACGAGCACCCCGACGCCTACAAGCCGATCGATCAGGTCATGGCCGACCAGCAGGATCTGGTCGAGGTGCGGCACACGCTCAGCCAGGTGTTCAACTACAAGGGCTGATATCTACAAGGGCTGACATCGCTCCTGCGCGGTGGCTCAGTCTTCACTCCTGGGCCACCGCGGCGATCTACCGTACGCGCATGACGATGCGCAGGTTACTCGCGGGTGCGCTGGCGGTGCTGACCGGCGGTACGGTCGCCGTTGTGCTGATCCAGTCCGCCACCGCCGCCGCCACCACCACCTCCACCCCGGTCGCCGCCGAGCGCCGCGGCCAGGCCCCTCTCGTGATCGGGCATCGCGGCGCCAGCGCCCACCGCCCCGAGCACACGCTGCTGTCATACGAGGCCGCCATCGCGATGGGCGCCGACTACATCGAGCCTGACCTGGTCTCGACCAGGGACCACGTGCTGGTGGCCCGGCACGAGAACGAGATCTCCGGCACCACCGACGTGGCGCGGCGGCCGGAGTTCGCCGACCGGCGCACCACCAAGACGATCGACGGCCGGCCGGTCACCGGGTGGTTCACCGAGGACTTCACGCTGGCCGAGCTGAAGACGCTGCGCGCCCGCGAGCGCGTGCCGGACCTGCGGCCGGACAACACGGCGTTCGACGGGCTGGCCGAGATCCCCACGTTCGAGGAGGTCGTACGGCTGGCGCAACGCCACGGCGTGGGCGTCTACCCCGAGACCAAGCACCCCTCCTACTTCGACTCCATCGGCCTGTCGCTGGAGGAGCCGCTGCTCGCCGTGCTCGACGCCACCCGGATGCGCGAGGTCTTCATCCAGTCGTTCGAGACGGCCAACCTGCGCGAGCTGCGCACCAGGACGAAGCTGCCGCTGATCCAGCTGATCACCTGGGGCGGGGCGCCGTACGACTGGACCGCCGCGGGCGACCCGCGCACCTACGACGACATGGTGAAGCCGGACGGGCTGCGCGAGGTGTCCCGGTACGCCGACGGCATCGGGGTGGACACGCGGCGAGTGGTGCCCGTGGGGCCCGACGGGCGGCTGGGGACGCCGACCACGCTGGTGGCCGACGCCCACCGGCGGCGGCTGGACGTGCACGTGTGGACCGTGCGGAACGAGAACTCCCAGCTGCCGGCCGACCACCGGCTGGGTGATCCGGCGAGCCCGGTCTACGCGCGCGCCACCGGTGACGTGGCGGGCTGGCTCGCCAGGCTCCTCGATCTGGGCGTCGACGGCGCGTTCTGCGACGACCCGGCGATGGGCCGGGCGGTGGTCGCGCGCCGGACCGGCTGAGCGGTCATTGCCGGCCGGCCACGCCCGCGACGGCAGCGGCGGGCGGGTCGCGCCGCGGCCCCATCCAGACGTCGAGCGGGAGCCGCTGCCCCGGTGCCGGGGACGTGATCCGGCTGGGCCTGAGACCGGTTACCGGCGGGCGGCGCCGGTGCTCTCCCTGACCACGAGGTCGGGTTCGACCAGCCGCCGGGACTCGGCCGGCTCGCCCGCCATCCGATCGAGAAGCAGGTGGAAGGCGTGCCTGCCGACCTCGCGGAAGTCCTGGCGGACGGTGGTCAGCGGCGGGCAGTAGTAGGCCGACTCGGGCATGTCGTCGAAGCCGACCACGCTCACGTCCTCGGGGACCCGCCGGCCGGCCTCGCGCAGCGCCCGCAGCACGCCCAGCGCCATCTGGTCGTTGCCCGCGAAGACGGCTGTGACCGAGGGGTCCTCGGCCAGGCGCCGGCCGAGCTGGTAGCCCGAGCGGGGGCTCCAGTCGCCGCGCAGCGGGTCGGGCACCGGGCGGCCCTCGGCCTCCAGCACCCCTCGCCAGCCCTCGATCCGGCCGCTGGCGTCGATCCAGTCGACCGGGCCGCCCACGTGCCAGACCGTCTCGTGGCCGAGGCTGAGCAGGTGGCGGGTGGCCCGCGCGGCGCCGGCCCGCTGGTCGACCATGGCCACCGGGACCGGGCAGTCGTAGCCGGCGTCAACGGCGACCACGGGCAGGTCGGGAGGCAGGTGGAGCAGGCCGTCGGCCGCCGACTCGTGCGGCGCCACGATGACCACGCCGTCGACCGACTGCGCCCCGAGGCGGTGCACGGCCTCCTGGATGGACCGGCGATGCAGCGTGCTCAGGCTGGCGATGCTTACGGTGTAGCCGCTGAGCCTGGCCGCCTGCTCGATGCAGTAGAGGGTGGTGGCCGGGCCGTACAGGGTGGTGTCGATGCTGACCACGCCGAGCACGCCGGACCGGCCGGTGACGAGCCGGCGGGCGGCCGAGTTGGGCCAGTAGTCGAGCTCGCGCACCGCGGCGAGCACACGCTCGCGCGTCTCGGCGCGCACCCGGTCGGGGGCGTTGAGCACCCGTGACACGGTCATCGCCGAGACGCCGGCCAGCGCGGCCACGTCTCCCAGCACCGCGGGCCTGCCGCGCGGCCCCCGCCCCTCAGACCTCGTGGCCATCCGGCTCCACCCCCCTCAGGCGATAACGCTAACAGGCGGTCTGGCGGCGCGCGTCACCTGGGAGACCTCGGCCGACCGCGGTTGGGCGAGCGGCGAGATGATCGGCGGGATGTTTTGCCCTATACTGCCCGTCGTCCAGGCGCCGCGAGGATGAGGGTCTTTGACGGGCTCGGTGCCGGCCGCCCGAGAGGCGGCCCAGACGTTACGCTTCCCGGCGGGATCGCTGGTGATCCTCACCGGCCTGCCCGGCGCGGGCAAGACCACCCTGTTACGCCGCCTGTACGAACTCGACGGCACCGAACGCCGGCCGGTGGCGGCGGGCCCGGTCACGGTGATCGACTCGGCGCAGTCGCGCGTGCGGTGGGCCGGCCGGCTGGCCTGGGCGCCCAAACCGGCGCGCACCGCCGTCGTGTTCGCCACCCACCTGTGGCGCATCCACCGGGCCCTCGGATCCGGCCGCGCGGTGATCGCGCACAACCGCGGCTGCGGGCCGGGAGTGCTGCGGACCTTCGCCTGGCTGGCCCGGCGCTCGGGCGCGGCCTTCCACCTGCTGCTCCTCGACGCCTCGCCGGAGGCCGCGCGCGCCGGGCAGCGGGCCAGGAACCGGGTCGTCGGCGAGCGGACCTTCGCCTGGCACCGCCGCCACTGGGCCGCCCTGCTCGCGCGGGCCCGCGCCGGGCTGGCGGCGCCGGCGGCGGGCGCCGTCGTGCTGGACCGCGCCGGCGCCGATCTCCTGGCGGGCATCCGCTTCGACGGCCCGCCCCGGCCGCCCCGGCCGCCCCGGCCGAACGCGATGAGGTGATCTTGCTACGCTCGCCGCCGGTGCGCCGGGAAGCCTCGTCGGCAGGTCCGTGTCCCGTCGAGCGAAGGATTCGCCCGTGCACGCCTCCTCCCCCCTCCTCCTCCGCCCCGCCGCGGTCTCCCGATGAGCGGCCTCGCCTGGCTCAGCGTCGCCGTGTTCCTGGCCTCGTACGCGCTGATCGCCACCGAGAAGGTGCATCGGGTGGCGGCGGCGCTCGGCGGGGCCGGGATCATGCTGCTCGTCCACGCCAGCGACGCGGGGGCGGCGTTCTTCTCCGAGCACAGCGGCATCGACTGGAACGTCATCTTCCTGCTGCTCGGCATGATGGTCATCGTCGGCGTGCTGAAGCAGACGGGCGTCTTCGAATACCTCGCCATCTGGGCCGCCAAACGTGCCCGCGGCCGGCCGTACCGGCTGATGGTCCTGCTCGTGGTCATCACCGCGTCGGCCTCGGCGCTGCTCGACAACGTCACCACGGTGCTGCTGATCGCGCCGGTGACGTTCCTGGTCTGCGACCGGCTCGCGCTGCCGGTCGCGCCCTTCCTCATCGCCGAGGCGATGGCCTCCAACATCGGCGGCACCGCCACCCTGATCGGCGACCCGCCCAACATCATCATCGCCAGCCGCGGCGGGCTGACCTTCAACGACTTCCTCGTGCACATGGCGCCGATGGTCGTCGTGCTCATGGTGGTGTTCGCCGGGCTGTGCCGGGTGTTGTTCCGCGGAGCGTTCCGTTACGACCCCGAACGGGCGGCGGCGATCATGACGCTGGACGAGCGTGAGGCGATCGCCGACCACCGGCTGCTGTGGCAGAGCCTGGCCGTGCTCACCCTGGTGATGGCCGCGTTCGTGCTGCACCCGGTGCTGCACTACGAACCGTCGGTGGTCGCGCTGCTCGGCGCGGGCATCCTGGTCGCGGCCACCAGGGTGACCACCGAGGACGCCATCCGCGAGGTCGAGTGGCCCACCCTGGTCTTCTTCGCCGGGCTGTTCGTCATGGTCGGCGCGCTCGTCGAGACCGGCGTCATCGAGCAGATCGCGCGGGCCGCGGTGGCGGCCACCGACGGGCGGCCCGAGGTGACCGCGCTGGGCCTGCTCGGCGTCTCGGCCGTGCTGTCGGCCATCGTGGACAACATCCCCTACGTGGCCACGATGAGCCCGATCGTGGAGAGGCTCGTCGAGGCGGGCGGCGGCGAGCAGGCGCAGGTGCTGTGGTGGGCGCTGGCCTTCGGCGCCGACCTGGGCGGCAACGCCACCGCGGTCGGCGCCGCCGCCAACGTGGTCGTGATCGGCATCGCCGCCCGCAACCGCGTCCCGATCAGCTTCTGGCAGTTCACCAGGTACGGGCTGGTCGTCACCGCGGTCACGGTCGGCCTGGTGGCCCCCTACCTGTGGCTGCGTTATCTGGCGTGACGGCCGCCGGGATGCCCGCCGCCCTGCCGAGGTCGCCGGCGGAGGCCACGCCGACGTGGCCGAGAACCGAGCCGGCGGCCGGCTCACGAGCTGCAGTGGACGACCTCCCGCGACGAGCCGCGCCCCTTCGCCTTCCACGAATTTGTTTTACTAGTAAAATACAATTAAACTAGTAGAAGTGACCGCCACCACCCCGATCGAGAAGCCCGGACTCCAGGTCCGCATGCCCGTCCGCGCCGCGCTGCGGCTGCGGCCGCTCGGGGACATCTGGCACAAGCCGGCGCTCAGCGCCGTGGTGGCGACCGCGATCCCGCTCCTCGTCCTGCTGCTCGCCGGTCGGCTGGACGCCGCCCTCTACACCGTCGCCGGCGCGCTGTGCGCCCTGTATGGGCACGGCCTGCCGTACGCCACCCGCGCCAGGACCCTGGGCCTGGTCGTGCTGGGCATGCTGGCGGGCACCGCGGTCGCGCTCGTCACCTCCGCGCTCACCGACTCGACCGCCCTGCGGGTCGCCGTGGCCGCACTCCTCGCCGGGCTGCACAAGGCCGCCTGCGACGCCTCCCGGATCGGCCCGCCGGGCAACGTCGTGTTCACCTTCATCGCCGCGACCGCCGTCTTCACGCCGCAGCAGCTCACCGACGTCCCCGCGCACCTGGCGCTCGGCGTGGCCGGTGGGGCCGTGGCCTGGCTGGTGGGAATGGCCCCCAGCCTGGTCAGCCCCGACGGCCCCGAACGCATCGCGGTCGCGCGGGCCCTGGAGGCGGCCGCCCGCCTGCTGCGGGTGGGGCCGGCCGAACAGGACCGCCACCAGGCCGCTCACGCCGCGGCGGCCGCCGTCAACGCCGCGTGGCAGACGCTGCTGCGCGCGGATCCGGCCGCTCCCCGGCAGGCCGCGCTGCGGCGCCTGCTGATCCGCACCGAGTCCGCCGCCGCGCTCCCGGTCGCGCCCGCACCCGACCGGTCCGCGCCGCACGCGAAGCGCCACCCGGGGCACTCGGCGGACTCGACGCCGGACCGGCCGGCGCCGCACGCGGAGAGCGCCCAAAGGCACGCTTGGAGCGCCGGGCCGCCCGCTCTGGACGCCGACACGCACGCCGTGGACGCCGAGACGCAGGCGGAGCTGTTCGCGGGCTGGGCGCTGGACCTTCGCAAGGGGCGGACGATGCCTGCTCCGGCGCCGCCCTTCGCGCCTGACGAGGAGGCCGAACTGGCCGGGATCACGGCAGAGCGGGCCGAGTCGGCGGGGACGACGGCCGGGCGGGCGCGCGTGCTCCGGCCGGTGCGCGAGGTGGCCCGGAGGTGGCGCGTCGTCATGCTGGTCGCGGCGGGCAGCGCACTCGCCGGCTGGACGTCGATGGCGCTGGGCGTCGGGCGGCCCTACTGGGCCGTGGTGATCGCGACGGCGGTGTTCGCCACGAACACCACGCTGTCCTGGAGCCGCGCGCTGCAACGCGTCGTCGGCAACCTGCTCGGGGTCGCGCTGTTCACGGCGGTGGTGCCGTTGACCCGGCTCGGACCGCTCGTCCTCATCGCGGTCGTGCTCCTCATGCAGTTCCTCACCGAATGGGCGATCACCCGCAACATCTGGCTGGGCAGCGTCTTCCTCACGCCGATGGCCATCCTGATGACCCAGTTCGCCGCGGGCCAGCCGGTGCGCGTGCTCGTCACCGACCGCTGGCTCGACGTCTGCGTGGGCGCCGCCGCCGGGCTGCTGGTGTGCGTGCTCTTCCCCGACCGGCGCGCGAACCACCGGGTCCGGGAGTGCGTCGAGCGCCTGGAGCGCGCCGTCGCGGATGCCGGCCTCATGGAAGTGTCGTCCGCCGCGCGGGTCCGCGCCGCCCGCCACCGGCTCACCACCGCGCTGGTGGAGCTGCGCGAGGCCGCCGACGTCGCCGCGGGCGAGTGGTGGAGCGCGGCGCTCCCACAGGAGCGGATCGCCGCCGCCGAGCGCGCGGGCCACCGCACGCTCGCGGAGCTCACCCGCTGGTCCCGCATCCACGAGTCCGGCAGGGACGGCGCCGTTCACCACGGGTCAGCGTCGACCGAATGACGTGAGTCGGCCGATGTGGTTGCTGAGCCCCTCCACGTCACAGCCGTCTCCGATGTTGGTGTTCAGGTCCGGGAGCGCAGGTAGGTGGCCGGCGAATCCGGAGACCAGCACGAGGGTGCCAAGGTGCGGCCGCCCCTGCCGATACGGCGGGTGTGCGTACGATGTGTGCGCCCGGACATGCCCGGGACATACCCCAGACCTGGCAGCGAGGAAGCCGGCACGAGGAAAGGACGGGCACGTGGAGGACGCCGTGGCGATCGCGCTGCGCCAGTGGAGGCAGGTCCTGCCCGACACCGACCTCGACGCCATAGCGGTCATCGGCCGGCTCAACCGCTGCGCCGCGCTTCTCCAGCAGGTGGCCGAGGCCCCGCTCGGCCGGGCCGGAGTGAGCCGCCCGGAGTTCGACCTCCTCTGCGCCCTGCTGCGCGTCGGCGGCGAGCTCACCCCCGGCCGGCTGGCCCGCGAGACGTTCGCCTCCGGGGCCGCCGTGACCAAGCGGATCAAGCGCCTGGAGGTCGCCGGCATGGTCGAACGCCGGGTGGACGATCGAGATCGCCGGGTGACGCACCTGTCGCTGACCGGGCCGGGCAGGGAACTGGTCATGCGGCTGCTGCCCGAGCAGCTGGAGTACGAGAACGCGCTGCTCGCGGGGCTGTCCGCCGATCGCGAGCGGGAGCTGGCCGATCTGCTCGGCGAGCTGCTGCTGGTGCTCGAAGGCCGGCTGGGCGGCCTGCTCGGCTGAGACCGCCCCTCGGCACCGGGTGCTCGGGCCCGCGAGCGTGATCGGCCGTGAGGGCAACGGATCAGGCCGGGTGCGTGACGGGCTCGGTCAGGGTGGTCAGGGCGGTCGCGGCGCGCTCGCGGAACTCGGCGACGCGGGCCAGCTTGATGTCCTCGTAGCCGCGGATCAGCTCCGGCAGCGCCGCGATCTCCTCCACCGTGCCGGCGGTGTCGGGATTCAGCCGGTCGAGGGCCGCACGCACGAGGTCGCGGTATTCGGTGACGAGGCTCCGCTCGACACGGCGTACCCGGGCGTAGCCGAACACGTCGAGCGCGGTGCCCCGCACGACGCGGGCGGCGCGCAGCCCGCGGAACAGGATTCCGGCGGAGCGGCGCAGCCTGATCTTGCGCTTCATCCCCATCGCGCGCAGCAGCGGCGGGTGCAGCAGCACCGACACGACCGCGTCCGGCCCGAACTCCCGCTCCCGCCGCGCCTTCTCGGCCGGGTCCAGGTGCAGCCGGGCCACTTCGTACTCGTCCTTGTACGCCATCAGCTTGTGCAGCCCCTTGGCGTAGGCGAGCCCGATCCTCCCTCCGGCCTCCTCCCCCGCCTGCTCGACGGCGGCGGCCAGCACGCGGCGCACCTCCCCGGCGTAGCCGTCGGCGTAGGCCGCGTTCTGGTAGCCGGTCAGGTCCGCGACGCGGACGGCCAGCACCTCCTCCAGGTCGTCCAGGTCGTCCGGGTCGTCGCCCGCCCCGTGGCCGGAGCCGGCGAGCGAGAGGGAGCGGAGCACGGCGCCGAGGTCGGCGGCGGCGGCGCGGCCCCAGCGGAAGGCGGCCAGGTTCCGCTCGGCGGCGGCCCCGTTCAGCCGGATGGCCCGCTCGATCGAGGCGGCGGAGACGGGCACGCAGCCGTGCTGGAACGCCGCGCCGACGAGCAGCATGTTCGCCGGCAGGTGGTCGGCGAACAGCGCCTCGGACAGCCCGAGCGCGTCGAGGTAGAGGTTGCCGGAGCTCGCGGTGGCCGACTCGACGCGCGCGATGGCGCCGGCGGGTGTGCCGGGCACGGGGACGCGCCCGGTGACCATGGCGGCGGTCGGCACCAGGGTGGTGTTGACCACGGCGATCGTGCGCTCCGGTGTCGCGGCGGCCAGGTTGCCGTCGGCCGCGGCGCCGAGCAGGTCGAAGCCGATCAGCACGTCGGCGGTGCCGCGCGAGGCGCGCAGGGACCCGGTGACGGGCCGCGGGGAGATGCGGACGTCGCTGACGACGGGACCGCCCTTCTGCGCGAGCCCGGTCTGCTCCAGCCCGGCCGCGTGCAGGCCGTCGAGGTGGGCGGCCATCTGCAGGATCTGGGAGATCGTGACGACGCCGGTGCCGCCGATGCCGGGCATCCGCAGCAGCACCTCCGCGCCGGCGAGCCGGGTGACCGGCTCCGGCGGCTCGACCGGCGGCGACGGCGGGACCGGCCGCGCGCGCCCGCTGCCGGGCTCGACCAGCAGGAACGACGGGCAGTCGCCCTTGAGGCAGCTCAGGTCGGAGTTGCAGGACGGCTGGTGGATGCGGGTCTTGCGGCCGAACTCGGTCGGCACGGGCTGCACGGACAGGCAGGTGGAGACGTCACCGCAGTCGCCGCAGCCCTCGCACACCCGCTCGTTGACCACGACCTTCCGCACGGGTGTGGGCAGCTTGCCGCGCTTGCGCAGCCGGCGTTCCTCGGCGGCGCACCGGTCGTCGTGGATCAGCACGGTCACCCCGTCGATCGCCGCGAGCTCCCGCTCGGCCCCCGCGAGCTCGTCGCGGTGCCGGACGACGGCGATCGGGTCCAGCCGCACGCCCCGGTAGGTCTCCGGCTCGGGCGTGGTGATCACGATGCGCCGGACCCCCTCGACGGCCAGCGACCGTGTCAGCGCCGGCACGTCGAGCCGGCCCTCCGCGCGCTGGCCGCCGGTCATCGCCACGGCGTCGTTGTAGAGCAGCTTGTACGTCATGGTGACCCCGGCGGCGACGGCGGCCCGGATGGCCAGGGAGCCGGAGTGGTGGAAGGTGCCGTCGCCGAGGTTCTGCACGAAGTGGCGGTCATCGGTGAACGGCGACAGCCCGATCCACTGGGCGCCCTCGCCGCCCATCTGGGTGATGCCGACCTGGGTGCCGCGCCCGTCGCCGTCGATGGCGATCATGGCGTGGCAGCCGATGCCGACGCCGACCAGCGTGCTGTCGGACGTACGCGTGGAGGTGTTGTGCGGGCAGCCCGAGCAGAAGTACGGGGTGCGCGTGGCGACGATCGGCAGCGCGCGGCCGGGCTTCCCGGCGGTGGTCAGGCGAACGACCGCGTGCGGGAGCCGGTCGGGGCCGAGGAGACCGGCCAGCGCCTTGGCCACGTCCTCGGCGCCCAGGGTGCCGCGGGCGGTGAGCAGGTCGCGGCCGTGGACGGCGGGGGTGTGCCCGCCGCCGTAGAGCGCCTGCTTGACCTGGCCTTCCAGGAACGGCACCTTGTCCTCGACCACGAGCACCCGCTCGAGGCCGGCGGTCATCTCGGCGAGCCGGTCGGCGGCCAGCGGGAACGGCATGCCGAGCCTGATCAGCCGCAGCCCGAGGTCGTCCATCGCGCTCTCGTCCAGGCCGAGGTCGTTCAGCGCCCGCAGGAGCACCGCGTACGAGGTGCCGGAGGCGAGGAGGCCGAGACCCGTGCGCCCCTCGCCGGACATCACCCGGTTCAGGCCGCGGGCGGCGGCGTAGTCGCGGGCCAGGTCGAGCCGGCGGGTGAGCATGTCGTGCTCGGCGTCCAGCGAGGCGGGGCCGACCAGCGCGGGCGACGTGCCCCGGCCGGGGCCGGGAGCCGGGATGCCGTCGCGCAGCGAGCCGAGCTCGACGGTGGCGGAGGCGTCGGCGACGTCGGCGAGGATCTTCAGGCCGGTCCACAGGCCGGTCGCGCGCGACAGGGCGACGGCGTGCAGCCCGAACTCGATGATCTCCGCCACCGAGCCGGGGGCGAGCAGCGGCATGGACAGGCTCTGGCACATCGGCTCGCACGAGCTGGGCACCGTCGAGGACTTGCTGCCGGGGTCGTCGCCGATCCAGGCCACGGCGCCGCCGAGGGCGGAGGTGCCGGCCACGTTGCCGTGCCGGATGGCGTCCGCGGCCCGGTCCAGGCCGGGGTTCTTGCCGAACCAGAAGCCCGTCACGCCGTCGTGCCGGCGGCCGGGCAGCCCGTCCAGCAGCTGTGTCCCGGCCACGGCGGTGGCGGCCAGCTCCTCGTTCAGGCCGGGCCGGAACACCACGCCCTCGGGCTGGAGGAAGCGGGCGGCGCGCGCCATCTCCATGTCGACGCCGGCCAGCGGCGAGCCCTGGTAGCCGGAGACGAAGACGCGCGTGTCCAGCCCGCGTGACCGGTCCAGGCGGCGCTGTTCCAGCGTCAGGCGGACCAGGGCCTGGATGCCCGAGATCAGCACGCGGCCACTGCCGGCCGTGTACTTGTCCTCGAGCGACACCTCGGCGGGAACGGCGCTCACGCTAATCTCCTCGGCTTCGTGCACTGGGGGACCCCAGCACAGCAACCCGGCACGCCTTGCGCAAGTATGAGCCGGGAAAGCGCGACGAAGACGCAAACTCTTTGCGGGCTTTCTCTGCTCGGCTACTGTTCGTTTCACCCAGCGGAGGAGTTGCGCATGACCGAGACGTTCGCATGACCGACATAGACGACATCGATCACCGGCTGCTGCGCCTGCTGCGTGAGGACGGGCGCAGGACGTTCTCGGAGATGGCGGGCGAGGTCGGCCTGTCGGTGGCCGCCGTCAAGCGGCGGGTGGACCGGCTGCGGGAGCTCGGCGTGATCACCGGTTTCACCGTCCAGATCGACTACGGCAAGCTCGGGTGGAACGTCGAGGCGTTCACCGAGCTCCGCTACGTCGGCTCCACCCCGGTCAGCGAGATCGTCCGCACGGCCACGGACGCGCCCGAGGTCCAGGCGGTCTTCACCATCGCCGGCGACCCCGACGCGCTGATCCACATCCGGGTGCGCGACCTCGGCCACCTCCAGCGGGTGATCGACGACCTGCGCCGCACCGGCAACGTCACCGGCACCAAGACGTTGCTGGTGCTGGGCTCCTGGACCCGCGACGACCTCGGGGGGACGCCCCCTCGGGACGCGAGACGCCCGGCCCCCGATCGGGGGAGCCGGGCGCGGGCGGGCGAGGCGGTCAGCGGCGGTGGCCGACGACCTTGACCCAGTCGGTGGCCTCGGCGGGCTCGAGCCGGTGGTCGCCCTCGAAGACGGCGCGCCACGTGCCCGAGGTGTAGGCCGGGACCTTGGTGTGGAAGTAGCCCTTGCGGCTGGTCCTGACCGTCTCGACGTATTCCCACTTGCCGCTGCGGGCGGGCTGGAACAGGATCACGATCCGCTTCCAGCCGAGCCGGTGCCACGACTCCGAGTCCCTGCAGTAGTCGGCGTGGTGCACCGACACGAAACCGTCGATGTAGTCGTCGTCGCAGCGCACCGACAGCTTGCCGGTGAGCGTCAGCGGGTTGCCGCGCCAGGCGGGCTCGGGGCTCGCGTCGAAGGCCAGCTGGGTGTGACCGTCGTCGGGGCCGGGATCGGCCAGCGCCGGTGAGGCGGCCGCCCCTGCCACCGTGACTCCGAGGGCGGCGGCCGCCAGCCCGGCGGCGAGTCGTCGCATCATGAGATCAACTTCCTTCCCCGTATCGAACGCGCATCGAGACGAGGCGCGTCAACGCCAATGACGCGTAAGAGTAAGGAAAAGTTTCGGTAAAGTTGATCACGATTTCACAACGACCGGCCGGTCACACCGAACCGCGCGGTAGCGCTTTGTCGTTTATTGGGAGATTTGCTGAACTGAAGACAGCGCCGGCGCGTAGTGTCCGGTTCCCGGATAGCGGGCCCGCCAGTAGCCGCCGGACCGCCCCGTCACCGTCGCGCCGAAGTCGCCCCTCTCGCCGGTGGTCGCCACCCCCGCCCGCTGCCACGCGCCCGTGCTGTCCTGCCGCCAGAGGATCTCCACCTCCTGCCCGGCGAACGGGGCGTAGTCGACGACCCCCTTCGGGCCGACCCTGGTGAGGGAGCCCTCCACCCGCACCGACTCCGCGCCTCGCGCCCTGGACGCCCGCACCGCCGTCAGCCTCGTCTGCCTGCGCAGCTGGAACGAGGCGTACTCCGTCACGGTGGTCCCGTCCGCTCCCTTGGCGGTCGCCGTGACCGTCCAGGTGCCGGCCGGATAGAAGCGGTTGAGCCCCTTGTCGGGCAGGAACCGCCAGGTCTCCCAGCCGTCGGTCATACGGCCGGCGACCGGCGAGGCGGGCGGGGCGGGCGGGGCCGCCAGCCGCGCCACGGCCGGGGTCGTCACCTGGATCGGCCGCGGCTCGGGCCTGCGTTCCGCCGGCGGCATGCTGATGGCGGGCCGCCCGTCCGGCCTGGTCCGGTCCCAGGCGACCTGCGGGGCGGACACGGCCGAGGTCACCGGGGCCGGGCCGGGTGAGGCGGCGAGGGGGGGCTTGGGCGGCGTGCCGGGTTCGACCTTGATGGTCACCCCGTCCCGGCCCCGTGCCCCCTTGACGATCACGTCGACCAGCAGGCGGACCGAGTCGCCCGCTCCGACCACCGGATCGGCCGGTCGTACGTTGATCTCGCGGATGGTGAGCTCGGTCGCGGCGGAGTACGCCGGTGCGGGCACCGTGAGCGCCCCCGCCGCGAGCGAGACGAGAAGGAGTCTTCTGGTCATGGTCCAGACGGTAGAAACCGCACGGTCATGACCAGGTCCACGACACACGCCCCGGAAGGCAAAACCCGTCAGCCGGCGTAGAGCCCCTCGATGATGTCGGCGTACTTCGCGTGGATGATCCGCCTCTTCAGCTTCAGGCTGGGGGTCAGCTCCTCGGTCTCGGCCGTCCACTCGGCGCCGAGCAGCGCCCAGCGCTTGACCTGCTGCACCTGGGCCAGCTTGAGGTTGGCCGCCGCCACGGCCGCCTCGACCTCCTTCAGCACGTCGGGGTGCTCGGCCAGCTCGGCCAGGGAGTCGAAGGAGATGCCGCGGGAGCCGGCCCAGCCCGGCGCAACCTCGCCGTCCAGGGTGAGCACCGCGACCGGGTAGGGCCTGCCGTCGCCGTAGGCGAGCGCCTGGCCGATCAGGGGGTGCTCCTTCAGGTGGTTCTCGATCTCGGCCGGGGAGATGTTCTCGCCGCCGGCCGTGATGATGAGCTCCTTCTTGCGGTCCACGACCCGGTAGAAGCCGTCCTCGTCGACCGAGCCGATGTCGCCGGTGTGTAGCCAGCCGTCGGCGTCGATCAGCTCGGCGGTGGCCTCGGGCCGGTCGAGGTAGCCGCGGGTGTTGAGCGGGCTGCGGGTGAGGATCTCGCCGTCGTCGGCGATGCGCACCTCGGCGCCGGGTTCGGCCCGGCCCACGGTGCCGAGCCGGTAGCAGGCCGGGCTGTTGCCGGTGAACGCGCCGGTCGTCTCGGTCATGCCGTACACGTCGATGACCTTCAGCCCGAGGCCGGCGTAGAACCGCTGCACCTCGCCCGGCAACGGCGCGGCGCCGGTGGCGGTCCACTCGGCCCGGTCGAAGCCGATCATGCCGCGGATGATCGACAGCAGCGACTGGTCGGCCTGCTCGTAGGCGGCCTGGATCTCGGGGGTCATGGTGTGGCCGAACTGACCGGCCTCGATGTAGGCGACGCCCGCCGCCATGGCCCGGCGTACGGCGTCCTGCTGCTCGGCGGGCTGGGAGGCGAGGACCGCCTGCAGCCGGGCCATCATCTTCTCCCACACCCGCGGCACGCCGAAGAACATCATCGGCTTGACCTGCCCGAGCGTGGCGCCCAGGTTGGCCAGGTCGGTGCAGAAGTGCACGTGGGAGACCTTCACCAGCGGCAGGTAGAGGCTGAGCACCCGCTCGGCGATGTGCGCGTAGGTCAGGTAGGAGATCTGGGTGCCCTGCGTCGGCAGCGAGGTCAGCCGGTCGGTCGAGGCCACCTCGTAGAACACGTTGTGGTGGGTGAGCGGCACCCCCTTCGGCATGCCGGTGGTGCCCGAGGTGTAGAGGACGGTGACCACGTCGTCCTGGGTCACCGCCTGTGACCGGGCCTCGACGGCGGACGGGTCCTCGGCCAGCGCGGCCCGGCCGAGCTCGAGGAAGTCGTCCCACGCGAGGAAGCGCTCGTCGGCGGGGGCGCCCTCCAGCATGATGACCTTCCGCAGCCCCGGCAGCCGCCCCAGGACGGGCTCCCACCGGGCCAGGTCGGCGGCCCCGCCGAGCACCGCGAACTTCGCGCCCACGTCGCCCGCCACGAAGGCGATCTGATCGGACGCGAACGTCGAGTAGACCGTGCAGCCCACCCCTCCGGCGTGCACCGTTCCAAGGTCGGCCAGCACGTGCTCGCTCCGGTTGACCATCATCAGGGCGACCGAGTCGCCCGGTTCCAGCCCGAGCGCGACGAATCCGGCGGCGATCTCCAGCACCCGCCGGCGCGCCTCGGCGTAGGTGAGCGTGCTCCAGCCCCCCTCGACCGGGTCGGAGTAGGCGGGCGCGTCAGGATGACGCTCGGCGACCTGTCTCAGCTGTTCGCATACGGTACGGCCGGCGATCTCACGCTCGATCTCGGCCCGCACCTCGAGGACATCCGCCATGGCACCCGCCTCCAGTCAGTAATCACTTGCACAGGTGGCATGCATCGCACCACAACACCGAGGTAGCGGCAAGACCCCGCGAGGAAAGAAACCGATCCGTCACGTAGAGTGATGGGCGCACACGCGCATTCGTGCGGCCGGGGGGCGGGCATGAGTACGAACGGCAAGACCTTCTTCGGGCACCCGTGGGGTCTGGCCACACTGTTCGGCACCGAGATGTGGGAGCGCTTCAGCTGGTACGGCCTGCGCGCGATCCTGGCCACGTTCATGGCGGCCTCGCCCGCCCACCAGGGCCTCGGCATGTCGCAGCAGACCGCCCAGGCGGTGGTGGGCGTCTACGGCGCGCTCATCTACCTGGTGGCGCTGCCCGGCGGGTGGATCGCCGACAGGATCCTGGGCGCCCGCCGCTCGGTCTTCTGGGGCGGCTTCGTCATCATGTGCGGCCACATCAGCATGGCCGTCCCGGTCAGCTCGGCGGTCTTCGTCTGGCTCGGCCTGCTGCTCATCATCGCCGGCACCGGCCTGCTCAAACCGAACATCTCGGTCATGGTGGGCAAGCTCTACCCGGAGGGCGACGACGGCCGCAGAGACGCCGGCTTCTCGCTGTTCTACCTGGGCATCAACCTGGGCGCGTTCTTCGCGCCGCTGGTGGTGGGCTGGCTGGCCCGCGACGACCGCTGGCATCTGGGCTTCGCCGCCGCCGCCGTCGGCATGGCGCTCGGCCTGCTGCAGTACGTCCTGGGCCGCGGCAACCTGCGCGGCGTCGGCGACCGGCCCGGCATGCCGCTCACGCCCCGCGAGCGCGGGCACGTCACCCGCCTGGTCGCGGTGATCGCGCCGGCCGTCGTGGCCGCGATGGCGGTCTGGATCGCCACGGGCACCTTCACCTTCGACCGGTTCACGGTGGCGGTGACCATGGTCATCCTGGCAGTGCCGGTCGCCTACTTCGCCTACATCCTGTTCGGCAGCCACGACCTGACCGAGGACGAGCGCTCGAGGATGAAGGCGTACATCTGGCTGTTCGTGGCCGCCGCGATCTTCTGGATGATCTACGACCTGGCGCCGAGCAAGCTGCTGTTCTTCGCCCAGAACAACACCGACCTGTCGCTGTTCGGCGTCGACATCCAGGCCGCCGCGACGCAGTCGTTCAACCCGCTGTTCATCATGATCTTCGTGCCGGTCTTCGCGTCGCTCTGGGTCAAGCTGGGCACCCGCGTGAGCACGCCGCAGAAGTTCGCCTTCGCGCTCGTCATGGTCGGCCTGAGCTTCGTGGTGATGGCGCTGGCCGCCGCCCTGGCCGAGACCGGCAAGGTGTCGGTGTGGTGGCTGGTGCTGGTCTATCTCATCCAGGTGTTCGGCGAGCTGTCGCTCAGCCCGGTCGGCCTCTCGGTCACCACCAAGCTGGCGCCCCGGGCGTTCAAGGGGCAGATGCTCGGCATCTGGTTCATCGCGGTGTCCGTGGGCGACGCCGTGGGCGGGCAGACCGGGCGGCTCGGCCACGTCATGTCCGAGCCCGCCTACTACCTGCTGCTGGCCGCCATGGCGATCGTCGCCGGGCTGGCGCTGCTCATGTTCACCCGCAGGCTGCGGGCGATGATGTCCGAGCACCATGTGCCGGTCACGCCGCCGATCGGGTAAAGATGGCCACCGTGCCCGAACTTCTCGATCTCGCAGGAATCTTCGTCTTCGCCCTGTCCGGTGCCCTCATGGGCGTGCGCAAGAGGCTCGACGTGGTCGGGATGGGCGTGCTCGCCGAGATCACCGCGCTGGGCGGCGGCGTGCTGCGCGACCTCATCCTCAACGTCCCTCCCGCCGCCTTTCAGAGCCTCGGCTACGTGCTCGTGCCGCTGGCGGCCACGGCCATCGTGTTCTTCTGGCATCCGCACGTGGCCCGGGTGATGCCCGCCATCCTGGTGCTCGACGCCGCGGGCCTCGGCCTGTTCTGCGCGCTCGGCACGCTGAAGGCGCTCGGGCACGGGCTCAGCCCCCTGCACGCGACCCTGCTCGGCGTCACCACGGGCGTCGGCGGCGGCATGCTGCGCGACGTGCTGGCGGGCGAGATCCCGACCCTGCTGTACGACCGGCAGCTCTACGCGGTGCCCGCGCTGCTCGGCTCCGCCGCGATGGCCGCCCTGTTCACCTCGGGCCTGTACGGCTGGCCGGCCACCCTGGCGGCGGCCCTGCTCGCCTTCGGCCTGCGCATCGGGGCCATGCGCTTCAAGTGGCGCGCCCCGCTGGCCCGGGGCGTCAAACCGTCGGAGTGAGGCAGCTCGCCGGGCGGAGGGCGCCGACCGGGCCGAGGTCACGGGCGGTGACGATGCGGCCGACGGCCTCCTCCAGCACCCGGGCCGGCTGCGTGTACGGCAGCCGCAGGTAGCCCTCCAGGGTGCCGTCCAGGCCGAACCACGGGCCGGGCGCGAGGCGTACACCGTGGCAGGCAGCGGCCTCGGCGAGGGAGAGGGCCGAGCCGGCGTCCAGCCGGACCCAGAGCGTGCCGCCGCCGCGCGGCACGGTGAAGCTCCACCCGGGCAGCCGCTCGCGCAGCGCGGCCACGAGCGCGTCGCGCGAGGCGCGCAGCGTGCGGCGGCGCTCGGCCCTGGTCTCCTCCAGCCGGTCGAAGAGCCGGGCGACCACGAGCTGCTCCAGGACGGGGCTGGCGATGTCCACGCTCGCGCGGTGCTGGGCCAGCCGCCTGGTCAGCGCGGCGGTGGCGCGGATCCAGCCGATGCGCAGCCCGCCCCACCACAGCTTGGAGGCCGAGCCGACGCTGATCATCCGGCTGCCGGCGTCGAACGCCGCCATGGGCGCCGTCCGCGGCACCTCGTCCAGGGCCAGTTCCGACCAGGTCTCGTCGATCACCAGCGTGGTGCCGGCGCGCCTGGCGGCACCGGCCACGGCGGCCCGGATGGCGTCGTCCATGAGCGCGCCCGTCGGGTTCTGGAAGTCGGGCATCAGGTAGGCCAGCCGGGCCCCCGACTGGCGCATGGCGCCCGCCACCAGGTCGGCCTGCCAGCCCTCGGACGAGACGCCGACGGGCACGATCCGGGCGCCGTGCGCGCGGGCCGCCTCGACGGCGTGCGGGTAGGTCGGCGACTCGACCAGCACCGGGACGCCGGGGCCGGCCAGCAGCCCCATGACGAGCTGGACGGCGTGCTGGGAGCCGGTGGTGACCAGGATCTGCTCGGGCCGGGTGGCCAGGCCGCGCGCGGTGTAGTGGGCGGCGATCCGCTCCCTGAGGCAGGGCAGGCCCATCGGGTCGTAGCCGTTGCCCATGCCGTACCTGGGCACGTCCTCGACCGCCTCCGCCATCGCCTCGCGCAGCGCCGTGGGCGCGGGAGGGGCGGCGGCGCGCATCTGGATCAGCCCGTCGCCGTCGGTCGACAGCCAGGGGTTGTCCGCGGCGCCGGCCGGGTCGGGCAGTGCGGTCCAGCTCCCCGAGCCCTGCCGGCTCTCCAGGTAGCCCTGCTCGCGCAGCAGGTCGTAGGCGGCGGTCACGGTGGTGCGGCTGACCTTCAGCGTGTCGGCCAGGTGCCGCTCGGCCGGCATCCGCACGCGCACGGGGATCTGGCCGTCCATGACGAGCGTCCGCACGGCGCCGGCCAGCGCCCGGTAGTAGGGCCTGGCGTCCGGCGAGACGCCGGCCAGCCTGGCCACCTGGCTCGCGGTCAGATGCCTCATACGGCCGGACACCTCATGCGGCTAGATACCTCCATAAGGCCACTTTTCATGATTGGCTCTGGAATGGCAAGCCGGTGCGCGCCATCCTGGGAACACTATGAGCGAAACGACCGTCCCTTACCTCGGCACCCTGCCCGCCCGCCTCCTCCGCCTCTACGGCGGCCTGGCGCTCTACGGCGCGGGCATCGGCCTGCAGATCACCTCCGGGCTGGGCAACGCCCCCTGGGACGTCTTCCACCAGGGCGTGGCGATCAGGACCGGCCTGTCGATCGGCGCGGTCATCATCGTGGCCGGCGCGCTGGTGATGCTGCTGTGGATCCCCCTGCGGCAACGGCCCGGCTTCGGCACGATCAGCAACGTCGTCTTCGTCGGCCTGTTCGCCGACGCCACCCTCTTCCTGCTGCCCGCGCCCGCGCACTGGACACTGAGCTGGCTCTACCTGGCGCTCGGCGTGGTGTCGATCGCGCTGGCCACCGTGTTCTACATCGGCGCGGGCATGGGCGCGGGGCCGCGCGACGGCATCATGACCGGGCTGATCCGGCTGGGCCTGTCCGTGCGGCTGAGCCGCTTCCTGATCGAGATCACGGTGCTGGCGGCCGGCTGGCTGCTCGGCGGCACCGTCGGCCTCGGCACCCTGGTCTTCGCCCTGGCCATCGGCCCGCTGACCCAGGCGTTCACCCGCTGGTTCCCGCTGTCCCCCGCAGGCGTGGCCGCGCGACCGCCTCGATCGTGACGCGACATGATCGAAGGTGGCCTCGCGGTCGCCCCCACCGAGTAGCGTCGAGGGCATGCTGATCGAGGATTACGCCCTGATCGGGGATATGCAGTCGGCGGCCCTGGTCGCCAGAGACGGTTCGATCGACTGGCTCTGCCTGCCCCGGTTCGACTCCCCCGCGTGCTTCTCGGCGCTGCTCGGCAGCGACCGCAACGGCCACTGGTGGCTCGGCCCCGTCGGCCGGCGGCCCGCCACCCGGCGCCGCTACCGTCCCGACACGCTCATCCTGGAGAGCGAGTGGGACACCCCCACGGGCACCGTCCGGGTGATCGACTTCATGCCGCCGCGTGACGTCAACCCCGACGTGGTCCGCATCGTGGAGGGCGTCTCCGGCACCGTGGAGATGTCCATGCAGCTGAGGATCCGCTTCGACTTCGGCAGGATCGTGCCGTGGGTGCGCCGCACCGACGGCCACCTGCAGGCCGTCGGCGGCCCCGACGCCGTCTGGCTGCACTCCCCGGTCCCGCTCAGAGGCGGCGACTACGCCCACGTCGCCACGTTCACCGTCAAGGCGGGCGAGCGGCTGCCGTTCGTGTTCACCTGGCATCCCTCCCACGAGCCGATGCCGCCGCAGATCCACGCCGAGACCCAGCTCACCGAGACCGAGGCCATGTGGTCCGACTGGGTGGCCACGTGCACCTACCAGGGGCCGTGGCGCGAGGCGGTGGTGCGGTCGCTGATCACGCTCAAGGCGCTCACCTACTCCCCCACCGGCGGCATCGTCGCCGCGCCGACCACCTCGCTGCCCGAGGACCTCGGCGGCGTGCGCAACTGGGACTACCGCTTCTGCTGGCTGCGCGACGCCACGATGACGCTGGAGGCGCTGATCGGCAACGGCTACCTCGACGAGGCCGCCGCCTGGAGGGCGTGGCTGCTGCGCGCCATCGCGGGCAGACCGCAGGACCTCCAGATCATGTACGGCGTGGCGGGCGAGCGCCGGCTGCCCGAGATGACGCTCGACTGGCTCGACGGCTACGAGGCCTCCCGCCCGGTCCGCATCGGCAACGACGCGGTCACCCAGCTCCAGCTCGACGTCTACGGCGAGGTGATGAGCTGCCTGTACGCCTCGCGGACCTCCGGGCTGCCCGCCGACGAACGCGCGTGGTCCATCCAGCGGGAGCTGCTCAGCTACGTCGAGGAGCACTGGGACGAGCCCGACGAGGGGTTGTGGGAGGTGCGCGGCCCGCGCAGGCACTTCACCCACTCCAAGATCATGTGCTGGACGGCGCTCGACCGGGCCGTGAAGTACGTCGAGCAGTTCGGCCGGTCCGGCCCCGTCGAGCGCTGGAAGGCGACGCGCGCGGCCATCCACGCGGAGATCTGCGACAAGGGCTACGACTCCGAGCGCAACACCTTCACCCAGTCCTACGGCTCGTCCGAGCTCGACGCGTCGCTGCTGCTGATGCCGATGCTGGGCTTCCTGCCGATCGACGACCCGCGCGTGAAGGGCACGGTGGCGGCCATCGAGAAGGAGCTGATGGCCGACGGGTTCGTGATGCGCTATCCGACGGCGGCCGACAACGCGGTCGACGGGCTGCCGGGCGGTGAGGGCGCGTTCCTGGCGTGCAGCTTCTGGCTGGTCGAGGTGATGGCCCTGCAGGGCCGCAAGGACGAGGCCCGGGAGCTGTTCGAGCGGCTGCTGGCGTTGCGCAACGACGTGGGCCTGCTGGCCGAGGAGTACGACCCGAGATACGGCAGGCTGGTCGGCAACTTCCCGCAGGCCTTCAGCCACGTGCCGCTGATCCACGCGGCGCGGGCTCTCTCCTAGACGGCCAGGCGGGCCAGCACCCGCGCGAACTCCGGCGGCGGGGCGACGACCAGGCGGGTCTGGCCGTGCTCCAGCACCACGTCGGCCCTGATGAGCGTCAGCCGCTGGTCGTGCCACCAGTAGACCTGTGGGCTGAGCCCGCCGGTGCGGGCCGCGTGGACGCGCAGCCGCTCGATGGCCCGCACCACGGCGATCCCGTCGACCGGGTGCACGAGCAGCGTGTAGGGGTCGGGCAGGACGGCGAGCACGCCGTCGGGGGGCACCGGCAGGTAGTCGCGCAGCCAGCGCAGGTGCGTGGCCGTGGACGCGTCACGGCCGGACAGCCGGGTCACCGTCGTGCCGGACAGCTCGATGGTCTCCAGACAGAGCCTCTCGTCCCGCCGGACGTTGGCGACGGCCAGCTCCAGCGCCTCGCCCGACGGGACGGGCCAGCAGCCGGCCTCCTCCGGGCGCACCGGGCGGGAGGCGACGGTGAGCAGCTCCACCAGGTCGCCGTTGAGATGGCGGCCCACCACCCGGGTCAGGTCGGGCACCTCGTCGACCGCCTCGACGCGGGTGCGCAGCAGCGGCCCGACCTGGTCGAGGTCGCACACGTCGAGCAGGTCGCCGGCCGCCGCGACCGCGTTGGCGAGGTGCTCCGAGACGAGCGTCGGCCAGTCCTCGCGGGCTCTGCGGCCGGCCTCACGGCGCAGGCCGGTGAGCCTGACCCGGATCTCCCGGCCGCCGCCCAGCGTCAGCGAGCCGCCGTCGGCGGAGAACACGCAGGTGTGCCCGAGAGATTCGGCGACGAGCGCGAGGAGCGAGTCGAGGTCGACATCCTCGACCGCCCTGCGCGAGGGCTTCCGGCCGCGTCTGAACACGCCGTGTCCCCTTCTGTCCGCTTCGTCCCTATCTGTCTCTCCTACCTTGCCTGCTCGCCATTGCGGAACATGCCAGCCAGCGAGCACGATTCGGTATCGATAACACCAAGCGCCCCAAGCCACACACTCAGCTGTGGTGATCCATGGCCGACCGGGAGCCCGGCCAGGATCGGCACCCCGAGCGGCAGCAGCCGCTCGCGCAGGACCGGGAAGGGATCGCGGCAGTCGACCCACGAGCCGAGCACGATGCCCCGGACCCCGGCGAACGCGCCCGCCTGCAGCAGCTGGGTCAGCATGCGGTCGATCCGGTAGGGCTCCTCGCCGATGTCCTCCAGCAGCACGATCCTCCCGGCGAACGACGGCTGGTAGCGGGTGCCGCACAGCGAGGCGAGCAGGGACAGGTTGCCGCCGGTCAGCACCCCCTCGGCCCGGCCGGGCGCGAGCGCCCGCTCCGCGCGGACCGGCGGCGCCGCGCCGAAGAGCGCGGCCCGCAGGTGCTCCCAGGACGCGGGCTCCGGCCCCTCCTCGCCGGCGATCGTCGAGCAGGCCGGCATCGGGCCGTGCAACGTCGGCACGCCCAGCTCGGCGGCGAACGCCTGATGGAGCGCCGTGATGTCGCTGGACCCGATGAGGACCTTGGGCCCCGCCGCCCGCATGGCGTCCCAGTCGAGCAGGTCGAGCAGCCTGGCCGCGCCGTACCCGCCCCTGGAGCAGAAGACGGCGCGGACCGCCGGATCGCACCAGGCGGCCTGCAGGTCGGCGGCGCGGGCGGCGTCGGGCCCGGCCAGGAAGTCGAGCTCCTGCCGGTCGAGCACGTGCTCGCCGGTCACCACCTTCAGCCCGAGCTCCTCCAGCCGCCCGATCCCGCGTTGGAGCAGGACGGGGTCCGGCGGGCCCGACGGCGAGACGATCGCGACCGTGTCACCTTGCCGCATCGATCAACTCCTTGACGAGAACGGGCAGGACCTGACCGATCGGCTCGTTCGCCACCCGATCGGCGGAGATGCCGGCTCTTGTGAGCACCGACACCGACATTGGCTCGTACACGTGGCAAACGGTGTCACACTTACCTGTCGTATGCGACTTCCGCCCCACATCCTCGTGGTCAACGGCATCAAGGTCCGCAGGCCGGTCTTCCTGCTGGGAGCCCCGCACTCCGGCGCGGACCTGCTGGTCCGTGCCCTGAAACGATCGCCGGGCTTCCACCTGACGACGGGCCGCCCGTGCGTGGCGCACGTGGTCTACGCCTTCGCCCGCAAACCGTCGATCGGCCGCGGCTCCGGCGCCGTACGCGTGCTGCGTGACGCGCTGGCCGAGTCGTGGCAGGTGCTGCCCGGCGCGTGCGGGCAGTGCGCCGAGCCGTGCCGGGAGGCGGGCGGCGTCACCGGCAGCGGCCCGTGCGTGGCGACGGGCGAGATCACCCGCTTCGGCGACGGCAGCCCCGACCTGCTCTACAGCGCGCCGGTGCTGGACCAGGCCTTCCCCGACGCGCAGTTCGTGCAGCTGATCCGCGACGGCCGCGACGTGGTCGCCGACATGCTCGCCGACCCGGTCTGCCTGGCCTGGTTCAAGCCGGTGATGCTGGCCCAGCACACCGAGTTCCCCAACGACTTCCTGGGCGTCAACCGCGACGAGCACGTCGAGCGGTGGAAGACCATGCCCGCCGCGGGCAAGAGCGCGCTGCGCTGGCGCAGCGCCGTCCGGCTCAGCGCCACGCTGCGCCAGGAGCTGCCCGCCGGCCGGCTGCTGACGCTGCGCTACGAGGACCTGGTGCACAAGCCGGCCGAGTCGGTGGCGGCGCTCACGGAGTTCCTCGAGACGCGCGTCTCCAAGGTCGCCCTGTACGGCACGCGCGCCCCCGAGGTCGGCTGCTGGCGCACCCGGCTGCGGCCCGCCGACCTGGAGCTGGTGGAGAAGGTGGCCAGACAGGAGCTCACCCGGCTGGGCTACCTCACCGGCTGAACTGGGTGCGGTAGAGCTCCGCGTAGAGCCCGCCGCGCCGGAGCAGCTCGTCGTGCTCGCCCCGCTCGGCGATGCGGCCGTCCTGGACCACGAGGATCTCGTCGGCCTCCCTGATCGTCGACAGCCGGTGCGCGATGACCAGCGAGGTGCGGCCCGCCAGAGCGGTCTTCAGCGCCCGCTGCACGGCCGCCTCCGACTCGGAGTCGAGGTGCGCGGTGGCCTCGTCGAGCACCACCACACGCGGCGCCTTCAGCAGCAGCCGGGCCAGCGCCAGCCGCTGCTTCTCACCGCCGGACAGCCGGTAGCCGCGGTCGCCCACCACGGTCTCCAGCCGGTCGGGCAGCGACTCGACCAGGTCACCGATCTGCGCGGCCCTCAGCGCCTCCCACAGCTCCTCGTCGCTCGCCCCCGGACGCGCGTAGCGCAGGTTGGCCTCGATCGTGTCGTGGTAGAGGTGAGGGTCCTGCATGACCACGCCCACGCTCTCGCGCAGCGACGCGAGCGTGGCGTCGCGCACGTCGAGCCCGTTGACGCGGACCGCCCCCTCGTTGACGTCGTAGAGCCGCGACACCAGCGAGGTGATCGTGGTCTTGCCCGCGCCCGACGGGCCGACCAGGGCGATCAGCTGCCCGGGTTTCGCGGTGAAGGAGACCCCCTTGAGCACCGGCTGCGAGGGGCCGGTGTCCTGCCTGGCCACCGACTCCAGCGAGGCCAGTGAAACCTCCTCGGCCGACGGGTAGCGGAAGTGGACGTCGTCGAACTCGATCGTCACCGGGCCGCCGGACACCGGCTCCGCGCCGGGCCGCTCGGCGACCATCGGCTTCAGGTCGAGGATCTCGAAGACCCGGTCGAAGCTGACCAGCGCCGTCATCACGTCCACGTGCACGTTGGACAGCGAGGTGAGCGGGCCGTACAGGCGCATCAGCAACGCCGCCAGGGCGACCAGCGTGCCGAGCTCGAACACGCCGCTCACGGAGAGCACGCCGCCGATGCCGTAGACGAGCGCGGTGGCCAGCGCCGCGACCAGGCCGAGCGCGACCCGGAAGACCGTTCCGTACATCCCGACCGTCACGCCCACGTCGCGCACCCGCGCGGCCCGGCGGCCGAACACCGCCGCGTCGTCCTCGGGCCGGCCGTAGAGCTTGGCGACCATCGCGCCGGCCACGTTGAACCGCTCGGTGGTGACCGAGCTCATCTCCGCGTCGAGCTGCATCTGCTCACGGGTGAGCACCGACATGCGCCGGCCGACCAGCTTGGCCGGGATGACGAAGATCGGCAGGAGCACCAGCGCGGCCAGCGTCACCTGCCACGACAGCACCAGCATCGCGCCGAGCACGAGGACCAGGCTGATCACGTTGGCCACCACCGACGACAGGGTGCTGGTCAGGGCCCGCTGCGCGCCGATGACGTCGGTGTTGAGCCGCGAGACCAGCGCGCCGGTCTGCGCGCGCATGAAGAAGGCCACCGGCATCCGCTGCACGTGGTCGAACACCTCGGTGCGCAGATCGTAGATGAGCCCTTCGCCGATGCGGGCGGAGAACCAGCGCTGCGCCAGCGTGAGCCCGGCGTCGACCACCGCCAGCGCCGCGATCGCCACCGCCAGGCCGACCACCACGTCGCCGCGCTTCGGCAGGATGCCGTCGTCGATGATCGCCTTCATCAGCAGCGGGTTGGCCACCACGATGACCGCGCCCGCGACCACGAGCAGCAGGAACGCGCAGATCTGCCGGGTGTGCGGCCTGGCGTAGCGCGCGATGCGCCGCACCGTGCCCGGCGTGAGCCGCTGCTTGGTCACGGAGCCGTCGCGTCGCAGTGACGCCATCACATGGGGGCCGAAACCCCCTCCCATCATCGCCATCCGGGGCCTCCTCCCCCGGTATGAGCGCCGCCGGGGCACACGGCGATTCCCGGGTCAGCTCAGCGCGAAACTCACTCGGCGCCGAACAGTGCCTTGAGCCGCTTGATCTGCTCGGCCCCCTCGGCCGCGCTCTGCTCCTCCAGGGTGCGCCCCTGCGCACCCTGGAGGAGTCGCTTGGTCGCCGCCGCCGCGTCCCTGTTGGTCGACAGCAGCTCGGCGGCCTTGTCCTGAACGGCCTTGGCGAGGTCGCCCCCCGCGACGACTCGCTCGGCGAGGCCGATGCGCATGGCCTCGTCGGCCTCCACGAACCTGGCGGTCAGGCAGATGTCGATCGCCTTGGCCAGGCCGACCAGCTCGACCAGCGGCTTGGTGCCGGTCAGATCGGGCACCAGCCCCAGTGCGGGCTCTTTCATGCAGAATTTTACGTCGTCGGCCACGATCCGCAGGTCACAGGCGAGCGCGAGCTGGAACCCCGCGCCGATGGCGTGACCGTGCACGGCCGCGATGGAAACGATCTCTGGTCTGCGGAGCCACAGGAATCCCTGTTGGGCCGCCTGGATCCGCTGCCCGAACGATGCGCTGTCGAGTCGCGCCGCCGAGCCGAACGAGCCCTGTCCGGGCACTCCCTCAGGTGTGAACATACGCAGGTCGATCCCTGCCGAGAAGGACGGTCCCTCACCTTGCACCACGACGACGCGCACCTGCTCCGGCAGGCTGTCGCCGATGCGAGCCAGTGCCGACCAGGTCGCGAACGTCTGTGCGTTTCGCTTGTCCGGCCGGTCCAGCGTGATCGTCGCGATCTCACCGTCCACCTCGAAGCGCAGGCCGATCTCCGCCAGTCTTTCGGCAGAGACGTCCTCCGTTTGCCCCCCGCGCTGTTGTGGCGCCTTCGCTTCCGACATCGCCCGCTCCCTCTGTGCTTGGCCGTCGCGCCCGAGCTTACAGAATATGGTTCTGGCTCGGGCGCGACGGCTGGCTGACTAGGGACGGGCGGCTGCGGTCGCACGTTCCGAGGCGGCCGTCAGCGCTTGGACTTGCCTCGGGTCGCCCCTCCGCGCCCGCGCAGAGTCACACCGGACTCGCTCAGGATGCGGTGGATGAACCCGTAGGACCGGCCGGTCGAAGCGGCCAGCGCGCGGATGCTCTCACCCGCGGCGTAGCGCTTCTTGAGATCACCGGCCAGCTTCTCACGGTCGGCCCCGGTGACCCGGGTGCCCTTCTTCAGTGTCTCGGCCACGAGTACCTCCTGTAGTGCCGGACTTCCGCAGCGTTACTCCGCCATGATCAGTCATTTCAGCGGGATCGGCTACCTACTCCACGGGAAAAGATCCGTACCCACCCAAATTAAGATCAGGCAAGTGCCACAAGATCGGAAAATTCGGCGCTCCATGCGTCTTCAGTTCCGTCAGGTAGCAAGATCACCCTATCCGGTGAAAGGGCGTCAACGGCACCCTCGTCATGGGTGACCAGGACGATTGCTCCTGAATATGACCTTAGAGCGTTGAGAACCTGCTCGCGGCTGATGGGATCGAGGTTGTTCGTCGGCTCGTCGAGCAGCAGCACATTGGCGCTGGAGAGCACCAGCATGGCGAGCGCGAGACGGGTTTTCTCGCCGCCCGACAGCACCCCGGCGGGCTTGTCGACGTCGTCTCCGCTGAACAGGAACGAGCCGAGAACCTTGCGCAACTCGGTGTCGGTGAACTCGCCGCCCGCCGAACGCATGTTCTCCAGGAGGGTCCGGTCGTTGTCGAGGGTCTCGTGCTCCTGGGCGTAGTAGCCGACCTTGAGGCCGTGGCCGGGCCTGATCTCGCCCGTGTCGGGCTGCTCGACGCCGCCGAGCAGCCTCAGCAGCGTGGTCTTGCCCGCGCCGTTGAGCCCCAGGATGACGACCCGGTGGCCACGGTCGATGGCCACGTTGACGTCGGTGAACACCTCCAGTGAGCCGTAGGACTTGGACAGCCCCTCGGCCATCAGCGGAGTGCGGCCGCAGGGCAGCGGCGCGGGAAAGCGCAGCTTGGCCACCTTGTCGCTCTGGCGCTCCTCCTCGGTGCCCGCGAGCAGTCGGTGGGCGCGGCGCATCATGTCCTGGGCGGCCTTGGCCTTGGTGGCCTTGGCGCGCATCTTGTCGGCCTGCGCCAGCAGCGCGCCGGCCTGCTTCTCGGCGTTGGCGCGCTCGCGCTTGCGGCGCTTCTCGTCGGTCTCCCGCTGCGCCAGATAGGCCTTCCAGCCGACGTTGTAGTGGTCGATCACGCAGCGGTTGGCGTCGAGGTGAAGGACCTTGTTGACCGTCGCTTCAAGAAGGCCGACATCGTGACTGATGATCACCAAGCCCCCCTGATGCGATCGCAAAAAATCACGAAGCCACCCGATTGAGTCCGCATCTAGGTGGTTTGTCGGCTCGTCGAGAAGGAGAGTTTCCGCCCCACTGAAAAGAATGCGTGCCAATTCCACGCGCCTGCGCTGACCGCCGGAAAGCGTTTTCAGTGGTTGGCCGAGCACGCGGTCCGGCAGGCCGAGGCTGGAGGCGATCGAGGCGGCCTCGGACTCGGCCGCGTAGCCGCCGAGCACGTGCATCTGGTCCTCGAGACGGCCGTAACGCCGCACGGCCTTCTCCCGGGTGCGCTCGTCGGCGGAGGACATGCCGAGCTCGGCCTGGCGCAGCTTGCGCAGCACCTCGTCGAGGCCCCGGGCGGACAGGATGCGGTCGCGGGCGAGCACCTCCAGGTCGCCTGTGCGAGGGTCCTGGGGCAGGTAGCCGACGTTGCCGGTCATGCTGACCGCGCCCGCGGCGGGCAGGCCCTCCCCGGCGAGCACCTTGGTCAGCGTGGTCTTGCCCGCGCCGTTGCGGCCGACGAGGCCGATCTTGTCGCCCGGGTTGACCCGGAACGACGACTTCTCGATGAGCAGGCGCGCGCCGGCGCGCAGCTCGATGTCACTGGCGATGATCATGGTTGACGGAACACTCCCGAGCTAGGAAACGAGGGTTTGGGCGTGCGACGCCGGTCAATCGGGAGTGTGCATACAGATCAGTGTATGACCCCGGTCTGGGGCTCCACCTCCGGTTAAACCTCCGGCGGGCACTCAGCGGTCACGCAGGGCGGCGGATGGCCGCCGGGCCGGTTGCGCATTCGCCTCGATCGGCGGGCGTGGCCGCGGTGGCCAGCGCGCCGCGGCCGGGATCTCCCGCCCAGACGACGAAGTCGCGCAGCCCGCTCCAGTCGTCGGGCGCGCCGTCGGCGGCGTCGCGCAGGGCTTCGGCGAGGGTGGCCAACCGGAATTTCAGATTCCGGCCAGGCTTCGTCCGGGCCCACCAGGCGGTGATCGACCTGGCCGGGGAGGCGGGCGCCGCGCAGATCGTGACCGTATCGGTGCGCGACGCCACGCCCTCACATGGGCGCGCGCGGGGTCAGGCGGGGTCGACCACGCGGATCCGGACCGCGCGGAACGACTTCGGCGTGTCGCGCAGGACCACCAGTTTCGGATCGGGCACCACGAGGAACGGCTCGGACTCGAGGGCCAGGAGCGGCGCGAGCCGCCGGTCGGCCCGCAGGGTGTCGACCGCGCGGCGGTCTCCGCCGAACACGACCGCGTCCAGCTCGGCCAGGTGCGGCGACAGCACCCGGAGCGCGGTCTCCACGGCCGACTCGACGGCCTGGCCCGCTTGGTTCTGCCTGCGCCTGGCGAAGCGCTGCTGCGACCAGCCGCCGGCGGCGGTGCGCCCCTGGACCAGCCGGGAGCCGACCTTGGAGGCCACCAGTTGTGACCCGTGGAACACTCCCGCCGCGTAGCCGCCCAGCCGCACCAGCACCACGCCCACGCGCCGCTCGGCCCGGGCGTGCGTGACCAGCCGGGTGATGTGCGGCGGGCCGGGCGGCATCGGCGGGAAGGGGACGTGCAGCTCGGCCAGCGCCCCGTCGGCGGCCACCAGGCGCACGATCCGCTCGTCGCCGGAGGCCTCGAAGGCGCCGTGCCGGGCGGCGAAGCCGTCGATCCACGGGTGCACGCGCTCGGGCGGCACCGGCACCCACCGGCCGCCGCCCTTCGCCGGTCGCGCGTTCATTCTCGAAAGGCTACCGACCCGGCGGGCCTGCCCCGCACTCCGGCGCCTGAGGGAACAGGCCGACTCCTGAGGGAACATAACGAGAAATATCGGCGAATATCAGTGAATTTCGGCCCACAGGGGTTCTGGCAGGCGAGCGAGGCGCGGATCATTTCACCGTGTCTTCCCTGCTCACCGGCCTCATCGTGGATCTCGACACGGGAGCCGTCATCGCTCAGCCCGCGGCGGTCGACGCCGCCGGCCGCCTCCCGGCCGGCCCGCTGCCACTGGTGATCGAACTGCCGATCCGGGTCGTGCTGGCGGGCGCCGGCGCGCTCGCGCCGCTGCACGAGACCCTCCGCAGGTCCGGCAGGCACCCCCGTGAGGCCATGCTCCTGCTCACGGGGCCGTCGGGGCAGGCCGAGCGGCCGCTGCTGAGGGTCGGGCTCGACGGGCTGCGCAACCTCGGCTACCTCCTGGGCTTCGGCGGCGTGGGCGCGGAGAGCCTGCCGCTCGACCTGGTCGCGGACGCCTCGCCGTACCTGATCGGGCTGGCGCCCGAGCTGGTCGCGCGGATCCCGCGCGACCGCCGGGCGGCGGCGGTGGCCCAGGCGGTCGTGACGCTGGCGCGCGGCATCGGCGCGCACGTGCTCACCCAGGGGATCGAAGACGAGGCCCAGCTCGCGGTGGTACGCGGCTGGGGCGTGCGGCTGGCGCACGGCCCGCTGCTGGCGCCGGGGCCGGACGGCCGGGTCAGGGTCCCGCTCCCGGTCGCCGAGGAGCCGTCCGCCGCGATGGCGCTCGGCCCCCGGGTGCAGGAGCTGCTGCTGCCCGCGGTGACGCTGCCCGAGGAGGCGACGGCGGAGGACGCGGTGGAGGCGTTCGGCCACGAGCCGTCGATCACCAGCGTGATCCTGGTGGACGAGTTCCGGCGGCCGAAGGGCAGCCTCGACCGCAGCCGGTTCCTGCTGGCGGTGGCCTCCCGCTACGGTCACGCGCTGCACGGCTCCAAGCCCGCCCGGCGGCTGGCCGATCCCCCGCGCGCGGTGCCGAGGACCACCCCGGCCGTGGCGGCCATGCAGGCGGCGGGACGCGACTCGGCCCGCGTCTACGACGACCTGGTGGTCACCGACGAGCTCAACCGCTGCCTGGGGATCGTGCGGGTGTCGGACCTGATCCGGCAGGTGACGGCGGCGAACACCGGGGAACGCCGCGCCGGCCGCTGACGACCCGCGACCGGATCACCCGGCGTCTGGGCAAGCCGGACCGTCCCCCACCGGGAAGGCCACCCGTGACATGAACCGGGTCAGAGGCGGCAGGCGTAGATGTCGGTGACCAGGATGGCGCGCGCGCCGATGTCCCACAGCTGGTCCATCACCTGCTGGTGGCCCCTGCGGCGGACCATGGCGCGGACGGCGACCCAGCCCTCGCGGTGCAGCGGCGAGACCGTGGGCCCCTCCATGCCGGGCGTGAGGGCGATGGCCTCCTCTATGCGCTCGGCACGGATGTCGTAGTCCATCATGACGAAGTCGCGGGCGTGCACGACGCCCTGGAGGCGGCGCACCAGCTGGCCGACGCCGGTCGCCTCGGGCGCGCTGTGCCGCTTGATCAGCACGGCCTCCGAGCGCATGATCGGCTCGCCGAAGACCTCCAGGCCGACGTTGCGCAGCGTGGTGCCGGTCTCGACGACGTCGGCGATCGCGTCGGCCACGCCGAGCCTGATGGCGGTCTCGACGGCGCCGTCGAGCTTGATGACGCGCGCGTCGATGCCCGTGTCGGAGAGGTATTTGTCGAGCAGGCCGGCGTAGGAGGTGGCGATGCGCATGCCGTCGAGGTCTTTGACCGACGTCATCTCCCCCGCCCTGGAGGCCAGGCGGAAGGTGGAGCCGCCGAAGCCGAGCGGCATGATCTCCTCGACGGGCGCGCCAGAGTCGATCAGCATGTCGCGGCCGGTGATGCCGGCGTCGAGGGTGCCCTCGCCGACGTAGACGGCGATGTCGCGGGGGCGCAGGAAGAACAGCTCGCAGCCGTTGTCCTCGTCGACGACGACGAGCTCCTTGCTGTCGTTGCGGGACCGGTAACCGGCCTCCTTGAGCATGATCTGGGCGGCTTCGCTGAGCACACCCTTGTTGGGTACTGCCAGGCGGATCATGTGGGTCTTGTCCTTCGGTCTCGCGGATTTGAACGGGCGGACGGAAGCGGGCGCGGGCGCCCTAGAGATGCTTGTACACCTCGTCCAGCCCGATGCCCTTCGCGAGCATGAGCACCTGCACGTGGTAGAGGAGCTGCGAGATCTCCTCGGCGGCCCGGTCACTCGACTCGTGCTCGGCGGCCATCCAGCTCTCGGCGGCCTCCTCGACGACCTTCTTGCCGATGGCATGGACACCGGCGTCGAGGGCGGCGACGGTGCCCGAGCCGGAGGGCCGGGTCTGCGCCTTCTCTGACAGCTCGGCGAACAGCTCTTCGAAGGTCTTCATGATCTCTCTCGTCGGTCGGCTGACGTGCATGACAAGCCTAGTCTGCGCGCACGGGTCGCATGGCCCGGCGTCCGCCACGCGAGACGCCGCGCGCTGGAGCTCCGATCTTGACCACCCCCCATCACTCCTTTATTGTTCACACGAATAAATCATTTTATTAGGGTGATTTGAGCCGAATATGGAGACTTAGTGTCGACGGAAAGCCTCTTTCCACATTCGCTCCGCACGCTCCTCAGACCGGATAATCTCCGAAATCCCGCTCCCGTCTATTCCGCCTGGCGCGAGACCGACCCCTTCTTCTGGTTCGACGAACTCCGCACGTGGGTGCTGACCCGCCATGCCGACTGCGCCGAGGTGCTCAAGCGGCTGGACCGGTTCTCCTCCGACTGGCGGCGGGTCGGCGAGCGGATGCCCGACGAGCTGATCATGTTGCAGACCGTCGATCCGCCCGAACACCCGCCCGTGCGACGGCTGCTCGCGGCCGCCTACCGGGCCCAGGACCACGCCGCGCTGGCCGAGCGCACCGCCGAGCGCGTACGACGGCTGCTGGCCGGGCTGGGAGGCGGGACCGAGGTGGAGTTCGTCCACGAGGTGGCCGTCCCGCTCACCGTGCAGACGATCTGCGACCTGCTGGGCGTCGACCCGCCCGGCCTCGACTGGCTCAACTCCGTTTCCCCGCCGGTCATCGACACGATGGACGCCGGGCTGCGTCCCGAGGTGATGCCCGCGGGCATCGCCGCACGGGCGGAGATCGACGAGGTCATCGAGCGGTGGATGACCGACCACCACCCGGGCGGTATGTTTGCATTTGTCGCCGAAAAACTGCGCAGCGGGGACGTGGATCGACGGCTCCTGCTGAATTCCCTCCGCTCGACTTTCCACGCGGGTTTCGAATCGTCGGCCCGGTTACTGGCCCTCTCGCTCCTCGCGTTCACCGATAATCCTGGCAGTCTCCAAGATTTCCCGAAAAATCCGGACTCCGGGGTGGAAGAGCTGATCCGCTACACCAGCCAGGTCCAGGTGCTCGCCCGGGCCTGCCTGGCCGACACCGAAATCGGCGGCCACAAGGTGCGCGCGGGAGAGGGCGTGACCCTGATCATCGGGGCCGCCAACCGCGACCCCGCCGTCTTCGCCGACCCCGACACCCTGCGGCTGGACCGTGCCCCCAACCCGCATCTCGGCTTCGGGCGCGGCCTGCACGCCTGCCTCGGCGCCAGCGTCGCCTCGACGCAGACCCGGGTGCTCTTCACCGAGCTCGCCCGCGCCGGTCACCTGGTCCGCCCGCGCGCCGACCCGGTGATGTGGGACAGCGGAACCCTGCGCGGGGTGCGAAGCCTGCCGGTCACGTTCACCTAGGAGGTGGTCCCATGCGTTACGCCTACTGACCGATAGTCGCCGTGGCCGGCCAGGCCACGGCGAACGGCGCCTCCTCAGAGGAGCTCGATGAACCAACCGACGGGCGCCCGGGGCCGCTACCGCGACGCCCTCGCCGTACCCGAGTTCCGGACGCTCTTCCTCTCGCACGTGCTCTGCATGCTGGGCACGATCGTGACCCAGTTCGCCCTCACCGTGCTGGTCTACCGGCAGACCGGCTCTCCCCTGCTGGCCGCCCTGGTGTTCACGGTGGCGTTCGTCCCCTACCTGTTCGGCGGGGTGCTGCTGTCGGCGCTGGTCGACCGGGTGGCGATCCGCCGGCTGCTGGTGGGCTGCAACCTGGCGACCGCCGCCCTGGCCGCGGCGATGACGGCGCCCGGCCTGCCGGCCGCCGTCGTGCTCGCCCTGGCCCTCGGGATGGGGCTGGTGGCGCCGGTCTTCGCGGGGGCGCGCGCCGCGATGCTGCCGCGCATCCTCGACGGCGACGTCTACATCGCCGCCCGCAGCCTGTTCCGGCTGGTGGCGCAGGGCGCGCAGGTGAGCGGGTTCGCCCTCGGCGGGCTGCTGCTCATCGTGCTGACGCCGCGCGCCGCCCTGCTGCTCAACACCGGCGCCTTCCTGGTGTCGGCGGCGCTGCTCGCCACCGGGCTCGCGGCCCGCCCGGCGCTGTCCGCTCCCGGGTCGCTCTCCCTGGTGGGCGACTCGCTGACCGGGCTGGGCAGGATCTTCCGGCTGGTACGGCTGCGCCGCGTCCTCGTGTTCGGCTGGGCCGTGCCCGCCCTCGGGGTGGCGCCCGAGGCGCTGGCCGCGCCGTACGCCGACCTGGCCGGGTTCGGCACGGCGGGGCTGGGGCTGCTCATGTCGGCGCTGCCGGTCGGCACGGTCCTGGGTGAGCTGCTGTGCCTGTGGTTCCCGTCGCCCGCCCGGCGCCTTCGGCTCATCGTGCCGCTGGCCCTGCTGATGTTCCTGCCACAGACGCTCTTCGGGCTGCGGCCGGGCCTGCCGCTCGCGGTCACGCTGCTCGTCCTGTCCGGCATGGGGCTCGCCCACCACCTCGGCCTGGACCAGCTCCTCGTGGACGCCGCCCCCGACGAGCTCCTCGGCAGGGCGCTGAGCGTCCAGACCGCCGGGCTGATGTTCTGGCAGGGCGTCGGGTTCGCCGTGGCCGGCGCCGCCGCCCAGTTCGCCGCCCCCTCCGTGGTCATCACGGTGACCGCCGTGCTGGGCCTCGCGCTGGTGCCGTTCCTGCGTCCCCGTCAGGAGGGGCCCGGAAACGGCGCTGCCCGCCGTGGCGCCCCTTAGCGGAGACGTACGGCGGGCAGTGCGGATGTGGACTGGTGGTCAGCGGCCGTAGCGGCGCTCACCCTGACCGGAACGGTAGCCACCGTTGCCCCGGCCCTCGGTGCGGGAGCCGCCGGACCGGTAACCGTCACGGGGACGGTCGTCGGGCCGGGCGCGGTCGCGGTCGGCCGAGAACGGGCGGCCACGGTCACCGGTGGTGCGGGGACCACGGTCGTCCGAGCGGAAACCCCCGCCACGGGAGCCGCCGTCGTCGGACCGGAACCCGCGCGGGCCCCGGTCGTCGGGGCGGGCGCCGCGCGGACCGCGGTCGTCGGAGCGGTAGCCGCCCCGCGAACCGCCGTCGTCGGAGCGGTAGCCACCGCCGCGCGGAGCGTCGTCGGAACGGAACCCGCCGGTGCGGGGACCGCGGTCGTCGGAGCGGAAGCCACCGCCACGCGGGCCACGGTCGTCGCGGAACGGCCGGTCGTCGGAGCGGAAGCCGCCACGGCCGCGCTCGTCGCCGCCGGAGCGGCGGCGGTCGTCGCCGAAGGTGCGCGGCTCGGTGGAGCCGTCGGTGTGACGCCGGGGGTAGCGGTCCTCGCCGTCGTGGCGGCGGGGACGGCGGTCGTCGCCCGAGGCGGCCGGACGGTCGCCGTCCTCGTGGCGGCGCGGGCGCCGGTCACCGTCGAAGTCGCGGCGCGGGCGGCGGCCGCGACGCTCGGAGCCGCTGTGGCCGCCCTCGCGGCGCGGGCGCAGCGGCTTGCGGACGTCGGGCTCCCAGACGGGGATGGACTCGCCGCTCGGGGGCCGCGCGCCCGCCACCTCGGCGAGCCTGGGGTGACCGGGCGTGGCCTTGAGGCGGAACGGCTGGATGCCGGCGCGCCGGGTGAGCTGGTCGGTCGAGCGGCGCTCGTTGGGCAGCACCAGCGTGACGACGGTGCCCTTCTCGCCGGCGCGGGCCGTGCGGCCGCCGCGGTGCAGGTAGCTCTTGTGGTCCTGCGGCGGGTCGACGTGCAGCACCAGGCTGATGTTGTCGACGTGGATGCCGCGGGCGGCGACGTCGGTGCAGACCAGCACGTTGACGGAGCCCTCGCGGAACTCGGCCAGGATGCGGGTGCGCTGGTTCTGGCGCTTGCCGCCGTGCAGGCCGCCCGACTTGACGCCGACCCTGGCCAGCTGCTTGCACAGACGGTCGACGCCGTGCTGGGTGCGGACGAAGATGATCGTCCGGCCCTCGCGGTTGGCGATCTCGGCGGTGATGTCGAACTTGTCGTCGCGCGTCACCTGCAGCACGTGGTGCTCCATGGTGTCGACCGGGGAGGTCGCGGGGGCGACGGAGTGCGTGATCGGGTCCTTGAGGAAGCGGCGCACGAGCTTGTCGACGTCGCCGTCGAGCGTGGCCGAGAACAGCAGCCGCTGCCCGTCGGCCGGCGTCTGCGCGAGCAGCTCGGTGACGACGGGGAAGAAGCCGAGGTCGCACATGTGGTCGGCCTCGTCGATGACGCTGACCTCGATGTCGGACAGCGAGCACTCACCCTGGCGGATGAGGTCGCCGAGACGGCCGGGCGTGGCGATGACGACGTCGACGCCGCGGCGCAGCGCCTCGATCTGCTTGCCCATGGACATGCCGCCGACGATGACCTTCATGCGCAGGCCCAGGCCGCGGCCGAGCGGCTCGAGGGCGTCGTGCACCTGCAGGGCGAGCTCGCGGGTGGGGACGAGGATCATGGCGCGGGGACGGCCGGGGGCCGGCCGCACTCCGGCGATGCGGGCCATGGTCGGCAGACCGAAGGCGAGCGTCTTGCCGGAGCCGGTCTGGCCGCGGCCGAGCACGTCGGCACCGGCCAGCACGTCGGGGATGGTCGCGCTCTGGATGGGGAACGGGCTGGCGATGCCCTGCTTGGCCAGCCCGGTGATGAGCGGCTTGGGCAGGCCCAGCAGCTCGAACTCGGACGGGCCCTGCTCGGGGGTGAGCTCGGGCAGGACAGCATCAAGCATGGTCACGAAAGTCGTGCCTTTCAGTCGAAGTGGCGCGTCACTTCTGCGAAAGGACGAGCCGGGGCGTACGGCAGTGCCGTACTTCGTTTGCGTTCGCGGGAATTCGGACCCGCTGGGTGGGGACTGGCCCGAAGTGACGGGCCGTCTACGCGCACCCCATTGCCGGCCGCAGGCGGCGATAACGCACATTGGTGCGCCAGGTGCACGTGGTGCCAACGCGGGGAAAACACCGTGTATTCCCCGGCTAGTCCGATTATCGGACTTTAGCACGCTGACACGGCCGACGCCGAGACGTCAGCCGTTCAGCAAAGATCAGACATTGAAGCCTAGCATACGCAGCTGCTCACGACCCTCATCAGTGATCTTGTCGGGCCCCCACGGCGGCAGCCAGACCCAGTTGATCTTAACGTCGGAGACCATGCCGTCGAGCGCCGAATGGGCCTGGTCCTCGATCACGTCGGTCAGCGGGCAGGCGGCGCTGGTCAGCGTCATGTCGATGGTCGCCACCGGGCGGCCGCCGTCGCAGGGGTCGAGGTTGAGGCCGTAGATCAGGCCCAGGTCGACGACGTTGATGCCCAGCTCCGGGTCGACGACGTCCCTCAGCGCCTCCATGACCTCGTCGACGCTGACGTCGCCGTCGACCCCGGTAGGCGTCTCCACCGGCTTGCTCATGGCATCCTCCTCAAGACGTGAGCGAACTCACGACACCCGCTCATCGGCTCGCTCACAGAGCAGCACTCCTCACAACAGCGTCCTTGTAGGCCATCCAGGACAGCAGCGCGCACTTCACCCGCGCCGGAAACTTCGCCACGCCCGCGAACGCCACCGCGTCGCCCAGCACGTCCTCGTCGGCCTCCACCTGCCCCCTGCCCTGCATGAGGCGGGTGAACTCGTCGACGACCGACAGGGTCTCCTCGACCGTCGAGCCGGTGGTCAGCTCGTGCAGCACCGAGGCGGCCGCCTGGCTGATCGAACAGCCCTGGCCGTCGTAGGAGACGTCCTCGATGCGGCCCGCGGCGCCCACCCTGACCCTGAGCGTGATCTCGTCGCCGCAGGTCGGGTTCACATGGTGAACCTCGGCGTCGTACGGCTCACGCAGCCCCCGGCCCTGCGGGTGCTTGTAGTGTTCCAGGATCAGCTCCTGGTACATCGACTCGCCGATCATGGCTATCCGAACACCTTCTGAACATGATGGAGGCCGCGGACCAGGGCGTCGATCTCGCCCGTGGTGTTGTACAGATAGAACGACGCCCGGGTGGTCGCCGGTATTCCGAACCTCAGGTGCAGCGGGCGGGCGCAGTGGTGACCGACGCGCACCGCGATGCCGAACGCGTCGTCGAGGATCTGGCCCACGTCGTGCGGGTGGATCCCCTCCAGCGTGAACGACAGGGTGCCGCCGCGCCGCTCAAGGGAGTCGGGCCCGATCAGCCGCAGCGTGGGCACCTCCCGCAGCGCCTCCAGCGCGTAGGCCGTCAGCGAGCGCTCGTGGGCCTCCACCGCCTCCATGCCGACTCCCTGGAGGTAGTCGACGGCCGCGCCGAGACCGATGGCCTCGACGATCGGCGGGGTGCCGGCCTCGAACTTGTGCGGGATCGGCGCGTAGGTCGAGTGGTCCATCCAGACGGCCTCGATCATCTCGCCGCCGCCCAGGAACGGGGGCATCGCCTCAAGGAGCTCGCCCCGCCCCCAGAGGACGCCGATGCCCGAGGGGCCGAGCATCTTGTGACCCGTGAAGGCCACGAAGTCGACGCCCAGCTCGGCGATGTTCACCGGGTGGTGCGGCACCGACTGTGAGGCGTCGAGCATCATCAGCGCGCCCACCTCGCGGGCCCGCGCCAGCACGTCGGCGACGGGGTTGACGGTGCCGAGCACGTTGGACTGGTGGGCGATCGACACGATCTTCGTTCGCTCGGTCACCAGCTCAGAGATGCCGGACAGGTCGAGCCGGCCGTCGTCGGTCACGCCGAACCACTTCAGCGTCGCCCCGGTGCGCTGCGCGAGCAGCTGCCACGGCACGATGTTGGAGTGGTGCTCCATCTCGGAGATGACGATCTCGTCCCCGGGGCCGAGCGTGAAGCGGGGATCGGTGTCGGCCGCGCCGCCCCACAGATGCCGCCCGAAGGAGTAGGCGACCAGGTTGAGCGCCTCGGAGGCGTTCTTGGTGAAGATCACCTCGTCGCGCGACGGGGCGCCGACGAAGGCGGCCACCTTGTCGCGTGCTGCCTCGAAGGCCTCGGTCGACTCCGCGCCGAGCACGTGCATCGCGCGCCCGACGTTGCTGTAGTGCATCGCCAGGTGCTCACGGATGGTCTCGACGACCGGCGTGGGCTTCTGGGAGGAGTTGCCCGAGTCGAGGTAGACGAGCGGACGCCCGCCGGGCAGCTCGCGGGAGAGAACCGGGAAGTCCTTCCTGATCCTCTCCACGTCCAAGCTGGTGGAAGTCATGCACTCGCCTTCGTGTACTGCTCGTAGCCCTCGGCTTCGAGCTTCTCGGCCAGCTCCGGCCCGCCTTCCTCGACGATCCTGCCACCGGCGAAGACGTGCACGAACTCGGGCGTCACGTAGCGCAGGATGCGCGTGTAGTGGGTGATGAGCAGCACGCCCGTCTCACCCGAGGCGCGGAAGCGGTTGATGCCCTCGGACACCACGCGCAGCGCGTCGACGTCGAGGCCGGAGTCGGTCTCGTCGAGCACCGCGATCTTCGGCTTGAGCAGCTCGAGCTGGAGGATCTCGTGGCGCTTCTTCTCACCGCCGGAGAAGCCCTCGTTGAGGTTGCGCTGGGCGAACGCGCCGTCGATGGCCAGGGCGTCCATGCCGGACTTGAGGTCCTTGGCGAACTGGCGCAGCTTGGGCGCCTCGCCGCGGATCGAGGTGACGGCCGAGCGCAGGAAGTTGGACACCGACACGCCGGGGACCTCGACGGGGTACTGCATGGCGAGGAACAGCCCGGCCCGGGCGCGCTCGTCGACGGACAGCTCGAGCAGGTCGACGCCGTCGAGCAGCACCTGGCCGCCGGTGATCGTGTACTTGGGATGACCGGCGATGGCGTAGGCGAGCGTGGACTTGCCGGAGCCGTTGGGGCCCATGATGGCGTGGGTCTCGCCCGACTTCACGGTGAGGTTGACGCCGCGCAGGATTTCCTTGTCCTCGACGGCGACCTTCAGGTCACGGATCTCTAGGGTGGACATGCGTTATGACTCCTTCGAGAGCGAGACGAGCACGTCATCGCCGTCGATCTTGACTGTGTAGACGTTCACGGGTTTGGTGGCGGGAGGCCCGGTGGGCTTGCCCGAGCGGACATCGAAGCACGAGCCGTGCAGCCAGCACTCCAGAGTGCCGTCGTAGACCTCGCCCTCGCTGAGCTTCACCTCGGCGTGGGAGCACACGTCGTGCAGCGCGAAGATCTCCTCGCCCTTGCGCACCAGCGCGACCGGCGTCTCCCCCACCTCGACGCCGATGACCCCGCCGTCGGGGATGTCGCCGATGCGGCACACCTTTTCGAAACTCATCGCGCGAGCTCCGCCTCCACCGCGCTCATCACGCGCTCGCGGAGCTCATCGATCTGGATCTTCTCGATGAGCTGGCCGAGGAATCCCCTGATGACCAGGCGCCGGGCCTCGTCGAACGGGATGCCGCGGGCCTGGAGGTAGAAGATGTGCTCGTCGTCGAGGCGCCCCGACGTCGAGGCGTGCCCCGCGCCGGCCACCTCGCCGGTGAGGATCTCCAGGTTGGGCACCGAGTCGGCGCGGGCGCCGTCGGTGAGGATGAGGTTGCGGTTGAGCTCGTAGGTGTCGGTGCCCTCGGCCTCGACCCTGATGATCACGTCGCCGATCCAGACCGTGTGGGCGTCCTCGCCCTGCAGGGCGCCGCGGTAGTCGACGTTGCTCTTGCAGTTGGGCTGCGAGTGGTCGACCAGCAGGCGGTGCTCCAGGTGCTGGCCGGCGTCGGCGAAGTAGACGCCCGACAGGTCGGCGTCGCCGCCGGGGCCGGTGAAGGAGACGCTGGGCGACAGCCGTACGAGATCTCCGCCCAGGGTCACCGCGAAGGCGCGGAACGTCGCGTCCCTGGCCAGCTGGGCGTGGTGGTGGGAGACGTGGACGGCGTCGTCGGCCCAGTCCTGCAGGGTGACGACCTTGAGCGAGGCGCCGTCGCCGACCACGAACTCGATGTTGTCGGCGTAGATCGCGCTGCCCTGGTGCTCGATGACGACCAGCGCCTCGGCGAGCGCCTCGACCTTGACCACGATGTGTCCGTAGGAGGCGCCGTCGGCGCCGCCGCCGCGCACCTCGACGCGGATCGGCTCGCCGAGCAGCGACTCCTTGGGCACGGTGATGACCAGCGCCTTCTCGAAGGAGTTGTACGCCTGCGCGCTGACCCGGTCGGCCGGCACGTACGCCCGGCCGATCCGCGGGTCCTCGCGCCCGACCCACTCGGCGGTCACGCCGGCCGGGGTGTAGGCCTGCACCAGCGCCTGACCGGTGACCTCCGCCTTGCCGTTGTGCAGCCCTCTCAGGCGTGACAGCGGCGTGAAGCGCCACGCCTCCTCGCGCCCGGTCGGGACCTCGAAGTCGTCCAGGTCGTAGGACGCCTTCTCGTGCAGGGTCGACAAGGGCTTCTCGTTCAGGCCCATCAGCCGACGGCTCCTTCCATCTGCAGCTCGATGAGGCGGTTGAGCTCGAGCGCGTACTCCATCGGCAGCTCGCGCGCGATCGGCTCCACGAAGCCGCGCACGATCATCGCCATCGCCTCGTCCTCGTCGAGCCCGCGGCTCATGAGGTAGAACAGCTGGTCTTCGCTGACCTTGGAGACCGTGGCCTCGTGACCCATCCGGACGTCGTCCTCGCGGACGTCGACGTAGGGGTAGGTGTCGGAGCGGCTGATCTGGTCGACCAGGAGCGCGTCGCACTTGACCGTGCTGGCGCTGCCGTGGGCGCCCTCCTCGATCTGCACGAGACCGCGGTAGGAGGTGCGGCCGCCGCCACGCGCGACCGACTTGGAGATGACGCTGGAGCTCGTGTGGGGAGCAAGGTGCACCATCTTCGAGCCGGCGTCCTGGTGCTGGCCCTCGCCCGCGAAGGCGACGCTCAGCGTCTCGCCCTTGGCGTGCTCGCCCATCAGGTAGACGGCGGGGTACTTCATCGTGACCTTGGAGCCGATGTTGCCGTCGATCCACTCCATGGTCGCGCCCTCGTAGGCCACGGCGCGCTTGGTGACCAGGTTGTAGACGTTGTTGGACCAGTTCTGGATGGTCGTGTAGCGGCAGCGGGCGTTCTTCTTCACGATGATCTCGACGACCGCGGAGTGCAGCGAGTCGGACGAGTAGATCGGCGCGGTGCAGCCCTCGACGTAGTGGACGTAGCTGTTCTCGTCGACGATGATCAGGGTCCGCTCGAACTGGCCCATGTTCTCGGTGTTGATCCGGAAGTAGGCCTGCAGCGGGATCTCGACCTCGACGTTCGGCGGCACGTAGATGAACGAGCCACCCGACCACACGGAGGTGTTGAGCGCGGCGAACTTGTTGTCGCCCACCGGGATGACCGAGCCGAAGTACTCCTTGAAGAGCTCCTCGTGCTCCTTCAGGCCCGTGTCGGTGTCGACGAAGATGACGCCCTTCTCCTCGAGGTCCTCACGGATCTTGTGGTAGACGACCTCGGATTCGTACTGGGCGGCGACACCGGCGACGAGGCGCTGCTTCTCCGCCTCGGGGATGCCGAGCTTGTCGTAGGTGTTCTTGATGTCGGCGGGCAGCTCTTCCCAGGAAGCGGCCTGCTTCTCGGTCGAGCGCACGAAGTACTTGATGTTGTCGAAGTCGATGGCCGTGAGGTCGGCTCCCCAGGTCGGCAGCGGCTTCTTGTGGAACAGCCGGAGGCCCTTCAGGCGAAGGTCCAGCATCCACTCCGGCTCGTTCTTGAGCTCGGAGATGTTGCGGACGACCTCTTCGGACAGGCCACGCCTGGCCGTCGCCCCGGCGACATCCGAGTCGGCCCAGCCGAACTTGTAATTCCCGAGGCCTTCCAGCTCCGGGCGGTCGGTGACAGTCACCTTCCGGTCTCCTTGCTCTTGTCTCTATGTGCGGGATCACCCAGCGATTGCGGGCTCACATGTGTCGTGCAGACCCCGTCGCCGTGGGCGATGGTGGCCAGGCGCTGCACCGGCGTGCCGAGCAGCTGCGCGAACGCCTCCGTCTCGGCCTCACACAGCTGCGGGAACTCCGCCGCCGCGTGCGCCACCGGGCAGTGATGCTGGCAGAGCTGGTCGCCGCCGGACTTGGCCTTGCTGGCCGAGGCGGCGTATCCCTCTGCCGACAGCGCCTGCGCCAGCACCTGCACGCGCTGGTCAGCCGGCACCGTCCGCATGACCGGCTCCAGCCGCGTCAGCAGGCCCGAGACCTGTGAGCGGGCGAAGTCGGCCACTGCTTCATGTCCCATGCGCTCGGCCAGGAAACGCAGCGCGCTCCCGGCCAGGTCGTCATAGGCGTGCTCGAAGGCACTGCGCCCCGCGTCGGTGATGGCGAACAGCTTGGCCGGCCGCCCCCGCCCGCGCTGACCGCGCGGTCGTGCCGTGCGAGGCTCGATCATCCCGTCGGTCAGCAGCGCGTCGAGGTGGCGGCGGACGGCCGCGGGCGTGAGCCCGAGCCGCTCGCCCAGCGCGGCGGCCGAGACGGGACCGTGCTCCAGAATCAGCCTGGCGACGCGGGCGCGGGTGCCGCGCTCGCTGCCTGGCTCAATAGTGGGCACGTAGTTCATCGGTCGCTCACCACTCCTCGTTCGCTCGCGGGAAGCTCGTGTGGGCGGCGCCCCCCACTTCGCTCACTGCGTCGGGTTCGCTCCCTGTTTTGACAACATCAGTGTGCCGTAATTCCTTCCCCGCCGACAAACGGATCCGCACACTCAGTCAATGCAATTTCTCACGCAGGTAAGGCTTACCTAACAAAATGCCGGCCGAGAACGGTGAACATCACGGCGGAAAGCGCGAGGAGGCCGAGCATGACCCCGGCCATCGGCACCGCCGTACCCGATCCCGCGAGGCCGACCAGCGGCGCGGCGAACGCGCCCAGCGCGAACTGGAGCACGCCCAGCAACGCCGAGGCGCTGCCCGCGACCTGCGGCGGCTGGCCCGCGAGCGCCAGCGCGCCGGTGCCCGGCAGCACCAGGCCCTGACCGCACATGATGACGAACAGCCCCGCCACGACGCCCGCCAGGCCGATCCCGGTGACCGCGGCGACCAGCAGCGCGCAGGCGCCCACCAGGGAGACGACCAGGCCGATGAGGACCAGGCGCTCCGGCGCCACCCGGCCCGCGAGCCGCCCGCCGACCTGCGCCATGAGGGTCAGGCCGAGCGCGTTCAGCCCGAAGACCAGCGAATACTGCTGCGGCGTGGCGTCGTACACCTCCTGCAGGACGAACGGCGAGCCGGAGATGTAGGCGAACATCGCGGCGAACGACATGCCGGCGGTGAGCGCGCTGCCCATGAACGGCCGGTCGTGCAGCAGGCGCCAGAAGGTGAGCGCGGTGTGCCGCAGGCCGCCGCCCTCACGCTTGCCGGCGGGCAGGGTCTCGCGGACGCCGGGGATCACGGCCAGCAGCAGCGCCAGCCCGGCCAGGCTGAGCGCGACGAACACCCCGCGCCAGGAGGTGAAGGCCAGCAGCTGGGCGCCCGCGATCGGGGCGAGGATCGGGGCCAGGCCGCTGACGAGCATGAGCGTGGCGAAGACGCGGGCGATGGCGGCGCCCTCGTACAGGTCGCGCACCACGGCCCGGACGATCACCAGGGCCGCGCCGCCGAGGATGCCCTGGAGCAGCCGGAACACGATCAGCATCGGCACCGACGGGGCGAAGGCGCACAGCAGGGAGGCGATCGCGAACCCGGCCACACCGACGATCAGCGGCATCCTGCGCCCGCGCACGTCACTCACCGGCCCCGCGATCACCTGGCCTACCGACACGCCGATGAGGCAGGCGGTCAGGGTCAGTTGCACCTGGGCGGGGACGCTGAGCATCTCGTCGGTGATGGCGGGCAGCGCGGGGAGGTACATGTCGATCGAGAGCGGCCCGATGGCCGAAAGGGCCCCCAGGATGAACAGCAGCAGTCCGCGAGGGCGGCCTCTCTCGTTGGTGGCGGCCGGCGCGGCTTCTGCCACGGACATGCGTGAACACCTCTCCCTCGTGGGCTGTGGCCCACGAGGGCCGAGGGATCAAACCGGAATCCGGTCCTCCTAATTCCCGAATATCTGACTTTTCATTCGATTTCGTGAAGTTGGATGACAGAAAGGGCGGCGCCCTGTGGATCCACGAACATCCCGAACCGCCCCGGAGGGGCGTCCGTCGAGTCGACGAGCACGTGCGCGCCGAGACGCCGCGCGGTGCCGACGGTGGCGTCCAGATCGGCGACCGCGAAGTAGACCATCCAGTGGGAGGGCGTCTCCGCCGGGTAGGAGGGGGTCATCTCCATCATGCCGGCGATGCCCCTGCCGTCCACCCGCCACTCGGTGTAGCCGACGCCGTCGAGCTCCTGCAGGTGGGGCGTCCAGCCGAAGACGGCCTGGTAGAACCGCTCGGCGGCGGCGACGTCGCGGGTGACGAGCTCGTTCCAGCAGAACGAGACGGGCTCGTTGACCAGCTCGGCGCCGTGGTGCCGGTCGGCCTCCCAGACCGACACGAACGCTCCGTCGGGCCCCTGGAAGACGGCCATCGTGCCCTCGTCGAACACCCTCATGGGGTCCACGACGACGGTGCCGCCGGAGTTCTTGACCCGGTCGGCGGTGGCGGCGGCGTCCCGGGTGGCGATGTAGGTGTTCCAGGCCGGGGCGCCCTCCTCTCCGGACACGGGTCCCACCCCGGCGACCTTCCTGCCGTCGTAGGTGAACTGGCCGTAGCCGCCGGCTCGGGGGTCGTCGATCATCTCGACTCCCCAGCCGAAGACCTCGCCGTAGAAGCGGACGGACGCGCCGACGTCGGTGCTCGACAGATCCACCCAGCACGGAACGCCCGGTTCGTAGCCGCTGCGCTGTGACATTGCTACCTCCTGTGACGTGGACCTCGTCATCAGACTTTCACCCCGCGCAGGGGCCTGCCGAGAAAAGACGAGTCAACACATGTCCATATCCGGCCACGCCGGGGTGCGAGCCGGACCACGCCGGACAGTCCCTAAACTCGTCCCATGGACTCCCCAGCCGTCGAGATCACCGACCTGGTCAAGCGCTACGGCGGCGCCACCGCGGTCGACGGCTTGTCCATGCGCGCCGAGGTCGGCGCGATCACCGCCGTGCTCGGCCCCAACGGAGCCGGCAAGACGTCCACGATCGAGATCTGCGAGGGGTTCCGCAGGGCCGACTCGGGCACCGTCCGGGTGCTGGGCGAGCCGCCCGCCGCGCCGGGGCTGCGCCCTCGGGTGGGCGTCATGCTGCAGGCCGGCGGCGTGCCGCCGGCGATGCGCTGCGCCGAGTGGCTGCGCCTGGTGTCCCGCTTCCACGCCCACCCGCTGGACCCGCGGGCGCTGCTGGCGCGGCTGGGCCTGGCCGAGCACGCCCGCACGCCCTACCGCCGCCTGTCCGGCGGACAGCAGCAGCGGCTCTCGCTGGCCGCCGCGGTCATCGGCAGGCCCGAGCTGGTCTTCCTCGACGAGCCGACGGCCGGGCTCGACCCGCAGGCCAGGCACGCCTGCTGGGACCTGGTGAGCGAGCTGCGCGCCGCCGGGGTCTCGGTGGTCCTCACCACGCACCACATGGACGAGGCCGAGCGCCTGGCCGACCAGGTGGTGATCATCGACAGGGGCCGGGTGGTGGCCGAGGGCAGCCCCGCCTCGCTCACCGGGGCCGAGCGCCAGCTGCGCTTCCGCGCCCGGCCCGGCCTCGCGCTGGAGGAGCTGCTCAACGCGCTGCCGGTGGGCAGCGCGGCCAAGGAGTCGCCCGCCGGCCACTACATCATCGAGGGTCTGGTCGATCCCGAGCTGCTGGCCACCGTGACCGCCTGGTGCGCGGCCGAGGGCGTCACGGCCGACGACCTGCGCATCGAGCGCCGCACCCTGGAAGACGTCTTCCTCGAGCTGACCGGCAGGGAGCTGCGATGACCACGCCGACCACGCTCGACCTCACACCCGCGCCGGGCGCGGCGCCGCTGCCGCGCATGGTGCTGGCGCAGGCGGGCGCCGAGATGCGCGCGACGCTGCGCAACGGCGAGCAGCTCCTGCTGACGCTGATCATCCCGGTCCTGCTGCTCGTCGGCTTCTCGCTGGCGCCGCTGGTCGACATCGGCGGGGGCAGCCGGGTCGACTTCCTCGCGCCCGGCGTCCTCGCGCTGGCGATCATGTCGACGGCGTTCACCGGGCAGGCGATCGCGACCGGGTTCGAGCGCCGCTACGGCGTGCTCAAGCGGCTGGGCGCCACCCCTCTGTCGCGGCCGGGGCTCATGCTGGCCAAGACACTGGCCGTGCTCGCGGTGGAGCTGGTGCAGGTCGTGGTGATCGTGACCGTGGCCCTGGCGCTCGGCTGGCGGCCGCAGGGCTCCTTCCTGGCCGCGGCGTTGCTGATCGTGCTCGGCACCGCGGCCTTCAGCGGGCTCGGGCTGTTCATGGCGGGCACCCTGCGGGCCGAGGCGACGCTGGCTGCGGCCAACCTCGTCTACCTCGTGCTGCTGGGCGTGGGCGGGGTGGTGTTCCCGCTGTCGAAGTTCCCGTCCGGCATGCGGTCCGTGCTGGAGCTGCTGCCGATCTCGGCGCTGACCGGCGGCTTGCGCGCGGTGCTCACCGCGGGCGCGCTGCCGCTGGGGGCGATCGCCGTGCTGGCCGCCTGGGCGGTCGTGTCACTGGGCCTGGCCTCCCGTTTCTTCCGCTGGGAGTGAGCCGTAACGGTGCCTGCCGACGGCGGCCACCACGGTCAGCGGCAGCGCGACGGCCGCCGCCACGCCGAACAACAGCGGATACGAGCCGTTGCCCGCCAGCGGGCCGCCGGCCCAGGAGGAGACCGCGCTGCCGACGAACAGGGCCGCCGCGAAGAAGGCCACGGAGGTGCCTCTGGCCTGCGGCGTGACGGACGTCACCCAGGTCTGCAGCGACGAGTGCATGAACGACCAGCCGCCGCCGAACAACAGCGCGGCCACCATCACCGTCGTGAGGCCCACGTGGGCCGCGACGAGGGCGTAGCCCGCGCACAGCTGCGTCCCCCCGACGGCGATGAGCACCGGCGCCGGCCAGCTGCGTGACAACCGCTTGACCAGCCGGGTGAGCAGCCACAGGCCCACCCCGTAGACGGCCGTCGCGAGCCCGGCCACGGCGGCGGTGACCCCGTCGTGCTGCAGCGCGGGCGCGAGGAACGGCATGACGCCGAGCAGCACGGCGCCCTCCCCGAAGGCCAGGGCGAACACCAGTAACGCCCAGCGGTGCCTGAGCACCGCGCCGACGTGCGTGCCGAGCCGGCCGCTCGGGCCGCGGGGCGGCTCGGGCACCCAGCGCAGCCAGATCACGCAGGCCAGCGCCAAGACCGCGGGCACGGTGAAGACCAGGCGCCAGTCGACCAGGTCGGACAGCACGCCGCCGAGCCCGGTGGCCGCGGCGGTGCCGAGCGCGGTGGCGCCCATGAGGTCGGTCAGGGCGCGCTGGCGGATCGAGGGCTCGACCGTGTCGCCGACGTAGGTGAGCGAGGTGGGGATCACCGCGCCGAAGCAGGCGCCGGCGACGATCCGGGCGGCGATGAGCGCGCCGAGCGCCGGCATCAGGGCCGAGACGATCCCGGCGACCGCGGCGCCGAGCAGGGCCGCCCGCATCACCGGCACCCGTCCGAAGCGGTCGGACAGCACGCCCCACAGCGGCTGCGACAGGCCGTAGGCGAGGAAGTACCCGCTGGCCGCCGCCACGGCCGCGGCCAGCGGCACGCGCAGGTCCAGCGCGATCAGGACCAGCATCGGGCTCACGGCGAACCGGTCGAAGCTGCTGACGAAGGACGCCACGGACAGGGCGAGCGGTGGCCGTGCGAGCGTGATGGGTGGGGCGAGTGCCGTCATGCCTCCATGGTCGGGGGAACCGCGCCTCGTGATCCAGATACCCGGTAGTACCACCCTAAGTGCAGAAATATCGCCACCACGGGCTAGCCTCTAGCGATTGCCCTTAGCAATTGCCCCTGTTGTCCTGCGAGGAGTTCCGTGACCGCCTTCGCCCTCGACGATCCCCTGGACCGCGGCTCCGGTCTGCCACGGCCGGGGACCCTGCTCCGCACGGCGGCCGACTCGATCCCGCCGTCCGGGCTGGTGCTGCTGGCGATCTTCTCCGCGCAGCTCGGCGCCGGGTTCGCCAAGGATCTGTTCACGGCGCTGCCGCCGAGCGCGGTGGTGTTCGTGCGCATCGCGGCGGGCGCGCTGATCCTGGGGGCGGTGGCACGGCCGAAGCTGAAGGGCATGTCCTGGCGCGACTGGGCGCTGGGGCTGGCCTTCGGCGCGACGCTCGCGCTGATGAACCTGTCGTTCTACGAGGCGCTGTCCAGGCTGCCGCTGGGCATCACCGTGGCCATCGAGTTCCTCGGGCCGCTCGGCGTGGCGGTGGCGGCGTCGCGGCGGCGGCTCGACCTGGTCTGGATCGGGCTCGCGGGGCTGGGTGTGGCGCTGCTCGCGCCGTGGGGCGACTCGGAGACGGTGAGCTGGGCGGGCATCGGCTTCGCGATGGTGGCGGGCGCCTGCTGGGCGGCGTACATCCTGCTGTCGGCCGCGGCGGGGCAGCGCTTCCCCGGCACATCGGGGCTGTCGTTCGCGATGATCGTGTCGGCCGTGCTCATCGCGCCCGTGGGCGTCACGACGGGCGGCGCGAGCCTGCTCCAGCCGGAGCTGCTGCTGATCGGGGTGGGGGTGGGGCTGCTGTCGTCGGTGATCCCGTACTCACTGGAGCTGCAGGCGCTGCGGCACATGCCCAAGCACGTGTTCGGCATCCTGATGAGCCTGGAGCCCGCGGTGGCCGCGCTGATCGGCGTGCTGGTGCTGAGCGAGATCCTGCACGCGCAGCAGTGGGCCGCCATCGTCTGCATCGTGGCCGCCAGCCTCGGCTCGACCCGGGCCCCCCGGTCAGGATGAGGCCGAACCCGCCCAGATGCCGCGGACGTGGTGGATGTGCTCGGCCATGATGTGCCCCACGGCCGCCTGGTCGCCCTCGGCCAGCGCGTCGAGCATGGCCAGGTGCTCGCGGGCCGCGTCGGCCAGCCCGCCCCGCGTGGCCAGCTGTGACAGGCCGTAGAGGCGGGCCCGGTTGCGCAGGTCTCTGACCACGGCCACCAGGTGGGAGTTGCCCGACAGGGCCAGCAGCTCCACGTGGAAGCGCAGGTCGGCGTCGACGTAGCCGAGCAGGTCGGCGCGTTCGGCGGCGGCGACGATCTCCTCGGCGAGCGGCCTGAGCCGCTCGAAGTCGGCGGCGCGCGAGGCGTCGGCCAGGCGGGTCACGGTCGGCACCTCGATCAGCCGCCGGATCTCGGTCAGCTCGTCGAGATCGCGGTCGGACAGCTCGGTCACCCGGAAGCCCTTGTTGCGCACGGCCTCGACCAGGCCCTCCTTGGCCAGGTCGAGCATCGCCTCACGGACCGGCGTCGCGGAGACGCCGAACTGCTGGGCCAGCATCGGCGCGGAGTAGACCACGCCGGGCCGCATCTCGCCGGTGATCAGCGCGGCACGGAGCGCGTGCGCCACCTGCTCGCGCAGGCTCTGCCGCTCACCCACCGTCGGCAGGTCGAGCCGGTCAGCCATCCGCTCATCCCTTCCCTGCGTTCCACGCTTCGTACGCGGCCGCCGCGACCACCAGGTCCTCCCAGGCCATGCCCGTGCCCTTGAACACGCGGGGCCCGGAGCCCACGGAAACCCGGCCGCCGACCAGGTCGGCGAGGTTTCCGGCAAGATGACCAGTGGTGATCGTACCGTGGCGGATCGGGACGATCACATCGCCGGCTTCGGCCAGGGCGGCCGATCTGGCCTCGACGACCAGGGTGGCGCGGGCGATCAGGTCGCCGTCGAGCTCTCGGGCGTCGGGCTCGTGTGAGCCGATCGCGACGACGGTGGCGCCGTCTCGGGCGAGCTTACCGGGGAACAACGGCTCCCTCGCGGTCGTGCAGCAGGCGATGAGGTCGGCCCCGGCCAGCGCCTCCGCGAGGGCCTCGTCCACCTCCGCGGCAGGAGGCGCCTCCCGGCCGCCGCCCTGAGCGGGAGCCCGCGGCCCGCCGTGCAGGGCGCGGGTGATCAGCCCGCGCTCGCGGCAGCGGTCCGCGAGCGCCTCCGTACGCCCGCGGTCGCGGCCGACGACGGTCACGCGCTCGACCGGCCGTACGGCGCCGAGCGCGACGATGTGCCCCCACGCCTGTGGCCCCGTGCCGAACACCACCAGGTCGCGGGCGTCCGGCTCGGCCAGGTGCCGGACGGCCAGCGCGGTGACGGCGGGCGTGCGCGACGAGGTGAGCGCGATGCCGTCCAGGGCGGCCAGCGGGGCCAGGGTCTCGCCGTCGAACAGCAGGTAGGTGCCCTGGATCCGGGGCAGGTCGCGTCCGGCGTTGCCGGGCGCGATGGTGACCGCCTTGACGCCGGCGTACCGTCCCGCCGCGGCGGGCATCAGCAGGAGCTGCCCGGCGGGCAGCTCGACCACGGGCCGTTGCGGCGTGGCCTCGGGATCGAGCCCGGCGCGCAGGGCGTCCTCGAGGAGCTGCACGGCCCGGGCCACGGGCACCAGGCGGTCGATGGTGGCGGCGTCGAGAAAGGGCAGGGCGTTCATGACCGGCATCATCGCAGGGTGAATCCGGTGCCGATGGGATCGCCGGGGTCCAGCTCGAAGACGTGCCTGCCGGTGCGGTAGGCCATGCCCTCGATCTCGGGCACGACGCCCTCGCCGGTCACCCGCGCGACCCGGGCGCGGAAGGTGCTGCCGACGATGCTGTCGTGCACCAGCGGGTCGCGCACGCCCTGGTCGTGGAGCAGCGCGAGCCTGGCGGCCGTGCCGGAGCCGCACGGCGAGCGGTCCACCTCGCCGTCGGCGAAGACGGTGACGTTGCGCTGGCGGACGTGGCCGTCGCCGCCGGGCAGCTCGTCGTAGAAGATCACGCCGTAGACGCCGGACAGCCGGTCGTCGCCCGGGTGACGGGTGGCCGGATGGCCGGCCAGGGCGGCCTTGACGCGGCGGCCGTGGGCGATCAGCTCGGTCAGGTGCCCCGGCTCGACCGCCAGGCCGAGCGCCCCGGCCGGCACGGAGGCGTAGATCGCTCCGCCGTACGCGAGGTCGGCCTCGACACCGGCGACCGGGACGGCGCGGGCGATCACGTACGACGGGACGTTGACGAACGTGACGGACCGGACGCGCCCGGCCGAGCAGCGCACCCGGGCGGTGACGCGGCCCGACGGCACGTCGACGACCACGTCGGTGTCGCCGTCGGGATCGGCCTCGACCAGGCCCTCCTGGACGGCGTGCACCCCGAGCGCGATCGTGCCGTGGCCGCAGGCGGTGGAGTAGCCGTCCTTGTGCCAGAACAGCACGCCCAGGTCGGCGCCGTCGTCGTCGGGCGGGACGAGGAAGCAGCCGTACATGTCGGCGTGGCCGCGCGGCTCGTGGCAGAGCAGCCGGCGCACCCGGTCGATCTCCGGCGCGCCGGCGTTGGCGCGGCGGTCGAGCACGGTGGCGCCGGGGATCTCGGGCACGCCGCCGGTGACGATCCGGAACGGCTCGCCGCCGGTGTGGTAGTCGACGGTGGTGACGGTCACAGCTCGAACCCTTCAGGGAACGGGTCACGCGGATCGAGGAAGTACTGGGCGGTGCCGGTCACCCAGGCGCGGCCGGTGATCGACGGCACCACGGCGGGCGCGCCGCAGACCGTGGCCTCCTCCAGCAGCCTGCCGACGAAGCGGGTGCCGATGAACGACTCGTTCACGAAGTCGCGGCCCAGCGGGAGCTCGCCGCGGGCGTGCAACTGGGCCATCCGGGCGCTGGTGCCGGTGCCGCAGGGCGAGCGGTCGAACCAGCCCGGGTGGATGGCCATCGCGTGGCGCGAGCGGTGGGCGTCGGAGCCGGGGGCCGCGAAGTAGACGTGGTGGCAGCCGCGGATGCGCTCGTCCTCGCGGTGGACGGGCTCGTCGGCGGCGTTGATCGCCTCCATCGTGGCCAGGCCGGCGGCCAGGATCTCGTTCTTGGCCTTGCGGTCGAAGGGCAGGCCGTAGGAGTCGAGCCCGACGATGGCGTAGAAGTTGCCGCCGTAGGCCAGGTCGTAGCGGATCTCGCCGTAGCCCGGCACGGTCACCTCGGCGTCGAGCCGGTCGCTGTAGGAGGGCACGTTGCGCAGCGTCACCGACAGGGCCATGCCGTCCTGGACGGCCACGTCGGCCACGACGAGCCCGGCGGGCACCTCCAGCCGCACGGTGGTGACGGGCTCGACGACCTCCACCATGCCGGTCTCGACCAGGACGGTGGCGACGCCGATGGTGCCGTGGCCGCACATCGGCAGCAGCCCGGACACCTCGATGAACAGCACGCCCCAGTCGGCGTCGGGCCTGGTGGGCGGCTGCAGGATGGCGCCGCTCATGGCGGCGTGACCGCGCGGCTCGTTCATCAGCAGCCTGCGAATGTGGTCGAGGTGGTCGCGGAAGTGGACGCGCCGCTCGGCCATGCTCGCGCCGGGGATCACGCCCACGCCGCCGACGACGACCCGCGTCGGCATGCCCTCGGTGTGCGAGTCGACGGCGTGGAAGACCCGCCCGGTCCTCACCGCAGCCCCTCGGCCAGGGCCTTCTCGGTCACGGCGCGGACGGCCGCCGCCTGCTCGTCCGTCAGCGGCGCGCGGGGCTGCCTGCAGGGCCCGCCGTGCCTGCCCGCGAGGTCCATGGACAGCTTGATGGCCTGGACGAACTCGGTCTTGGAGTCCCAGCGCAGCAGCGGGTGCAGCTTCCGGTACAGCGGCAGCGCGGTGTCCAGGTCGCCGGCGAGCGCCGCCCGGTAGAGCTCCACGCTGGAGGCGGGCAGCGCGTTGGGGTAGCCCGCGATCCAGCCGACGGCTCCGGCCAGCGCCAGTTCGAGCAGCACGTCGTCCGACCCGATCAGCAGGTCGAGCCGCGGAGCCAGCTCGGCCAGCTCGTAGGCCCTGCGGGGGTCGCCGGTGAACTCCTTCACCGCCACGATCAGGCCCTCGTCGAACAGCCGGGCGAGCAGCGCGGGCGTCAGGTCCACCTTGGTGTCGTACGGGTTGTTGTAGGCCACGATGGGCACGCCCGCCCTGGCCACCTCGCGGTAGTGCTCCACCACGGTCCGCTCGTCGGCCCGGTAGGCGTTGGGCGGCAGCAGCAGCACCGACCCGCAGCCGGCCTCGCCCGCCTGCTCGGCCCAGCGCCGCGACTCGGCCGCGCCGTACGCGCCGACGCCCGGCATCACGTTGGGCCCGCCGACGGCCTCGACGGCGGTCAGCACCACCCTGGCCCGCTCCTCGGCGGTGAGGGTCTGGTACTCGCCCAGCGAGCCGTTGGGCACCACGCCGTCGCAGCCGTTGGCGGTCAGCCAGCGGCAGTGCCCGGCGTAGCCGTCGAAGTCGACGGACAGGTCGTCTCGGAGAGGGAGGGCGGTGGCCACCATGACGCCCTGCCACGGTTTGACGCGTTCGATCACGACAGATCCTTCCAGGTGAGGGGTTCGGGATGGTCGGCCAGGGTGCCGAGGCCGACGGGCTGGACGATGGGACGGCGCGGCGGGCCGGGCGGCTCTCCGGCGAGGCGGGCGACGGCGTAGCCGCAGACGCGGCCCTGGCACCAGCCCATGCCGGGCCTGGCCAGCAGCTTGACCGAGCGGGCGTCGGTGGCGCCGAGCCGCCGCGCCTCGCGGATCCGGCCGAGCGGCACCTCCTCGCACCGGCACACCAGGGTGTCGTCGCGCAGCCACCCCTGCCAGCCCGGCCTGATCGGGTACGCCTCCAGCAGCGCCCGCCCGAACGCCCGCAGCCGCCCGCGCCTCCTGACCAGCACGTCCGGCACCCGCGCGACGGCTTGACCGGCGACCCGGGCGACGCCGTTGGCGCCGGGCCGGGCCGCGACGCCGGCTCCGGCCAGGGCGGCGTGGGCGGCGGCGATGCTCAGGCCCGCCATGCGGCCTTCGAGCTCGGCGAGCCGCCACCCGCCGACGCCGGTGGGCTCGCCGGCGGCCCAGACGCCCTCGATCGAGGTGCGCTGCGCGGCGTCGACCGCCAGGACGGGACTGCCGTCCACGTCGGCGCGCGTGTCGCAGCCGAGCTGGACGCCGAGGTCGATCTGGGGCACGAAGCCGTAACCGACGGCCAGGGTGTCGCAGGCGATCCGGCGGGTGGCCCGCACGTTCCAGTCGCGGTCGAGCCGGGCCACCGTGACGGCCTCCAGCTCGCGCTCGCCGTGCGCGGCGACCACCGCCCGGCGGGTCAGGTACGGCACGCGGTGCCGGGCCAGGGCCAGTCCGTAGCCCGCGGCCTCCCCGGCCCTGGACAGCGCCCGCAGCGGATGCCGGGCCAGGCCGAGGCCGCTGTTCGCCTCGAACACCCCGAGCACCTCGGCGCCCGCGCCGGCCAGGCCCGCGCCGACGGGCAGCAGGAAGGGCCCGGTGCCGGCCACGACGATCCGCCGCCCGGCCACCACGCCGTCGCCCTTGAGCAGCGCCTGCGCGCCGCCCGCCGTGAGCACTCCGGGCAGGTCCCAGCCGGGGAACGGCAGCGGCCGGTCATGCGCCCCGGTGGCGATGAGCAGGTGGCGGCAGCGCACGGCGACCGCCTCGCCCCCGGGGGCCAGGCAGTGCGCGACCAGGTCGCCGTCCCGGCTCACGGCCCACACCTGGTGCCGGAGCAGGACGCGGGCCTGCCTCCCGAGGGCGCGCGCCTGCCGGGCGAAACGGTCGAACCCCGGCGTGGCGGGCCGGGCGGGGGCGGCGGGGTGGCGGAAGTACTGGCCGCCGAGCCGCGCGCCGGAGTCGAGGAGCACGACGCGCAGGCCGCGCCGCGCCGCGGCGAGCGCGCCCGCCACTCCGGCCGGTCCGCCGCCGATCACCGCGAGGTCGCAGGTCACCACATCGGCGCCGCTCCCGTCCGAAGCGGGCCGCGGCGACACGGGCCGGGGCGTCATGACGTGGTCACCTCGTCGCCGGGGCGGGCGTCCAGCAGGCAGGCGCGTTCCGGCGGCCGGCCGTTCACGGTGACCAGGCAGTCGAAGCAGACCCCGATCCCGCAGAACAGCCCGCGCGGCCGCCCGCCGAAGCGGGTGGTGCGCCACGAGCGGATGCCCGCGGCGTGCAGGGCCGCGCCGACCGTCTGGCCGCGTGTCACGGGCACCGGCCGGCCGTCGACGGTGATCTGGAAGGCGTCGCTCACGCGGGCTCCTCGAATCGGTCGGGACGGAAGGGGTGCAGGTCCAGCTCGGGTCGCCGGCCGGTGATGACCTGGGCGAGGAGGTGGCCGGTCGCCGGCGCGAGCCCGATGCCCGCGCCCTCGTGGCCGCAGGCGTGATACAGCCCGGGCGCGCGCGGGTCGGGGCCGATCACCGGCAGGTGGTCGGGGCAGTACGGCCGGAACCCGCAGTAGGACCTGATGGCCCGCACCTCGCGCAGCGCCGGGAACAGGGCGACGGCCTGCGCCGCCAGCCGGGACAGCACCGGCACCGACGTCGTGCGGTCGAAGCCGACCCGTTCCCTGCTGGCCCCGATGAGCACGGTCCCGGCGGGAGTGCCCTCCACCACGGCCGAGGTCTCGAGGCCGGCCGCGTCGCTGGCCACGTTCGTGACGTAGGCGGCGGTGTAGACCTTGTGCCGGATCAGCGGCTCGGGCAGCGGCTCGGTGACGAGGATGAAGCCGCGCCGGGGCAGGATGGGCAGCTCGACGCCGGCCAGGGCGGCGACCTCGCCGCCCCACGTGCCGGCCGCGTTGATCACCGCGCCGGCGGGCAGGTCGCCCCGGTCGGTGCGCACACCGGTGATCCGGTCGCCGGAGCGCGTGAACCCGGTCACGGTGACGCCGGTGCGCACGCGGACCGCGCCGTGGCCGAGCAGCCGGGCGGCGGCCAGCATGGGCTGCACCTGGGCGTCCTGCGGGTAGTGGACGCCGCCCGCGAGCCCGTCCGCCAGGTGCGGCTCGTAGCCGTGCAGCTCCCCGCCCGCCACCACGGTGTGCTCGACGCCCTGCTTGGCGGCCAGTTCGGCCAGCCTCAGCCGGATCTCGGGGGTCTCGGCGACGACCAGGCCGCCCTTGCGCTCGTACTCGAAGCCGCCGGGCTCCGCGAGCTCCGGCTGCTCGGCGAGCGAGCGCCACAGGCGGGCGGACAGCACCGCGAGGTCCAGCTCGGGACCGGGTTCCTTGTCGGAGACCAGCACGTTGCCCTCGCCCGAGCCGGTCGTGCCGCCCGCGACGGGTCCCCGGTCGACCACGGTCACGTCGAGCCCGGCCCGCGCCGCGTAGTGGGCGCACGCCGCGCCGACCACCCCGGCGCCGATGACGATCACGTCCGGCATCACACCTCCCATCGGTAATATGTCACATACCTTTGCGCTTGAGAAGCGCGTTCCCGGTGACGGGACCGGCCGACCAGGCCCATACCATCGATGTCGTGAAGCTATCCACCGACCATCCCCGTGCGCTCGTCCGGCGGCTGTTCTCGTTCTGGGCTCCCACCGCCGCGTCGATGCGGGGCTGGGCGCTGGCGGCCGTGGTGGTCAACGCGGGCATCACGGTGACGGGCGCCGCCGTGCGGGTCACCGGCTCCGGGCTCGGCTGCCCGACCTGGCCGAAGTGCACGCCCGACAGCTTCGTGCCCATCGCGCACCCCGAGGTCTCCCCGATCAACATGGCGGTCGAGTTCGGCAACCGGCTGCTCACCTTCCTGGTGCTCGCCGTGGGGTTCGCCTGCGTGGTCGCCGCCCTGCGGCTGGCCCCGCGCCGCCGGTCCCTGCTCCTGCTCGCCTGGCTGCAGCCGGTGGGCATCGTCGCGCAGGCGCTCTGGGGCGGGCTGGTGGTGCGGACCCTGCTCAACCCGTTCACCGTCAGCATGCACTTCCTGCTGTCGATCGGGCTGATCGCGGCCTGCTGGATGCTCTACCGGCGCGCGTCCGAGGGCGACGGCCCCGCGCGCGAGCTGGTCCACCGCGACGTCCGCCGCCTCGGCCACGTCCTGGTCGCGGCGGTGTTCGTGCTGCTCGTCGCCGGGGTCGTGGTGACCGGCACCGGTCCTCACTCGGGTGACGCGCTGGCCTCGCGGTTCGACCTCGACATCGAGAGCATGGCGCGGCTGCACGCCGACCTCGTCTACCTGGTGGTCGGGCTGACGTTCGCGCTGCTGTTCGCGCTGCGCGTGACCGATGCGCCCCGTCCCGCCCGCCGGGCCGCGCTGGCCCTGCTCGTGATCGAGCTCGCGCAGGGCGTGATCGGCTACACCCAGTACTTCCTGGCCGTCCCCGCCTTCCTGGTGGGGCTGCACGTGCTGGGCTCGACCCTGGTGTGGATCGCCGCGCTGCGCACCGTCACCGCGCTGCGCGGCCGCGGCACTCCGAAAGTCGCGCCCCGCCCCTCCCCCGCCGAAGTGGCCGCCATAACCTGAGCCGCTGTGCCAGGCTATGGGGACATATGTCGGCCACTCCCCCACCGATGCGAGGTGACGTTTGCGGGGATTAGTCCGCCCCTCTCGCACAGCCCTCCGGCGCGCCTACCAGGGTCTGGTGCTGCTCAGCGTGCTCGCCCTGGCGCCGATGACCTGGGCCTGGCTCGGCAGCTCCGGCCATCGGGTGGTCGCCGGCACCGACGGCTGGCTGGCCCGCGTGCCCACCTCGCAGGCCGCCCTGGTGCTCGGCGCCGGCCTGTACGGCGGGCGGCCCACATCCATGCTGGCCAGCAGGCTCGACATCGCCGCCGAGCTGTACCACGCGGGCAAGGTCAGCGCGCTGCTGCTGTCCGGCGACAACGGCCGCGCCGACTACGACGAGCCGACGGCCATGCGCGACCACCTGCGGGCCAGGGGCGTGCCCGACGCGGTGATGGTGCTCGACTACGCCGGATTCGACACCTGGGACTCGTGCGTGCGGGCGCGTGAGGTGTTCGGCGCCGAGCGGGTGACCGTGGTCACGCAGGAGTTCCACCTGCCACGGGCGGTGACGCTGTGCCGTACGGCGGGGCTGGACACGTTCGGGGTGGGCGACGACTCGACCAGGCAGTGGGCCACCACCACCTACGTCTACGCCGCCCGCGAGCTCCTCGCGACCGCCAAGGGCCTCGCCGACGCGCTCGTGCTGCACTCCGACCCGGTCTTCCCGGGCCCGCGCGAGACCTCGCTCACCACGATCCTGGCCCGGAACGCTCAGCCGGGAGCGCCCGGGGCGTAACCCGGCGGCGGCATGCCACGGGCCGCGGCCCGCAGATGGGCGGGCGGGAGCGGGAAGTCGGCCCGCGCGGTGCTCATGCACTCGAGCAGCGCCCGCTGCTCCTCATGGAAGGTCTGCTCGTCGACCATCCGCCGGGCGGCCCGCTCGTGCAGCAGGCCCAGCTCGGTGGCGGCCAGCTGGTAGTCCTTCATCGCCCGCAGACCCCGCTTGCCGCCGTGGGCCTTGGCCCACTGCCTGGCCTGCCGGCGCCGCTGCAACGCCGACAGCATGTGGATGTCGGCCCTGTTGACCAGCTTGGTCGGCTCGTACGGCGGCAGGTAGCGCTGGATGAGGGCGACGATGCGCCGCCGGTCGCGGAACACCACCATGATCAGCACGATGAGCACGACCAGCAGCGCCAGGTAGGCGATCACGAGACCGGGGAACCCGCCGTAGGAGACCAGGCCGTTCCACAGGCCGTGCAGGATCATCGCCCCGACCCAGCCGGCCATGATGTAGAAGACCCGCTCGGGCCCGTGGCGCTGGGCGGCGTAGGCGACGGCCACGCCGATCATCGAGGTGAACAACGGGTGCGCGAAGGGCGACAGGACACCGCGCAGCACCACCGTGACGGCCAGCCCCATCGCGCCCGTCTCGGAGTTGAGGGCGGCGACGTAGTAGCTGACGTTCTCGCTCATGGCGAAGCCGAGGCCGACCATGCTGGCGTAGATGACGCCGTCGGTGGGCCCGTCGAGCTCGGCCCGGCGAAACCTGAGCAGCCCGAGCAGCACCAGGCCCTTCATCGTCTCCTCGACCACGGGCGCGCCGAAGGTGGCGGCGATGTTGCGCGCGCTCGGCTCCGACAGCTTGGCCGTGTCGATGATGTAGTGCAGGTTGAGCGAGTTGATGACGCCCGCGACGAGCACCGCGACGCCCGCTCCCCACGCGAAGGCGAAGACCAGGTTGCTGCGCGGCTCCGGCTCCATGCGGTCGAGCGCGAGCACGGCGGCCAGCAGCAGCGGCACCGGCGCCAGGGCGAGCACGAGCGCGATGAAGAACTGCACCGGCGCGCCGTTGAGCACGTCGAAGGAGAACGAGACGAGCGCGCAGATGCCGGTCGCGACCAGCCCGATGATCAACGTGAACGACGGGCGGTCCTTCAACACCCAGCGTGGATCACGGGACGCCATACGGTGACTGTAACGGATCAAAAAGGCCGTGTCCCATCGAGCCGGCGAGGCCCGGGAGGGCTCACGCGGGGGCGGGCTCAGGCCAGCAGCGGGTCGATCGCCACGGCCAGGAAGAGCAGCGCCAGGTAGGCGTTGGACCAGTGGAAGAAGCGCATCGGGCGCAACGCGACACCGGTCAGGCCGGAGTTGAGGCGCGCCAGCAGGCGGTGCACCTCCCACAGGCACAGGGCGCCCAGCACCGCGGCCACGGCCGGGTAGAACAGCGTGGTGCCCGCGACCGGCCAGAGCGCCAGCGAGCAGAGCACGGTGGCCCAGGTATAGGCGATCGACTCGAGGATGACCCTGCGCTCGGTGGCCACCACCGGCAGCATCGGCACCTCGGCCGCCGCGTAGTCGTCCTTGTAGCGCATGGCCAGGGTCCAGGTGTGCGGCGGTGTCCAGAAGAACACCACGCCGAACAGCACCAGCGGCGCCCAGTCGAGCCGCTCGGTGATGCCCGCCCAGCCGATCAGCACCGGCATGCAGCCGGCGATGCCGCCCCACACGATGTTCTGGGCGGTGCGCCGCTTGAGGATCATCGAGTAGACGAGGACGTAGAACAGGATCGCCCCGGTGGACAGCACGGCGGCCAGCCAGTTGGTGGTCAGCCACAGTCCAAGGGTCGACAAAATTCCGAGCACGACGCCGAAGACGAGCGCGCCCTTCGGTGACACCTGGTGCCGGGCCAGCGGCCGTCGCCTGGTGCGGCGCATCTTCTGGTCGATGTCGCGATCCACGTAGCAGTTGAGCGCGTTGGCGCTGCCCGCCGACAGGGTGCCGAACACCATGACCCAGATAGACGTCCACAGCGGCGGCAGACCCCCCGCGGCGAGGAACATCACCGGAAGGGTCGTGATGAGCAGCAGCTCGATGATCCGCGGCTTGGTGAGCGCGATGTAGGCCTTGACGACCGTGACGATCGTCCGCGGCTCCTCGGCCGCGGTGGCGGGGGCCGTCGTCTGCCTGTTGGTCAGCACCGTCAAGGCGCTTCCAGCACGTGCGGAGTCAACGCGTAACCTCTGAATAGAGCGGATCCGTGGATGGGCGCCGTGACGCCCCTGCGAACAACCAAACTGTAGTCGCAGGGACGGCCGGTCCGGCCAATGGGGGGCTTCGGCCATTCACGGACCTGCATGAGTGGATATGGAATGGATCGCCAGCTCCACTCGGTTAGGGTCCGGTGTGGGCGGGAGATGCCAACCGGCACCACCAATGACAACTAGATTCCGGAGACCGAGCACTTGAGCACCGAACTCGTGCCAGCCCTCGAATGGACCGACCTCGACAAGAGAGCGGTCGACGTCGTTCGAGCCCTGGCGATGGACGCAGTGGAGAAGGCGGGCTCGGGTCATCCCGGCACCGCCATGAGCCTGGCCCCCGCCGCATACCTGTTGTTCCAGCGTACGATGCGTCACGACCCGACCGATCCCACCTGGATCGGGCGTGACCGCTTCGTGCTGTCGTGCGGGCACAGCAGCCTGACGCTGTACATCCAGCTGTTCCTGTCGGGCTACGGCCTCAACCTGGACGATCTGAAGCGGCTGCGCCAGTGGGACAGCGTGACGCCCGGCCATCCGGAGCACGGGCACACGGCCGGCGTGGAGACCACCACGGGGCCGCTCGGCCAGGGCCTCGGCAACGCGGTGGGCATGGCGATGGCGGCCCGCCGTGAGCGCGGCCTGTTCGATCCCGACGCCGCGCCCGGCGCCTCGCCCTTCGACCACCACATCTGGTGCTTCGTCAGCGACGGCGACATCGAGGAGGGCATCAGCCACGAGGTCAGCGCGATGGCCGGCCACCAGAAGCTGGGCAACCTCACCGTCGTCTACGACGACAACCACATCTCGATCGAGGACGACACGCTGATCGCCAAGTCCGAGGACGTGGTCAAGCGTTACGAGGCCTACGGCTGGCACACGCTGAGCGTCGACTGGACCCGGACCGGCGACTACGTCGAGGACGTGGCGGCGCTGCACGCGGCCCTGGAGGAGTCTCGCGCGGAGACCGACAGGCCGACCTTCATCCAGCTGCGCACGATCATCGGCTGGCCCGCGCCCAACAAGCAGAACACCGGCAAGATCCACGGCAGCGCGCTCGGCGCCGACGAGGTCGCCGCCACCAAGACCATCCTCGGGATGGACCCGGCCCTGAGCTTCGAGGTGCCCGGCGACGTGCTCGACCACGCCCGCGACGTCGCGCGGCGCGGCCACGAGGCCCACGCCCAGTGGGAGAAGTCCTACACCGCCTGGCGGCAGGCCAACCCGGAGCGCGCGGCCGAGCTCGACCGCATCTCCCGCCACGAGCTGCCCGGCGGCTGGGCCTCGGCGCTGCCGTCGTTCGAGCCCGGCGCCTCCATCGCCACCCGCAAGGCCTCCGGCGAGGTGCTCAGCGCGCTGGCGCCGGTGCTGCCCGAGCTGTGGGGCGGCTCGGCCGACCTGGCCGACTCCAACAACACCACGATGAAGGGCGAGCCGTCGTTCATCCCGGAGGAATACCAAACCAAGGAGTTCCCCGGCAACCGCTACGGCCGCACCCTGCACTTCGGCATCCGCGAGCACGGCATGGGCGCCATCCTCAACGGCATCGCGCTGCACGGCGGCACCCGCCCCTACGGCGGCACGTTCCTGGTCTTCTCCGACTACATGCGCCCGGCGGTGCGCCTGGCGGCGCTGATGAAGCTGCCGGTCGTCTACGTGTGGACGCACGACTCCATCGGCCTCGGCGAGGACGGCCCGACACACCAGCCGATCGAGCACCTGTGGGCGCTGCGCGCCATCCCCGGCCTCGACGTGGTGCGCCCCGGCGACGCCAACGAGACGGCCCACGCCTGGAAGACGGTGCTGGAGCACAGCGACAGGCCCGCGGCGCTCGCCCTGACCAGGCAGAACCTTCCCGTCTTCGAGGGCACCAGCGCCGACGGCGTGGCCCGCGGCGGCTACATCCTGCACGAGGCGTCCGACGGCCGTCCCCAGGTGATCCTGATCGCCACCGGCAGCGAGGTGGAGCTGGCCGTCAACGCCCGCGAGCTGCTCGAGGCGCAGGGCGTCCCGACGCGCGTCGTGTCGATGCCGTGTGTCGAGTGGTTCCAGGGGCAGGACATCGCGTACAAGCAGACCATCCTGCCTTCGTCGGTCAAGGCCCGGGTCGCGGTCGAGGCGGGGGTCGCGCTGGGCTGGCGCGAGTTCGTCGGCGAGTGCGGCGAGGTGGTCGGCCTCGAACACTTCGGCGCGTCGGCGCCGTACAGAACGCTGTACGAGCAGTTCGGCCTGACGGCCGAGCGCGTGGCGGCGGCGGCCAGGTCCAGCCTGGCCAAGCTGGGCCACGACAAGGGCGAGACGACGGGAAACTGAAAATGAGCGAGATCCTCAACAAGCTCTCCGGCCAGGGTGTGTCCATCTGGCTCGACGACATCAGCCGCGAGCGGCTGCGCACGGGCAACCTCGAGCAGCTGATCCGCGAGAAGAACGTGGTCGGGGTCACCTCCAATCCGACGATCTTCGCCGGGGCGCTCGGCAAGGGCGACGCCTACGACGCGCAGCTGCACGACCTGGCCGTGCGCGGCGTCGACGTGGGCGAGGCGGTGCGCGCCATCACCACCTACGACATCCGGTGGGCGGCCGACGTCCTGCGGCCGGTCTACGACTCCACCGGCGGCACCGACGGGCGGGTCTCTCTGGAGGTCGACCCGCGCCTGGCACGCGACAGCGACAAGACCGTCGCCGAGGCGCGCGCGCTGTGGTGGCTGGTCGACCGGCCCAACCTGTTCATCAAGATCCCGGCGACCCTGGAGGGCCTGCCGGCGATCACCCAGGCCATCAGCGAGGGCATCAGCGTCAACGTCACGCTGATCTTCTCGCTGGAGCGCTACCGCCAGGTCATGGACGCCTGGCTGACCGGCCTGGAGGCCGCGCTGGCCAAGGGCCTCAACCTGGCCACGATCGACTCGGTGGCCTCGTTCTTCGTCAGCCGCGTCGACACCGAGATCGACAAGCGGCTCGACGGGCTGGGCAGGCCCGAGCTGAAGGGCAAGGCGGGCGTCGCCAACGCGCGCCTGGCCTACGCGGCGTTCGAGGACGTGATGAACTCCGAGCGCTGGCAGACGCTGCGCGCCGCGGGCGCCCGCCCGCAGCGCCCGCTGTGGGCCTCGACCGGCGTCAAGAACCCCGACTACCCCGACACCATGTACGTCGACGAGCTGGTCGCCCCCGGCACGGTCAACACCATGCCGGAGAAGACGCTCGACGCGGCCGCCGACCACGGCCAGATCTCGGGCGACACCATCCGCCCCTTCTACGAGCAGGCCTGGAACATCATGGCCCAGCTCAAGGAGGCGGGGGTCGACTACGACGACGTCGTCCGGGTGCTCGAGGACGAGGGTGTGGACAAGTTCGAGGCGTCCTGGAACGAGCTGCTGGAGAGCGTCGCCAAGAACCTGGTCCCTTGATGGATGTCACCTACCGCGAGCAGGAGGTGGCCGACTCGGCCGCCTCCGCCGCGGGGCGGCTCGTCGCCGACGGCGTGCCCGCGCGGCTCGCCGGCGGCGATCCCACGCTGTGGGGCGAGGACACCGCGCCGGTGGCGGCCGCCCGCCTGGGCTGGCTCGCGCTGCCGCGGGTCTCTCGTGAGCTGCTGCCCGAGCTCGGCGCGCTGGTGCGGCGCACCCGCGCCGAGGGGCTGACCACCGTGGTGCTGGCCGGGATGGGCGGCTCGTCGCTCGCGCCCGAGGTGATCTGCGCCTCGGCCGACGTGCCGCTGACCGTCCTCGACACGACCGACCCCGATCAGGTGCGCCGGGCGCTGGCCGAGGGCCTGGACTCCACGGTCCTGGTCGTGGCCGGCACGAGCGGTTCGGCGATCGAGACCGAGGCTCTGCTGCGCGTCTACGAGCGGGCCTTCCGCGACGCGGGCATCGACCCGGTCACGCGCGTCACGGTCGTCACCGACCCCGGCTCCCCGCTGGAGCGGGCGGCGGCCGAGGCCGGCTACCACCTGATCCTGGCCGCGCCCGGCGTGGGGGGCCGCTACTCCGCGCTGTCGGCGTTCGGCCTGGTGCCGAGCGCGCTGGCGGGCGCCGACGCGGGCAGGCTGCTGGACGAGGCCGGCGAGGTGCTGCCACTGCTGTCGAAGGACTCCGGCAACCCCGGGCTCGACCTCGGCGCGGCGCTCGGCGGCGCGGCCCTCGGCGGCCGTGACAGGCTGCTCCTGGACGACCGCCTGTCGGCCGCCACCGGGCTGCCCGACTGGATCGAGCAGCTGGTCGCCGAGTCGACCGGCAAGCGCGGCAGGGGCATCCTGCCCGTCGTCGGCGGTGAGCCGCAGGGCACCGGCGACGAGCTGCTCGTGGCGATCGACGCGGGCGACGGCGACGTGCGGGTCGACGGCCCGCTCGGCGCGCAGTTCCTGGTCTGGGAGTACGCCACGGCCGTCGCCGGGCTGCTGCTCGGCGTCGACCCGTTCGACGAGCCGAACGTCACCGAGTCGAAGGCCGCCACCGGCCGGCTGCTGGCCCTGCCCGAGCTGCCGGTGGGCGAGCCCGCGCTGGTCGACGGGCCCGTCGAGGTCTACGGCCGCACCCGGGCCAAGGACCTGCCCGGCGTGCTGACCGAGCTGCTGCGGTCGGTGCCTGACGACGGCTACCTGGCCGTCATGGCCTACCTCGACCGGCTGGCGGCCTTCGACGCGCCGGTGCCCGAGGGCGCCGACTTCGAGCTGATGACCGACGCGTGGATGGCGGCCGACCCGGCCACGCTGCGCCCGCTGCTGGCCCTGCGCACCGACCGGCCCGTGACGTTCGGGTGGGGACCGCGTTTCCTTCACTCCACCGGGCAGTACCACATGGGAGGGCCGCAGAACGGGGTGTTCCTCCAGGTCACCGGTGCCGTAGCCGACGACGTGGCGGTGCCTGGCAGGCCCTACACCCTGGGCACGCTCCAGCTGGCCCAGGCGCTCGGCGACCTCGACGCGCTGGAGCACCGCGGGCGGCCCGCCGTACGCGTGCATCTGACCGACCGCGCGGCGGGAGTCGCGCACCTGCTCGCAGCCGCACAGGAGGCTTGAGATGACAGACCCGGCAGCGTCCGTGCCCGAGGCCGCGACCATCGCGGCGGCGGTGGCGGCCACCTCCACGACGCTGGAGGTGGAGGCGGCCAACCCGCTGCGCGATCCGCGCGACAAGCGGCTGCCCAGGGTGGCCGGGCCGTGCGTGCTGGTGTTGTTCGGCGTGACGGGAGACCTGGCCAAGCGCAAGCTGCTGCCGGCGATCTACGACTTGGGCAACCGGGGGCTGCTGCCGCCGGGGTTCTCCCTGGTCGGGTTCGCCCGTCGTGACTGGAAGGACCAGGATTTCGCCAGGCTCACGCATGACGCCGTCAAGGCGCACGCCAGGACACCGTTCCGTGAGGAGGTCTGGAAGCAGATCTGCGAGGGCATCCACTTCGTGCCCGGAGAGTTCTCCGACGACGGCGCGTTCGACGCGCTGGCGATGGCCTTGAAGGAGATCGACGAGACCCGCGGCACGGGCGGAAACTATGCGTTCTACCTGTCGGTGCCGCCGAAGTTCTTCCCCGTGGTGGTGGAACAGCTCAAGCGCACCGGCGTGGCCGACGCGCCGCCCGGGTCGTGGCGCCGGGTGGTCATCGAGAAGCCCTTCGGCCACGACCTGAAGTCGGCCCACGAGCTCAACGAGATCACCACGTCGGCCTTCCCCGAGAGCTCGATCTTCCGGATCGACCACTACCTGGGCAAGGAGACGGTCCAGAACATCCTGGCGCTGAGGTTCGCCAACAACCTCTACGAGCCGATCTGGAACCGGAGCTACGTCGACCACGTGCAGATCACCATGGCCGAGGACATCGGCATCGGCGGCCGGGCCGGCTACTACGACGGCATCGGCGCCGCCCGCGACGTGATCCAGAACCACCTGCTCCAGTTGCTCGCGCTGGTGGCCATGGAGGACCCGACGTCCTTCGACGCCTCGGCGCTGCGGCGCGAGAAGGAGAAGGTGCTCAAGGCGGTGCGGCTGCCGGCCGACCTGGTGGCCAACACCGCGCGCGGTCAGTACGCCGCGGGCTGGCAGGGCGGCGAGAAGGTCGTCGGCTACCTGCAGGAGGAGGGCATCCCGGCCGACTCCATCACCGAGACCTACGCGGCCGTCAAGCTGGAGATCGCCAACCGGCGCTGGGCGGGTGTGCCGTTCTACCTGCGCACCGGCAAACGGCTGGGCCGCCGGGTGACCGAGGTGGCCGTGGTGTTCCAGCGGGCGCCGCACCTGCCGTTCTCCAAGGACGACACCGAGATCCTGGGCCAGAACGCCCTGGTCATCCGGGTGCAGCCGGACGAGGGCATCACGGTGCGGTTCGGCTCCAAGGTGCCGGGCACCCAGATGGAGGTGCGCGACGTGTCGATGGACTTCGCCTACGGCGAGTCGTTCATGGAGTCCTCGCCCGAGGCGTACGAGCGGCTGCTGCTGGACGTGATGATCGGCGACCCGCCGCTCTTCCCGCACCAGCGCGAGGTCGAGCTGTCGTGGAAGATCCTCGACCCGATCGAGGACCTGTGGGCCACGCTGGGCCAGCCCGAGCCCTATCCGTCGGGCTCGTGGGGGCCGCCGTCGGCGGACGCCATGATGGCACGCGACGGGCGCGTGTGGAGGAGGCTCTAGTGGGCGAGCGTAGCGAGACAGCGATGAGACACGGCACGGCCGTCGTCAGGAGACCGGCGAAGGAGCGCGCATGACGACCTTCATGCTGGCCGACACGACGGCCGGGAAGATCTCGTCCCAGCTCATGATGCTGCGCCACCAGATGGGCGCGCCCGCCGTCGGCATGGTGCTGACACTGGTCGCGGTCTGCGAGGAGCGTGACCAGTACGACTCGCTGCGCGCGGCCACCGAGGCGGCGCGCGAGCACCCGTCGCGCATCCTCGTGGTGATCAAGCGTGAGACCGACGAGCCGACCCGGCTCGACGCGGAGCTGCGCATCGGCGAGTCCACACCGGGCGAGGTGGTGGTGCTGCGCCTGTACGGCGAGCTGACCCAGCACGCCGACTCGGTGGTCAGCCCGCTGCTGCTGCCCGACACGCCGGTCGTGGCGTGGTGGCCGGGCCCGGCGCCCATGGTGCCGTCCAGTGACCCGATCGGGATGCTGGCCCAGCGGCGCATCACCGACGCCACGGGCGCGGACGGCGACGGCGTCAAGGCGCTGGCGACCAGGGCCAAGGGCTACGCCCCGGGCGACACCGACCTCGCCTGGGCGCGGCTGACGCAGTGGCGCAGCCTGCTCGCGGCGGCCTTCGACCAGCCCGTGGGCAAGGTGCGCAGGGGGGTGGTCGAGGCGTCGCCCGGCAATCCGAGCGCCCCGCTCATGGCGGCCTGGCTGTCGGAGCGCCTCGGCACGCCGATCAAGGTCGCCGACTCGGCCGGTCCCGGGCTCACCTGCGTGCGGCTCAGCACGGCCGACGGGGACCTCTCGGTGGCCAGGAACGACGCCCGGCTGGCGACGCTGTCGCGCCCGGGGCAGCCTGACCGGAACGTCGCGCTGGCCAGGCGGCACACCTCCGAGCTGCTGGCGGAGGAGCTGCGGCGGCTCGACTCCGACGAGATCTACGCGGCGGCGGTCAAGCGGCTGGCCCGCTCGTACAAGCCCTGACCGGGCGCCGATTGCCCGTGAATGATCAACCCGTGAATGTTTTACCGGTGAAAGAGTTGGTCGCGTGAGCGTTCCCACCATTGTCGTCCACCGCGATGCCGACGTGCTGGCCAAGGCCGTGGCCGCGCGGATCATCACCCGGCTGGTCGATGCGCAGTCGGCCACCGGTTCGGCGTCTCTGGTGCTGACCGGGGGCACGGTCGGCATCGCGACGCTGGCCGCGATCGCCGCCACGCCCGCCCGTGACGCGGTCGACTGGCCGCGGCTCGACATCTGGTGGGGCGACGAGCGCTTCCTGCCCTCCGGCGACCCCGAACGCAACGAGACCGGGGCCCGCCGGGCGCTGCTCGACCACGTAGACGTCGATCCGGAGCGGGTGCACGTGATGCTCGGCCCCGACTCGGGCCTGACGGCGGAGGAGGCGGCCGACGCCTACGCCGGCGAGCTGCGCAAGGCGGCCAGGCCGGAGGATCACGGCCCGGCGCCGTCGTTCGACGTGATGCTGCTCGGCATGGGCCCCGACGCGCACGTGGCCTCGCTGTTCCCCGGCATGCCCGCGCTCTACGACACGCGCCCGGTGGTGGCGGTGCACGGCTCACCCAAGCCGCCGCCCACGCGCATCTCGCTGACGCTCCCGGTCATCCAGGCCTCGCGCGAGGTGTGGGTGGTGGCGGCGGGCGAGGAGAAGTCGGGCGCCGTACGACTCGCGCTGTCCGACTCGGGCCCGTTCCAGGTGCCGGCGGCGGGGGCGCGCGGCCGGGGCCGGACGTTGTTCCTGCTGGATCGGGCGGCCGCCGGCAAGATCCCGCCGGGGATGGGCCGCATCGCCTCTCCCTAGCCCGTCGCGACGAGCGCGTCGATCTCGGCCAGGAGCGCCCGCTTGCGGTCCGGGGCCAGGTAGGACGCGGTCACGCCGTTGCGGGCGAACCAGGCCAGCCGCTCCCTGCCGAACCCGAAGACGCGGGCCGCGGTCCGATACTCCTCGGCCAGCGTGGTGGCGAACATGGGCGGGTCGTCGCTGTTGAGCGTCACGAACAGGCCCTGCTCCAGCAGCCGCGGCAGCGGGTGGTCCTCGATGCGGGCGACCTGGCCGGTGCGGACGTTCGAGGTCGGGCAGACGTCCAGCGGGAGCTGCCTCTCGCGCAGGTGGGCCACCAGCCGGTCGTCCTGGAGGCAGGCGATGCCGTGTCCGACGCGCTCGGCGCCGAGCCCGTCGATCACCTCCCAGATCGTCTCGGGACCGGTCATCTCGCCGCCGTGGGGGACGCTGTGGAGCCCCGCGTTGCGGGCCGCGGCGAACGCGTCGCGGAAGACGTCACGGTAGGGCGGGCGCTTTTGCTCGATCCCGCCCAGGCCGAAACCTACCAGCGCGGCGGGAGGTTCCTCCAGCGCGTGGGCCACGGTGACGGCCGCGGCCTCGGCGCCGTACTCGCCGGGGATGTCGAAGATGTAGGCCATCTCGACGCCGTACTCGGCGGGCGAGCGGCGGGCCGCGATGTCCAGCGCCTCGGTCACCTCGCGCATCGGGATGCCGACCAGGTGGTGCGCGTAGGGGGTGACCTGGAGCTCGGCGTAGCGGGCGCCCTGCTCCGACAGGTCGCGGGCCAGGCCGAGCACCAGGGCGGCCACGTCCTCCGGCTCCCTGACCAGGGCGTTGACGGCCGCGTACACCCGCGCGAAGTGGGGGAAGTCGGTGAAGGCGTAGAAGGCGCGCAGCTCCTCCTCGGTGGTGGGCACGTCGCCGTCCGGGTGGCGGCGGGCCAGCTCCAGGACCGTGGTGACGGAGGCGGAGCCGACCAGGTGGACGTGCAGGTCGACCTTGGGCAGCGCGTCGATGAAGGCGTCCAGTGACGGATCGAGGGTCATGGCCCCGACCCTAGGCCGCGCCTTCGCCCTGCCGACAGCAATTGGGCGGAAATCTCACATCAAATTGTTAGCTTCTGTGCGTCAGGGTTCCAGCCGCGCCCGCGCGAGCCGCTCCTCACGCCGGGCCACCTCCAGCCGCTGCTCGGTCTCGCCGAGCTTCCTGCGCGCCTTGGCCAGCTTCTTCTCGATCCTGGCGACCTTCTCGGCGCGTGCGCGCTGCTCCTGGGCGGCCGCGGCCACCGCGTCCCGCCACTCCTCGTAGACGGCCTCGGCCTCCTGCCGCTCCCGCGCCCGGCGCTCCTCGGCCTCCTGCCTGGCTCTGGCCGCCGCGACCTCGTCCTCGGCGCCGGGCTTCCTCTTCCTGGCCGCGGGCCCGCCCCGGGGGACGGGAGCCGGGGCGAAGCCGCTGTAGCTGAGCGGCTTGACCAGGCGGCCCCGCCGCACCTGGTCGGCCGCCTCGGCGTCCACCACGGCCGCGTCGAGCGTCTGGTCCACCTCGGCGGCGGCCGCGGACGACAGGCCGGCGCCCTCCTGGACCAGGCGGCTCACCCTGCCGGTGATGACGCCGCGCCGCCGGGTGAGCTCGGCCAGCGCGTCGGCGTCGTGTTCCTCCCACGCGGCTCGCAGCTCCCGTCCCAGGTCGAACAGCTCCTGGAGCTCGCCGGGGTGCCGGCGGGCGGCCCGGTTCAGCGCCCAGGCCGAGACCGTGGGCTTGCGCAGCCCGGCTATGTCGCGGGCCAGCCGCGTCTCGCCGGCGTCCTTGGCTGCGCGAGCCTCGGCCGCACGGGCGGCGGTGAACTCCGGCGGCGGGAGCGCGTAGAGCCGGTCGGCCACCTCGTCAAGATCCACACTGGTGAGATACCCCACATTCGCCGTTTTGTAGCGCATAGTGGGTGCAGGCCATTCGAACGGAGGCCGCACGTGTTCGAGCGCTTCACCGACCGCGCCCGCAGGGTCGTCGTCCTCGCCCAGGAGGAGGCCCGGACGATGAACCACGTGCACATCGGCACCGAGCACCTCCTGCTCGGCCTCCTCCACCAGGGCGAAGGGGTGGCCGGCACGACCCTGAAGAGCCTGGGCGTGGACCTGGCCGGCGTGCGCGCCTACGTCGAACGCGAGGCGGGACACGGCGACGAGGGACCGGGCGACCACATCCCGTTCACCCCGCGGGCCAAGAAGGTGCTGGAGCTCTCGCTGCGCGAGGCGCTGCAACTGCGGCACAACTACATCGGCACCGAGCACATCCTGCTGGGGCTGCTCCGCGAGGGCGAGGGACTCGCCGCCCGGGCGCTGACCGACGCCGGCGCCGACCTCGCGGAGGTGCGCCACCGCGTGATCGAGCGCGTGGGCCGCCACAGCGACAAGCCGGGCGACATCTTCCTCACCGGCGGCTCGATGGTGGCCGAGCGGCTCGCGCAGATCCAGGAAAGCCTCGACCGCATCGAGCGCCACCTCGGCATCCGGCGGCCGGCCGGACCGCGCGCCCCGGAGGGGGACGAGTCAGGCTGACGCCAGCGCGCCGACGGGCAGCCGGGCCTCCAGCACGCCGGGGTCCTCGGTGTGGCCGATCGTGGCGCCCAGCGAGCTCAGCAGCCTGCGCATGCGTACGTTGTCGGACAGCATCGAGGCCTTGACCTCGGCGTAACCGAGGTCGCGCGCCTCCCTCACCAGCATCCTGGCCAGCGCCCTGCCCAGACCGCGCCCCTGCCAGCGGTCCTCGACCAGGAAGGCCATCTCGGCGATGCCCGGATCCGGGGTGAACATCAGGTTGACCATCGCGACCACCTGCCCGTCGTGCCCGGCGACCAGGGACTGGCCGCGGCTGCGGTCGCAGAGCCGGTCGAACATGCGCGGCGGGAGTGTCGGCATCGAGGTGAAGTAGCGGAACCTGCGCGCCTCAGGCGAGCACCGGTCGTGCAGGTCTCGCACGGACTCGCGGTAGATCGTGGTGAGCGGGCGGACGGTGACCTCCGCGCCGTCGTCCAGCTTGACCGAACGCTCGGCGCCCGCCCGCTCCACCGGCGGCTGCGCGAGCCTGGCGAAGGAGGCCGCCCTGGCGGCCTCGGTCAGCGTGAACGGCAGCTCCACGCGGCGCAGGCGCACGGCGCGCCTGGCCGCCACGGGCACGATGAGCTGGGTCGGATCGGGCAGGTCACTCACGGCTTCACCATAGATCCACCGCGCGTCGTCCGCGCGCAGCAGCTCGGCCAGCAGCTCGGGCAGCCGCCACGGCATGGACCTCAGCCTGGAGGCCAGCAGCAGGGCGCGGGTCGGCTCGTCGGTCAGCTCGTGGGCGGTGGCGGGGACGACCTGCACCCTGCGCCCGCCCGCCGCCTCCAGCGCCTCACGAACGGTCTCGGGGGTCGCGGGGATGTCGGCGACGAACTCGTCGACGGTGCCGTCGGCGTCGGACTGGACGCTCAGGCCGAGAATGTTGCCGCCCCGTGCGGCCAGGGCGGCGGCGAGGGAGGCGAGCCGTCCGGGCCGCTCGTCAACCGTGGTGCGGATGCGCAAGAATCCCATGCGAAGAGCATGCCGGGGCGCTGTTACACAGCCGCTACCGTCGCGTTTCGTGTAGCAATATAAGTGGCTAAAACGTGTATATGTCTCTTCGTCCGGATTGACCGACGGTGAGGGGCTTCTTCCCGGCCGTACGGTCCACCCGATGCCCCCGCTCCCCCGGCGCCGGACCGCAGCGACCCTCCGACCGTGCCCTGACGGCCACGGCGAACACCTCTAGACAGGAGACCGATGGACATCCTCTTCCGGGGCGGCCGCGCCTTCACCCCGACGGGCGGCTTCGCCGAGGCCGTGCTGGTCCGCGACGGCCTGATCGCCGCCGTGGGCGACGAGCGGGAGCTGGCACGGCTGGCTCCGGCGCACGAGAGCGTCGACCTGGCGGGCGGGCTGCTGGTGCCGGGGTTCACCGACGCGCACGTCCACCCGGTGCAGGCCGGGCTGGAGCGCGCCAAGTGCGACTTGTCGGAAATTTACGGACTCGACGCGTACATAGAGAAGATCGCGGACTATGCGGCGAAAAATCCTGAGAAAGAGTGGATCGATGGCGGCGGCTGGGACATGTCGGCGTTCCCGGGTGGGCTGCCGCACCGGACCCAGCTCGACTTCGCCGGCCGGCCCGTCTACCTGATCCAGCGCGACCACCACGCCGCCTGGGTCAACACCCGCGCGCTCGAACTGGCCGGGATCACCCGCGACACCCCCGACCCGGCCGACGGCCGCATCGAGCGCGACCCCGACGGCGCTCCCAGCGGCGTGCTGCACGAGGGCGCGATGGACCTGGTGGGGCTGCTCACCCCCCGCCCCACGGCCGCCGACCTGGACGCGGCGCTGGCGGAGGCCGAGCGCCACCTGTTCTCGCTGGGTGTCACCGGCTGGCAGGACGCCATCGTGGGCTCCTACGCGGGCTCCGACGACCAGTTGCCCACCTACCTGTCCGCGGCCGGCTCAGGCAGGCTCAGGGCGCGCGTGGTGGGGGCGCTGTGGTGGGACAGGACCCGCGGCCTCGACCAGATCGAGGAGCTCGTCGCCCGGCGCGCCTCGGCCGAGGGGCTCGACCGGTTCGCGGCCACCTCGGTGAAGATCATGCAGGACGGCATCACCGAGAACTTCACGGCCGCCACGCTGGAGCCCTACTGCCGGTGCGGCGGCACCGGCCTGTCCTACGTGGACCCGGCCAAGCTCAAGGAGTACGTCGCCGAGCTCGACCGGCTCGGCTTCCAGGTGCACTTCCACGCGATCGGCGAGCGGGCGGTGCGCGAGGCGCTCGACAGCTTCGAGGGCACCGACCCGGCCAACCGGCACCACATCGCCCACCTGCAGATCATCGAGCCGTCCGACCTGCCGCGCTTCGCCGCCCTCGGCGTCACGGCCAACCTGCAGCCGCTGTGGGCCACCCACCACGCCCAGATGGACGAGCTGACGCTGCCGTACCTCGGCGAGCCGCGCTCGTCCTGGCAGTATCCGTTCGCCGGCCTGCTGTCCCACGGCACCAGGTTCTGCGCGGGCAGCGACTGGCCGGTGTCGAGCGCCGACCCGCTGCAGGGCCTGCACGTGGCGGTCAACCGCACCGAGCCGGGAGGTTCGGTGCACGCCGGCTACCCGACCGCGCAGACGGCCTTCCTGCCCGGCCAGCGCATCGACCTGGCGACCGCGCTGAGCGCCTACACGGCGGGCTCGGCGTGGATCAACCGCTCGCCGGCCGGCGCCATCGAGCCGGGCCGCCCGGCCGACCTCGTCGTGCTCGACCGCGACCCGTTCGCGCTGCCCGCCAAGGACATCTGGACCACCGAGGTCGCCATGACGTTCGTCGACGGCGAACCCGTCTACCGGCGTCCGGGCGCGTAGCGCACGCGAGAGGCCCCGGCACACCGCCGGGGCCTCTCGGTCGACCGTCCTACCAGGGGGACTTGGTGTTGCGCAGGCGCTCGAGCGCCTCCTCGAGGATCGCCTTGCCGTCCTTGTCGCTCCTGCGCTCCTTCACGTAAGCCAGATGCGTCTTGTACGGCTCGTTCTTGGGCGGGGCAGGCGGGGCCTGCTCGTCCTGTCCGGCCGGGAGGCCACAACGCGGGCAGTCCCACATCTCGGGAACCGCCGCGTCACTGGCGAAACTGGGACGCGTCTCATGCATGTTGGCGCACCAGAACGAGACCCGCACTCTCGGAGCTGCCTCGCCGCGCTCGGCCTCCCCCATCGGGCCGGCGCCGACACGGCTGCCACGGATCGCGTTGCCACTACCCACGGATGAACTCCTCGCTCGATCGCCCCGCACGAGGCGGGGAGAGAATCACTGTCACGCGTCAGACGGCTCAGGGCCTCACCAGCAGGCCGAGAGCGATGATGCAGATGAACCAGATCACGCCCGTGATGACCGTCAGCCGGTCGAGGTTGCGCTCCACCACGGAGGAACCTCCGAAGTTCGACGAGAAGCCACCGCCGAACATGTCAGACAGCCCGCCACCCTTGCCCTTGTGGAGCAGGACGAGCAGGATCATGAGAAGGCTCGCCAGGATGAGGGCGATGGAGATTCCGAGTTCCACGGTATGCCTGTTCCTTCAATGCTCTATGACGCGCGACGATTCAAACTTGCTTCTAGAGGGTACGGCCTGCTGTCAAGTCGCACCCTCCGAACGACTCAGTTAGCCGGGCATATCGGAAAACCGGCAGATCTTGACGAACTCACCGGCGTCGATGCTGGCACCGCCTACGAGTGCGCCGTCGACATCGGGTTGAGCCATGATGCCGGCGATGTTGCCTGACTTGACCGATCCTCCGTAAAGGATACGTACCCTTGAGGCCACTTCGGGGTCGTACAGCTCAGCGAGTCTCTCTCGCAGAGCCGCGCCGACCTCCTGGGCGTCCTCGGGGGTGGCCACCTCGCCGGTGCCGATCGCCCACACGGGCTCGTAGGCCACCACCGTCGATTGTGCCTGCTGGGCCGAGACCTTGCGCAACGCGCCCTCGAGCTGGGCCACCGTGTGCGCCACCTGCTCGCCCGCCCGGCGCACCGCCAGCCCCTCGCCCACGCACAGGATGGGAGTGAGGGAGTGCCGATAGGCCGCCTGCACCTTGAGATTGACGACGTCGTCGTCCTCGTGATGATACTGCCGCCGCTCCGAGTGGCCGACCACCACGTAGGTGCAGCCGAGCTTGGCCAGCATGGCGCCGGAGATCTCACCGGTGTAGGCCCCGGCGTCGTGCTCGGACAGGTCCTGCGCGCCGTAGACGACGCGCAGCTTGTCGCCGTCGACCAGCGTCTGCACGCTGCGCAGATCGGTGTACGGCGGCAGGACCGCGACCTCAGCCCTGTCGAAGTCCTTGTCGGTGAACGCGAAGGCCAGTTTCTGGACCAGCGCGATCGCCTCGAGGTGGTTGAGGTTCATCTTCCAGTTGCCGGCGATGAGCGGCTTTCGCACGTCAATCCTCCAGGGCGGCGAGTCCGGGGAGGGTCTTGCCCTCAAGGTATTCGAGGCTTGCCCCGCCACCGGTCGAGATGTGGGAGAAGCCGTCTTCGGGCAGGCCCAGCTTGCGCACGGCCGCCGCGGAGTCGCCGCCGCCGACCACGGTGAACGCCTCGGAGCCGATCAGCGCCTCGGCCACCGCGCGGGTGCCGCCGGCGAACTCGTCGAACTCGAACACGCCCATGGGGCCGTTCCAGAAGACGGTGCGGGCGTCGGCCAGCTTGGACGCGAACAACTCGCGGGTCCGGGGGCCGATGTCGAGCCCCTGCCGGTCGGCCGGGATCGCGTCGGCCTCGACCACGTCATAGGGCGCGTCCTCGGCGAAGTGGGTGGCGGCCAGCACGTCGACCGGCAGCACCAGGTCGACGCCCCGCTTGGCGGCCTCGTTGAGGAAGCCCCGCACCTGGTCGAGCTGGTCGTCCTGGAGCAGCGAGCCGCCGACCTCGTAGCCCTGGGCCTTGAGGAAGGTGTAGGCCATGCCGCCGCCGATGAGCAGCCGGTCGACCTTGGTCAGCAGGTTGGCGATGACGCCGAGCTTGTCGGAGACCTTCGCGCCGCCGAGCACGACCACGTAGGGCCGCTCGGTGGCCTCGGTGAGCCTGCGCAGCACCTCGACCTCGGCCACGACCAGCCCGCCCGCGGCGTGCGGCAGCAGCCGGGGCACGTCGTAGACGCTGGCGTGCTTGCGGTGCACGGCCCCGAACCCGTCGCCGACGTACAGCTCGGCGAGCCCCGCCAGCTCGGCGGCGAACGCCTCGCGCGTCGCGTCGTCCTTGGACTCCTCGCCCGGCTCGTACCTGAGGTTCTCCAGCAGGGCGACCTGCCCCTCCTGGAGCTCCTCGACAGTGCTCCGGGCGCTCGGGCCGGCCACGTCGGTGGCGAAGGCCACGTCCTGGCCGAGCAGCTCGCCGAGGCGCCGGGCCACCGGCCGCAGCGAGAACTCGGGCTTCACCTGCCCCTTGGGACGGCCCAGGTGGGCGCAGACGATGACCTTCGCGCCCCGGCCGGCCAGGGCCCGGATCGTCGGCACCGACGCGCGGATGCGCCCGTCGTCGGTGATCGTCTCACCGTCGAGGGGGACGTTGAGGTCGGCGCGCACGAGCACCCGCCGCCCTTTCACGTCGAGATCGTCAAGGGTGCGCAACTGTGCTCCTTCGTGCGTCATCGCCGCGGCGCGACCCCGCCCGCACACCTGGTGCCGGGCTTCGCCGCGGATCCACCTGCTTCGTCACAGGTCGGCGCCCACCAGCTCGATGAGGTCGACGAGGCGGTTGGAGTAGCCCCACTCGTTGTCGTACCAGCCGACGACCTTGACCTGGTTGCCGATGGCCTTGGTCAGGCCGGCGTCGAAGATGCAGGAGGCCGGGTCGGTGACGATGTCGGAGGAGACGATCTCGTCCTCGGTGTAGGAGATGATGCCCTTGAGCGGGCCTTCGGCAGCGGCCCTCACCGCGGCGTTGACCTCCTCGGCCGTGACCTCGCGGCCGAGGTCGACGGTGAGGTCGGTGGCCGAGCCGGTGGGGATCGGCACCCGCATCGCGAAGCCGTCGAGCTTGCCCTTGAGCTCGGGCAGCACCAGGCCGATGGCCTTGGCGGCGCCGGTGGAGGTGGGCACCACGTTGAGCGCGGCGGCGCGGGCGCGGCGCAGGTCCTTGTGCGGGCCGTCCTGGAGGTTCTGGTCCTGCGTGTAGGCGTGGATCGTGGTCATCAGACCCTTTTCGATGGTGAAGGTGTCGTGGAGCACCTTCGCCATCGGCGCCAGGCAGTTGGTGGTGCAGGACGCGTTGGAGATGATCGTGTCGGTGGCCGGGTCGTAGGAGCCCTGGTTGACACCCATCACGATCGTGATGTCTTCGTTCTTGGCCGGGGCCGAGATGATGACCTTCTTGGCGCCGTTCTCGGCGTGCACCCTGGCCTTGTTGGCGTCGGTGAACAGGCCGGTCGACTCGACCACCACGTCGACACCGAGGTCGCCCCAGGGCAGCTTGGCCGGGTCACGCTCTTCGAAGACCTTGATCGCCTTGCCGTCGACGGTGATCTCGTCGCTGGACGCCTTCACCTCGTAGGGCAGGCGGCCGAGGATGCTGTCGTACTTCAGCAGATGGGCGAGCGTCGCGTTGTCGGTCAGGTCGTTGACCGCGACGATCTCGATGTCTTTACCGCTGGCGGCGACAGCACGCCAGAAGTTGCGACCGATACGGCCGAAGCCGTTGACGCCTACGCGGATGCTCACGGAAACCGATCTCCTCGTGCATGTTGCGGGCCTAATCCTCAACCATGAACCCTATCGGACCTGAATTGGTTTAGACCACGCGCACCCCTGTTACCTGAATCGCGGTTCGGCGAGCGTAATTTGTGAGCTTCGAGTAAAGTGCCCGACTCGTCAGAGTAAATTCCGGCATTCTCTGGGGGGCTGAGATGTCACAACGCCGGTCTGGCCTGCTGTCTGGCCTGGTCATGGGTTTTATCGCGATGCTCGTCTGCGCCGTAGGCCTCGGGTCCGTGCTCGTGTTCTGGGAGTACCTGCCGGTGTTCCCGCGGACTTTCGGTGACGGGCTGCCGCTGATGACCGGGCTCGCGCTCGTCATCGGCCTGCTGGTCGGCTGGGCGATCCGCCTGGTCAGGGCGCGCAGCCTGGCGCTGCCCTGGGCCTCGGCGCTGTATGCGACGGCGGCCGTGCCGCTGGGCTGGATCGGGGGATCCGCGCCGTACAGCCGGCCGGTGCTCCAAGGGGGCCGGGCCGATCCGCTCGCGCTGACCGTCGACGACTTCCTGAACGGCCTGCCCTACGCGGCGCAGAGCCTCTGGAGGGCGCTCACCACCTCGTGGGAGCCATGGGCGCCGCTGCCCGCCGCGGCCATCCCGGCCTTCGTCCTCGTGCTCGCCCGCGCGCTGCGCATGCGGCGCGGCACCCGGGCAGCGGCGAAGGACGCCTCGAAGGACGGGCCGGTGGAGGCTCAGCCCGAGCCGGAGTATCGGGCTCCCTTCGAACCGGCCCAGTCCACCGGCACGCCGGTCCCGCCCGTGGGCGACCTGTTCGCCCCCCGAAAGCCCTCCCACGAGTGATCCGCCGCGGAGCGCCAAGCCCCGCCCAAACCAGGGCCACATGGGCGCCACGCCCGGCCGCGACCGTGCCTGCCCGGCAACGGACGAGCACGGCCGGGAGGCGGTCAGGGAGCCAGCATGTCCACGGTGAGATTGGCCTCGGTGTTGGGGATGCCCAGGTCGGAGGCGCGCTTGTCGGCCATGGCCAGCAGCCTGCGGATGCGGCCCGCGATGGCGTCCTTGGTCAGCGGCGGGTCGGCGATCTGCCCCAACTCCTCCAGGGACGCCTGCTTGTGCTCGACCCGCAGCCGCCCGGCCACCACCAGGTGCTCCGGCGCCTCGTTGCCGAGGATCTCCAGGGCCCGCTGCACCCGGGCGCCCGCCGCCACCGCGGCCCGCGCCGAGCGCCGCAGGTTGGCGTCGTCGAAGTTGGCCAGCCGGTTGGCCGTCGCCCGGACCTCCCGGCGCATCCGGCGCTCCTCCCAGGCGAGCACGCTGTCGTGCGCCCCCAGCCGGGTCAGCAGCGCGCTGATCGCGTCGCCGTCGCGCACCACGACCCGGTCGACGCCGCGCACCTCGCGGGCCTTGGCGTGGATCTTCAGCCGCCGCGCCGACCCCACCAGCGCCAGCGCCGCCTCCGGCCCCGGGCAGGTGACCTCGAGCGACATGGAGCGGCCCGGCTCGGTGAGCGACCCGTGCGCGAGGAACGCCCCCCGCCAGGCGGCCTCGGCGTCGCAGGAGGCTCCCGCCACCACCTGGCGGGGCAGCCCGCGCACGGGCCGGCCGTGGTTGTCGATCAGGCCCGTCTGCCGGGCGAGCGCCTCACCGTCGCGGTAGACGCGTACGACGTAGCGAGATCCCTTACGCAGCCCGGCGGGCGCGAGCACGAGCACCTCCGCCTTGTGACCGAACACCTCGCTGATGTCCTTGATCAGCCGCCGCGCGGTGGCGTTGGTGTCGAGCTCCGCCTCGATCACGATGCGCCCGCCCACCAGATGCAGGCCGCTGGCGAACCGCAGCAGCGTGGAAACCTCGGCCTTTCGGCAGCACGGCTTCAGCACCGGCAGTCGACTCAGCTCATCCTTGACCACACCCGTCATCGCCATAAGCGTTAGTCCTCCCCCATTCAGACCGGCTCCCAGCAGTCTCTCGTACCTTTAAGGCCCGCCGACCAGGATCAACGCTTCTGGAGGAAAATCTCGTCCAGGACGGAGGCAAGACGTCGTGGGTCATGCCGGGGCGAGCCGTCGGAGGCGGCCACCTCGGCCATGACGAGCCGTCCGCCGAGCGCGCCGGCGGCCTTCTCCAGCGCGCCGAGGTCGTCGACCACGCCGGTGTCGGCGAGCACGACGTCCACGGAGAGGTCGGGGGCGTGCTGTCCGAGCACCTCCAGGTGCTGCTGGGGGGAGAAGTCGTCGGTCTCGCCGGGCTGCGGGGCGAGGTTGAGCGTGACGAGCCGCCTGGCCCTGGTCTCGTGCAACGCCCTGGCCAGCTCGGGCACCTTGAGGTGCGGCAGCACGCTGGTGAACCAGGATCCGGGCCCGAACACCACCCAGTCGGCCTCCAGGATCGCCTGCACGGCCTCGGGACGTGCGGGCGGATCCTCCGGGACCAGCGAGATGGCCTGCACCCTGCCGGGGGTGAGCGCGCACGCCACCTGCCCGCACACGGTGGAGATGACGCCGTCGAGCTCCACCTCGGCCACGATGTCGAGCGGCACCGACGCCATCGGCAGCACCCGCCCCCGCGCGCCGAGCAGCCGCCCCACCCAGTCGAGGCCCGCCACGGGGTCGCCGAGCAGCTCCCACAGCGCCACGATCAGCAGGTTGCCGACGGCGTGGCCATGCAGGTCGCCCTCGCTGCGGAACCGGTGCTGGACGACCTCGCTCCAGGTGATGCCCCACTCGTCGTCGCCGCAGAGCGCGGCCAGGGCCATCCGCAGGTCGCCGGGCGGCAGCACGCCGAGCTCCCGCCTGAGCCTGCCGCTGGACCCGCCGTCGTCGGCCACGGTCACGACGGCCGTGAGGGCGTCGGTCACCGACCGCAGCGCGGACAGCGAGGCGTACAGGCCGTGCCCGCCTCCCAGCGCGACCACCCGCGGGCCTCGCGCCCCGGATCGCGGTGGCGGCGCCTCCTCGCCGGTCGCGCTGACGGTGGCGGCGTCCGCCGGGACGCCACGCGGGGGAACGCTCGCCGTGGCGGGCCGGAGAGGGTGGGCCAAGAACGGGTCCGCGGGCGCCGCGGGGGGACGCGCGGCGCCCAGGCCTTCGCTGTCAGCGCCTAGGCCTTCGCTGTCATCGGTCACTCCCGGCCCACATCCCGGTGACTCACCTGGACCTCCATCCCGCGGTCACGCAGCCGCGCGGAGACCTGCTCGGCCATGGCCACGCTGCGGTGCTTGCCGCCCGTGCAGCCCACCGCCAGGGTCGCGTAGCTCTTGCCCTCGCGGGCGTAGCCGGTCGCGACCACCCGCAGCACCTCCTCGTAGGCGTCGAGGAACTCCTTGGCCCCGGGCTGGCCGAGCACGTAGTCGCGGACGGGCGCGTCGAGGCCGTTCATCGGCCGCAGCTCCGGCACCCAGTGGGGGTTGGGCAGGAACCGGCAGTCGACGACGAGGTCGGCGTCGACCGGCAGGCCGTACTTGAACCCGAACGAGACCACGTTGAGCCGCAGTCCCGGACGGTCGTCGCCGCCGAAGAAATTGACGATCTTGTTGCGCAGCTCGTGCACGTTGTGCGAGGAGGTGTCGATGACCAGGTCGGCGTTGGCCCGCACCTCGCGCAGGATGCCCCGCTCGCGGGTGATGCCGTCGACCAGCCTGCCCTCGCCCTGCAGCGGGTGGGGGCGGCGGACGTTCTCGAAGCGGCGCACCAGCTCCTCGTCGCTGGCCTCGAGGAACACCACGCGCACGCGCACGCCCCGGGCTTCGAGCTCTTCGATGGCGGCGTTGAGGTCGGTGGTGAAGGCCAGGCTGCGCACGTCGACGACCGCGGCCACCTTGTCAGCGGCGAGCTTGACCCTGCCCGCCTCCTCGGCCATGGCGAACAGCAATCCGGGCGGCAGGTTGTCGATGACGAACCAGCCGAGATCCTCCAGGGCCTTGGCCGCGGTGCTGCGCCCCGCCCCCGACATGCCGGTGACGATGACGAACGCCGGCTCCATGCTCATGGTTCACTCCTGCTCATTGCCGAACTCCGCTCGGCGGCTCGGTCGCTGAGCTCCGGCGTCTTCCCTCGTCACTCCGGGCGCTCCGCTCCCTGCGCTCCTCAGGCGAGACGCCGGCGCTCCCTCGCGGGGGGTGCTCATGGTGACTTCCCCTTCAGCGTTGACGAGATCACCTCGGCGGTCGACGGGCCGATGCCGGGGACCTGGCAGATCTCGGCGACGGTGGCCTCGCGCAGCTTCTTCACGGAGCCGAAGTGCTTGAGCAGCGCCTGCCGCCGCGCCGGTCCGAGACCCGGCACGCTGTCGAGCGCGCTCTCCTTGACGGACTTCGACCTCTTGGAACGATGGTAGGTGATGGCGAACCGGTGTGCCTCGTCCCTGACACGCTGCAGCAGGTAGAGGCCCTCGCTCGACCGCGGCATGATGACCGGCTGGTCGTCGCCGGGCAGCCACACCTCCTCCAGCCGCTTGGCCAGGCCGCAGACGGCGATGTCGTCGATGCCGAGCTCGTCGAGCGCCCGCTGGGCGGCGGCCGCCTGCGGCCCGGCGCCGTCGACCACGACGAGGTTGGGCGGGTAGGCGAACTTGCGCGGCTTGCCCGTCTCGGGGTCGATGGGGCTGTGGGCGTCGTCGTCGGGGGCCAGCTCGCCCGTGGCCGAGCGTTGCTCGAGGTAGCGCCGGAACCGCCGCATGATCACCTCGTAGATCGAGGCGACGTCGCCTTCCTTGGTCTTGACGGCGAAGCGGCGGTATTCGCTCTTGCGGGCCAGGCCGTCCTCGAAGACCACCATGGACGCCACGACGTTCTCGCCCTGCAGGTGGGAGACGTCGTAGCACTCGATGCGCAGCGGGGCCTGGTCGAGGTCGAGCGCGTCGGCGATCTCCTGCAGCGCCTTGCTGCGCGTGGTCAGGTCGCCGGCCCGGCGGATCTTGTGCTGCGCGAGCGACTCCTTGGCGTTGCGCTCGACGGTCTCCATCAGCGCCTTCTTGTCGCCCCGCTGCGGCACCCGCACCTCGACCCTGGCCCGGCGCTGCTCGGCCAGCAGCTCGGTGACCGCCTCGGCGTCGGGCGGCAGCGCGGCCACGAGCACCTCGCGGGGCATCGACTCGGGGCTGGCCTCGCCGTACATCTGCAGCAGGAACTGCTCGACCAGCTCACCGGGCGAGGTCTCCTCGACCTTGTCGACGACCCAGCCGCGCTGGCCGCGGATGCGGCCGCCGCGCACGTAGAAGACCTGGACGGCGGCCTCGAGCGGGTCTTCGGCGAGCGCGATCACGTCGGCGTCGGTGGCCTCGCCGAGCACGACCGCCTGCTTCTCCAGGGCTCGCTGCAGCGCCTGGATGTCGTCGCGCAGCCTGGCCGCGCGTTCGTACTCCTGCTCGCTCGCGGCCTCGCGCATCTCCTTCTCGAGCCGCCTGATGAAGCGGCTCGTGTTGCCCGCCATGAAGTCGCAGAAGTCCTCGGCCAGCGCGCGGTGCTCCTCGGGGGTGACCCGGCCGACGCAGGGCGCCGAGCACTTGTCGATGTAGCCGAGCAGACAGGGCCGGCCGATCTGGCCCGCCCGCTTGAACACGCCCGCGCTGCACGTGCGGACGGGGAAGACGCGCAGCAGCAGGTCGACGGTCTCACGGATGGCCCAGGCGTGGGAGTAGGGGCCGAAGTAGCGGGTGCCCTTGCGCTTGGCGCCGCGCAGCACCTGCACGCGCGGGAAGTCCTCGCCCATCGTGACGGCGAGGTAGGGGTAGGACTTGTCGTCGCGGTATTTGACGTTGAAGCGGGGGTCGAACTCCTTGATCCAGGAGTATTCGAGCTGCAGCGCCTCGACCTCGGTGCCCACGACGGTCCAGTCGACCCCGGTCGCGGTGTTGAGCATCGTCTGCGTGCGCGGATGGAGCGCGGTGAGGTCGGCGAAGTAGGAGTTGAGCCGCTGCCTGAGGCTCTTGGCCTTGCCGACGTAGATCACGCGGCCGTGACCGTCCCGGAACCGGTAGACCCCCGGGGAATCGGGGATCGAGCCTGCTTTGGGCCGGTAACTCAAGGAACTGCCCGCGGATCTCACCACGACCAAAGCCTAACGGCCCACACCGACAGGACGGCCCGCCGTACGTTTTGTCCAGATAAACCTGGTCCAGGTACGGCTCGTCCGGGTACGGCGGGCACGAGGTCAGGCCAGCGTGATCTGGTCGCCCTCCACGTTGATCGCCGTCTCGGCGAGCGGCCCCTTGGGTGGCCCGCCCGCCACGGAGCCGTCCTCGATCTTGTACTTGCCGCCGTGACACGGGCATTCGATCAAACCGTTGTCGACGCCCGCGACCGTGCAGCCCTGGTGGGTGCAGACCGCGGTGTACGCCTTGAAGTCGCCCGCGGTGGGCTGCGTCACCACGATCTTCCGGTCCTTGAAGACCGTCCCCCCGCCCACGGGGATGTCGGTGGTCTTGGCCAGCGCGCCCCAACCGGGTGAGCAGGCTCGTCGAGCCGGACCTGTCGGCCGCCGCATGGTTGTTCGAGCTGGTCCTCGACTACGGCGAGCACGACCGGGACGATCCCCG